>JAPXRV010000025.1:0-36227 GCA_033813415.1 Opitutales bacterium | reverse complement strand
AATCCGAGGGGAATAAACCAGGCTACTGCTCATGGCCCTCATACTGAAGATTCCGATTCCCAAATAAAAACCGGCTCAAACATCACCCAAGAGCCGGACTGGAATCCCGGCCCGGTGCATGTGTGCCTTGGCCTGAGGAATTGTGTAGGTCCCGAAATGGAAGATGGACGCCGCCAACACCGCATCCGCCCCTCCCAACGTCACCGCATCCACCAAGTGATCCAGATTACCGGCCCCACCTGACGCGATAACCGGGACCTGCACCGCATCGCTGACCGCCCGGTTCAATGCATTGTCATACCCATCCTTCGTGCCATCGCAGTCCATACTGGTCAGCAATATCTCGCCCGCCCCTCTTGCAACAACCGCCTTGGCCCAACTGACGACATCCCAGTCCGTGGGATTGCGCCCACCATGAGTGTATACCCGCCAACCACCTGAAGCCGGATCCCGCTTCGCGTCGATCGCGACCACAATACACTGGTTTCCGAAACGCTCGGAAGCCTGATTGATCAACCCCGGATTCTGCACCGCCGAAGTATTCAGGCTCACCTTGTCGGCTCCGGAGTGAAGCATGGCCACAATATCGTCCAATGTCCGCAGCCCTCCCCCAACTGTCAGCGGCATAAAACACTCGGATGCGGTTCTCTCCACCACATCATGCATGATCCCGCGGTTGTCGCTGGATGCCGTGATATCAAGGAACACCAGCTCATCCGCTCCCTGTTCCTGATAAGCCTTCGCGATATCCACGGGGTCACCGGCATCACGCAACTCCAGGAAGCGAATCCCCTTTACTACCCTTCCCGCAGTGACATCGAGGCACGGAATAATTCGTTTAGACAGCATAGATCGAAAATAATGGTTGAAATACGTTCCGATAAAACTCTAAATTGCAACTTCTATTCAAGGGCATGCGGTAACGCTGATTCTGGAGACAGGCAAAACCTGATCGAACCGGAACCCGAGATGGCACGGTAGCCAAGTGGTAAGGCCGGGCTCTGCAAAAGCCCTATGCGTCGGTTCGATTCCGACCCGTGCCTCCAATTTTCTCCACACTGCGCAAGCACCATGAACTTTCCCTCATTCGATTGGATGATCTCCGCTGAGTTCTGGGCCATGGCGATAGTTGTGTTGGTTTTCATCGTCGGGTTTATTGCCACCTTCCTTCCTGTAGCACCTGGAAACCTGATCGTTCTGGGCGGAGTGATCATGCACAGGCTTTGGGTTCCGCAGTGCTCGGTTTCATGGAGCGTCATCGGCATGATGACAGCGCTCACTTTTCTCGCTTTGCTCGGCGATTACGCCCTCACATGGTGGGGTGCGAAAAGGTACGGAGCAACATGGAGGGGCAGCCTGGGTGCTGTTCTCGGAGCGGTAATAGCTGTCTTCATTCCACCCCAGTTCCTCTCGCTTCTTGTGGCGCCGTGGGTCGGTGCCGTTCTCTTCGAACTCATTGGAGGCCGAAACCTCCCCGATTCCTCGCGTGCGGGCTGGGGATCCTTCATCGGAAGCATGCTCGCAACCGCGTTCAAAATAGCCGTGTCCACGGCCATCATCATCGGTTTCTTCCTCGCCCGTGCCTCCGTCATACCCGAGGCACAAGTAGTGGGCCTCCCATAAGACCAAAACGGGGTCTACCAACACGAATGATAATCACTCCTCCCTAAAAACCATCGCTCACTTTTCCTCCTGGGACGAACGATACTGCACAATCATCCGGTATGGCTATTCCATCTAGAGAATGGATGTGAGGACAACAGCCTAACTCAAGGTTCTTGAGATTTTTGAGCTCGGGTATCGCCGATACATCTTCGAGTCCACCACACTGAGTCACGTCCAGAACCTCCAGTCCAGTCAGCCCTTCAAGCCCTTTGAGACTCTTCAGTTTTGGCATCAGATTCAGCATCAGCAAACGCAAATTCGGTAATTGCCCTAGACTCTCAATGGAAGGCAGATGGCTACCACCGATCCGCAACTCCCGAAGGGCAGGCAGCTCTTCCATGCACGATACATGCAAGCCCTCAAACTCACCCGAAGATATTTACCTTGAGGTCACGGACAACCTGAAGTCCACCCCAGTCGGCTCCTTTCATCTTGCCAAATCGCGCCTTTCTGCTCTCAGGAAAGCACTCCCGGTGCTCCTCAAAGATCCCACTCAGGAAAAGCTTCGAACCAATCGCCATACCATAGCTGAAGTAGCGCACCCTACGCCGAATTAACTCCGACATCTCCACCTTGCCTCCGTTGCGGATCACCTCATCCAGCTTTGCTTCGGAAATCACCCCACGGTCTTTACCCAGCTCACCCTTTGGTTTTGCACCCTTCCCGAATAGGCACAGACGATACCCGGCCATGGCCTCATCAAAGCTGCGCCCACCATAGATCAGCCGGTATCCTTCCATCGCGGATGCCTTTCCACCCATCGCTGCGGCATAGCTGCAGAAACGGTAATCCGCCGGATCATCCACCTGCTTTGCTCGCACCGCATTGAGGTCGATGTAGGCGGCTACGGTCGCCATCGCCTGAAGTGAAGGCTCCACAACCAGACTCTTGAAACGCTCCATCCACAAAGTACCATGATTTCCATTCTGGTGGTTATACCAGATAGTGAAACGCTGCTTGAGCTCGCGCATAAACACCGACACATCCCCCATGCGAGCAAGCAAAGCATCGCGCACACGCTGAGCTAAATTGTCATTGCGCTCCAACGCCTTCTCAAGCGCATCCGGTGTCATCGAATACGGAGACAGACGAGAACCCTCATGCAGCAAACGGAAACGCCGCAGCAACTCCTCATCGGTTTGAGGCTTCTCATGCCGGACACGAGCCAGAATGTGAAAATGATTCGACATGATTGAGTAAGCCAGAAGGTCCACCCCACAGAACGCCGCCTGCCGACGCATCATCCGCACCAGCATCTCCTTCTCCCCATCCTCCAGCAAGTGCTCACCCAAACAACACCGGCTCATAAGATGATACACGCCATCTCTACCATGAACAACCATTCGTTTCCGCTTCATACAAACTCCTCCTTGTTCTGATGCCAAACACCCCAAAATTTAAATAAAGGCACTGTGTCTTTATTATAAATATCCTTGATCAAGCATATTTCAAGGAAGCATGCGTTTTTGGATCCATCTTCGAAAATGCCATCCGCAGTAATTTTGGTGCGCTTTCCACTCAAGCATCCTCGAGCTCAACACACCCTTCGGTCACTGGACCTCCAACGTAGCGACGACAACACACCCTCTCCATGCCCCCCCCTTTTTGGAACGAACATAGTCTCCCAAAAGGACCAAAACCCGCCCCAACTATAATAGAGAAGACCGATACCGCTTTCCACCCCGCCGGATCTCTATCCGATATCGGACGCTTTAGCCGGAGAACACGCGGACAACTCTCAAACCATGCATAAGACCGCTTGTTGGTGTCCCAGATAGCATCATTCTTTCATCCGGATAGGCATGTGCGGATCAAATCATCTGAAAACGGATGATTCGCCAAGCAAACGGAACTATCATTGAAACACCAACGTTTCACGATTCGAAACCAGCAATGGACTCATTCATTCATCGTATCTTGAAGTTGTAGAATCATCCATGAGCCGGCTTCTGCCATTCAACGATCGGGAGTCGGGGGAACTTCGGCCGCATACTGGAGAACATCCCCATTCTCATCCGTGGCTGCGATCTGGAAGGTAATCGTTTGCCCTGGGGCGACACTCTTGGCGCCAATCCCAATCAACACCGGAGCGCGGTTGGGAATGAGGCCGACGCGACAAACCTCCGAGGCGACTCCAGCACCAAAGCTATTCACGCCTTCGACCGTATAGAAGAACGCGGGAATGGCCGGGTCGGACATCACCAGACTCGCCTGAGACAAATCATCCACCAGGTTGATGAGGCTCAGCGCGGAGCTGCCCCACCTCACCCGGTAGCGGTTCACCCCTGCAAGCGGATTCCACGCCAGCATGATTTGACCGTTTTGAATCACCCCTCTCAAGCCGGATGGGACACCCGGAACTCCAACGGTTTCAACCGAGCCCCTCAGCATGAGTTCAGCCCCCTCCGATCGATACATGGATACGGGATGGTATCGGGCATCTTCCTGAGTGGAATACAGGTAAAACCGGAACTCCACGGGAACTGAAATATCCTGCAAGTCGGATTCCTGTGATAGCGGAATGCTGACATCATTCGTTGTTCTGGAGCCAGGCAGAATTTGGTAGCCGCTGACGGGCAAATCATGCCATTCCCCATCGCCCAAGCGATATCGAAGGTGCAGTAATAGGGTTCGGCCCTCTCCTCCAAATGAGTATTGAAAGCCAGTATCGATCCCCGAAATTGAAAGCGACTGGCCAGCCGCCGGCATCACACTAAACCCGACAAACAAATCCCTCGACAATGCATTCGCGAACGAACCGCCACCTGCGGCGCCGAAGTTTCCACCATCATCCGACGGCATGAAGACGTATTTTCCATCATAGTGACAGCCCACACCATTTGGACCCGTTCCGGGGTTGAATCCATAATTGTCGGGATCGAGAATCACGCCCGCACCCTTTTCCAGATACTCTGGCTGGATCGACTGAAAATGACGTTCAACCGGCAGAACTGCGGGCCAGGCGGAACTGTGCCCTGCATACACCAAATCATGACCTTCCCATGCCGCCAATACCGCCTCGGAACCTCCAGCAAGGGGAATCCCCGAACGCTCTACAGCCTCAGGTCCCTGCCCCTGATCACTGTATCCATACACGGTCACATAGTAGGTGCGCCCGTCTTCCAGATTGTCGAGCAACCAACTCGTGGCAATACCTGCTTCGAACCACTCGTATGGTCCTCCTGCACTCGTGGCCAGACCAACCCTGTATCCGGAAGCACCAACCACTTCATCCCACTGAACCACCAAAGAGCCAGGGCCTTCCATCAATCCCCGGAGCTCAGGGGCATCCATGATCGGCTCGGAAGGATTCGTCCCTCCAACTGCAACCGCGGTCCAAAAGCCGGTGCCCCACGGATTGTTCGCCGCCACCCGATAGTACCAGGTCGAGCCGCCAACCGCACTCGTGTCCGTAAATGTCGTGGATCCCGTCTCCACCCGCTCATATGCATCCCCACGGGTGAACATGGGCACCTTACTGCGGAACACAGTATAGCCACTGGCACCGGACACCGACTGCCACTGCAAAGTTGTCCCGTTCGACGCATAGGATACAATCGGGGCTCCCACTGGCGGGGGAAGCGGATCATCCCGATCCGGCAGATCGGTGTCCACCACATACAAATAGATCGAGCCCTCCGGCATCACGATTTGAGTTTCCCTGGAAAGATTGACTGTCGAAGACTGGATCGACACCTGCATCGACTCGCGGTTGGTCGCCCTAGGATCACCACTAAGACGATACAACGTAGCGGGAGATACCGGGTTTCCAGGTAACACAAGCGTAACCGGAGTAGAACCATCACCCCAGTCCACTCCATCGTGAACCCCACCCAGCTTTCGCGACATCACAAAAACACTCAGCCGGTTACCGTCCCGGAATGCATAGCTCGAGATCAACGGATACTCTACCCCATCCCAGTTGATCGTTGGAGCACTCGCAACCTCGCTCGCGATCATGCGTCCCGTGGCATAGCGGTTGCGCATAACCGTAGCCAACCAACCCGCATGCGGACGGTAGCCCTTGTGGATCATCGTGTGCGAAGACCAGTAGGCGCCGATTCCCATGCTCAGATACCCCTGATCGCCAAACCCATACTTATATGCACTCAACCACGCTTCCAAAGAGGCCGTTGCCATCGCCAGTGACTTCCCATAGCGCTCCGAATACTCAAATGCATTCGGATGCGGCTCCTGACCGGGCAAGGAATAACCGCTTGGACCACCCTCATAGCCCAATAGATCCATGAAATGACCCGACCGTGCGAGCGTTTCCCTTGACCGGGCATACATCACCAAAGCACCTTCCGTATCGGCGACATTTCCCAGCAAAGTCGCCTGAATCCCATGATCATCATAGTTTTCATGTGGGGTTTCTCCCACCTCCCACTTGGGACCTACATATGTAGTGTGCCCAATGGCATGAGCCCCCGGAGCGTCCTGGGCCGCGATCTCAGCGTAGTTCTGGTAATTGCTTCCCATCACAATCCGCAGTTTCCCAGATGAAGCCATCGACGTATACCAGGGAGACTCCTGCGCCAGACATTCAATGATGTGATGCGCAGCCAATCCGAATTCCTTGCTGCCACCGTGGACCCAACCACTGCGCCCCCACCCGAACCATTCATCGGAGACCGCTCCATTGTGCCATGTCTCATTCGCGAACTCCACATAGATCCGCAGAAAATCGTCCGTCCACGGCCGGGTGGTTCCGCGCTGCCGATACCTAAGGTATGCCCACGGCTTGGCGGCGACATCAGCCGGATTTCCCGGGTCGATCGGAGCCGCCAAATACTCCATGAGCACGAGCCACTCGGCTTCACTCATGTGACTCGAAATGTTAAGCCATGGTTTCATCCGGTTATTGGGTGCATTTCCCGTCAAATAGGCATATTGGAGAAAGACCGGCACTGTCATATTCGGGGCGGACTCCACCGCCTGATACCAGTTCATCGTCAGCGTTGAATCCCGATGCAGCGACAAACAACCCGCCATGGTGCCCTGATTCAGCACCACCCCCATCGAACGCAGCATCCCCTTCTCTCCGGTTTCCGGTTGGTGCGCCATCAGCTCGTTGAATACAAGCGGACTCGGAGGCGCGATGACAGAAGCAATAACCTCTGGAGTATCCGCCCGAAACAGCCGGATATTGTCGATCCACAACTGCCCGGGACCGCTGAATTCAATCCGCGGACATGCGTGAAAGCCGGCAGTTGGTCGCTCAGAAGCAACAAACTCAAAACCGTAAAGATGCCATTCACCATCCACGACGAACTCCTGACCCAAAGCATAGTAGTATTGATTGAACCCCAAGCGCACCTGGCCTCCGTTGCCGAGTCCTTCCTGCCGCATCCATGCTTCATAGCGATAGGTTCTTCCGGGTTCGAGCTGGGAATACCAATCCGCCTCTCCAACATCATTGGCAGGATAAAAAATGTAAGGTCCTTCAGCTCCCGCAGCCCCGGCCTGCGTTGCATCAAAACGAGCACAAGACTCACCGGGAAAAACAAATTCCGGAGGGATCGTTCCCGGATGCGGAACCCTTTCGACGGACACTCCCGCAGCCGTATCCACCCGCCAGGTCTCATTCACCGTTCCTTGGCGGACCCGGGGATGAGCCCACATCGGATCAGCCTTCAGCACACGTTTCTCGAAGTGAACATAATCATCTTTCACGAGCGCGGGTGCTCCTTCCGCGAGGTAGATGCGCTGACGCTGCTGCGATCTTGGCGCTTCCGACCGGTAGATCCTGTAACCCACCACCCCGGGAGTCGGGCTTGCATTCCACGAGAGATGCACATGCCCATCCCCGGCCACAGCCGACACATTGAGCGGGGGCTGTGGACGTTCACTTCCTCCTGTCGGAACCCAATCCGGCTGGTTGAGAACAAAGTCTCTGGAACCGATTCCGTTCGAAGCGGTAGCCCTAAACCGGAGAAGGGTCGGAGAAGGCGTCGACGTTGGCTCTCCGGAAAGCGTTCCGGTAGTGGAGTCGAAAGACAGACCGGCTGGAGGAGCTATTACCTGATTGTTTTCGTCCAGCAATTGCCAGCTCACGCTCCCCTCGGCACCAGTCACCCGGGCCTGAAAGCTGAACCAGGACCCCTGAACGGCCCGTCCGATCTCGTTGAGACCACTTCCAGATGAAGAATACACGCGAGGAGCACCCGACAGACCCACATCCGGTGCAGCCGACACCTCAACCGCCGTTGCCGGATCACTTTCATTCTCTCCTCCCGCTTCATTCGTGTTCGATCCAATCGCGGTAACGATGTAGTGATAGGTGTGCCCGTTCTCAACCCAGAAAGCATCCGTGAAGTCAAGATTCGCCCGCGTTCCATACAAAGACGAAGGCTGAGCGTACATCGTATCCACCCACCCACCGAAAGGCAAACCGGGCGTCCCCGCTTCAGGAACCGTCGAAGTCCCCACGCGCCGATACGCGGCGGCCCCAGTCAAATCCAAATAGTTGTCGGATGCATTCTGGGGCAATGGCTGTCCATTGCTATCGACGATCCGGTAAATCCTTACTGCCGCACCATTCATGAGGCCCATACCGGTAAGCTCCCATCGACTCATTCCACCGTTCCCATCGACCTCAAACCAAACCCGACCCGATTCGACTCCAGTCCGTGCAACCCGCAACCTCTTTCGCATCGAAATCGGCTCAAATCCACTATCGGGAATCAGGTTTCCCGCAGAAAAAGCCGTTCCACCCGGATCCCCAAACTCATTGGCCCCGATGGGAGGGTTGTATTCCGCTACCTGAACAAGACCCACCTCCACCCGCGCTGGATCATTGGGCGCAGCAAAAAGGCCCATCGCAATAACGGAACAGAGAAACATACACAGCCGACGAAACAGGAAGGTTTTCATAGGTGATGAAGCTGAGTTGATGGGTCTACAAGACCATCGGATAACCCCTCAGCACGAGGGGTCAGGATCACACGATGTCATGTAATGAGGTATAACTGAACAACTTAAAGCACATCACCGCCTATTGGTCAAAATCAATTCACACCAAATTTACAACCACTCCATGACAGTCCCCACACCCTTGCATTCTTTCCTTCCGGAGGGTGTGGCTTCAGCCATGCTGTGAAGCCCACGCGGATGAGCGGGGACGCTCATCCCTACCCGCGCTCTTTCGTCTATCCTTCCCAATAGAGGGCTGGATCTGCCAACGCCTGAAATCCCCGCACCCGATAGGGCGAGGTGTCCTCACCGAGCCGCTCTTCCTCCCTTTTTCGTGCATTCCGTGTATTCCGTGGTTCACCCTCTTCTTCTCCAACCCGCGCCCAACGGGTCGGAACACTCCCGTGTTCCGCTACGGGAAGAGCTTCAGTTTCATCTTCCCGATGTGATCCATGTGATCTCTGTGGCAAAAACTTATTCAACAATGATCGCAAGCCAACTGCACAAAGCCGGTCTTGCCTCTGCCCCGACACAACATTCCCCGGTCAATTTATGGATTGCATCCAGAGTCCACAAACATGAGCGTTGCAACTCATGTTCCGCAAGAGTCTGCGCCACATCCTCAACCTGAGCCTATCGACCCTGGCATCCCGACTTCTCGGGCTGCTTCGGGACGTGGTGATGATGTCGGCGCTTGGCACTGGCATCTACAGTTCGGCGTTCCTTCTGGCGTTTACGGTCCCTAACCTCTTCCGCAGGCTACTCGGAGAGGGGGCGCTGTCCTCCGCATTCACCCCGGTGTTCTCCGGTTTAGTGCAAGACAAGCGCATACGGGATGCCTGGCAGACCGCAAACCAGACACTGACCTACCTCGCCATCATCACCGGAGCGATCATTCTGGTCGGTGTGATTTCCATGGAAGGGGCGCTTCGTGCGGGTTGGCTCGGAAGCGCCTGGGAAGTGGCGGTGCCGTTTTTCCAGTGGTTGCTGCCCTACACGCTTCTCATCTGCATGGCGGCGATCCTGACAGCTGCATTGAACAGCCTTGGCAAGTTCCTGATCCCATCCTTCTCACCGATCCTGCTGAACATCGCGATGATTGGCGCGATCGTGCTCGGGGGGTTTGTGTGGAAGCAGGAACCCCGGGCACTCGCCTTCACCTTATGCGGAGGGGTGCTGGCGGGCGGTTGTCTGCAGCTTCTGCTCCCGGCATTGCAGGCTCTGGCAAGTGGATGGAAACCCGCAGTCGACACCAGCCACACCCCTCACCTTCTCGAAGTAAAAACCCTCTTTCTCACCGCCACACTTGGGGCTGCTGTCATCCAACTCAACACCCTGATCTCGCGCATCCTCGCCTACAAGGTGTCGGATGGCGCGGTCGCCCAGCTCTATCTGGCATCACGTATGACGGAGCTTCCGCTCGGGATGTTTTCAGTGGCCATCTACACGGTGCTTTTCCCCCTGCTTGCCCGCCATTCCGCCGCCAATAACCGGCAGGCGTTTTCAGAGACCTTTGAGAACGGTACCATCCTCACCCTCATCATCACTCTGCCCGCGATGTTCGGCCTTGCTGTGCTGGCCGAGCCGATCATCTCCCTTCTGTTTGTGTGGGGCCGGTTTGAGGCGGATCAGGTCTCCCAAATCGGCCCGCTCCTCGCCATCCACGCCATCGGCATTCCATTCTATTCACTGATCGCCCTCACCATTCGCGGATTCCACGCTTCAAAGGACATGAAGAGCCCGGTGCGGATCGCCATCTACTCCCTCTTCTTCAATACAGCACTGAGCGTAGCCCTGATGTACCCGTTTGGAGTCATCGGTCTCGCATCCGCCAACACCATCACCTCCATCCTGCAGACGCTTTTTCTATTCGGAAGCTTCCGCAAACGCCACTTCAGCATACCCGTCGGATCGATTCTCGCCCAGACCGCCCGCATCCTGGCGATCAGCGCCCTGATGGGAGGTGCCTGCTATATTCTCAGGCTCTGGTGGCTGCCCCACCCGGAAAATGCATCCAAAGTCACCCTCGCGGTCGCCACATCCGGAATCATCCTCTGCGGCATGGCAGTCTATGCAGCGCTCGCCTGGGCCAGCGGCCTCAAGACCTCAATCCTGCGCTGGTTCAAAAAGTGAAATAGACCAGCCTTGCCCGGCGATCGGCACGCGCCCACCACACGCAGGATGAGGGCAAACCGTGAGAATGACGCATAGACTCTACATGAACGAAGACAAAGCACTGTCCTTCGCCGGACAGGCGCGCCCAATTATCTCCACTTCGATTGTGATGCTCCGGAAATCCGCCCTGGTTTATTCCCCTCCGGGAATGCTTCGCGTTACCAAGCCAACGTTGTCGTTCTCGTCATATGCCTGGAAAACCAGGCTATTGGCCCGCCCGGGAATCAAATCAAACACCACCGTGAAAGACTCGGTAGTCTGATCAAACAGACCGTCATCCGGTAGCGAACGCAAGACCTGCTCTCCGTTCACGCTGTAGTAGGCATTGCTGATCACCCCAAACTGATCTGTAACCACAACCTTCGCAATGGCGATTCCACCTTCGGAAGACAAGCTCCCCAACTGAACCTGAGGGGAGGTAAAATCGATCAGGAAAGGATCACTTTCCTTTTCATAGGAAGCCGCACGCTCCGGAAGGTTATCCAAACGATCATCGGCCCTGATTTTCACCTGATAGTATCCCTCATCCAGACCACGGATATCCATCGCGAATACCGGCTCGGAAATCTCGGAGACCACACGGATCCACGAAGGCTCACCGATCTTCCGGATATCGAGATCGAACAGAAGACGATCACCATTGGAGTCCGAAGCCATCCAGACCGCCGTGACCGCACCTTCCTCCTTTTCGGGCACCAGTTGCGGAATCCGCTGCGCTCCGGCACTGAGAGCCGCATCCGCTCCGCCCCGGATCACCGAACTGAGGTTGATGTTCTGTGCAGGGCGCGGCTGGGCAAACAAACGATAGGCTCCTGGCAAAATACGGATATTCCCAACATCCGGCGCAAGATTCTGCTCCTGATAGTAGGCCTGTATCCGCTGGATACCCGGATGACCGGCCTCGATCTCAATCTTATACTGCAGAAAACGCGAACTCGGGCTGACGATCCGCCCATTCTCCAAAGACAGCCAATCCGACCATGAACGGTTCGGATCACTCACATTCCCTGAGCGCGTCGACACTTTCAGGTGGTTGTCGAACAAACCCATACCGGAAAGGTGTCGCAAAGACCCCCACGAAACCGTCCGCCCCGCATCCAACACTTCAGAGGTATAGACACAGCTCTCAGCGGTTTGTCCGGACATCTTGTAAATGCGTCCTGGATTACTCGATACCACGTAGAATCCGCTATCGGGATTGGGATCGCCAACATCGCCAGTTGCGACATCGGCCTCCGGATCGGCGGCTGTAATCGGAAGCAACTGCGTAATCTCACCTCCAGCCGGCACGGCCAGGAGGTTACTCCAATCCACTCTGCCTTCGCTTCTGAACAGACGACCATCCGTTCCACTTCCAACAAGCCAGCGGTTATCAGCCAATGGAGCTGCCGAAAAGACCTTATGGGGACTCAACACCCACACCGGCTCCACAAACCCACCGACCGTCAGGCGGAACAATCCGTTTAACTCTGCCGACGCTCCGGCATACACTGTCATCTGAAATGGGTTTACCTCCTCGCCTTCGGACCCGGAAGACTTCTGAGCAGTCACTGTCGCATCACCCGAAGGCGTGTTCTTGGTCGAAAACGTCCCAAATACGATGGATCCGTCATCCGTGGGATGCAGCAACCGGATCTCCTCAGCCCCCGACGAAAACAATGCATAGGACTTCCCGTCCGCATCAACGCGATACAGTGTGCCGCCGGGACCGGTTCCGATCACCATCTGACCATTCCGGTCAAACGCGATTACATTCACATGGGACTCCGAACCCTCAAAGACCGTCTCCGTCTTATCGCCGTAGCGGTAGTCTGCCGGCAAACGATAAACCTTCGCCTTGCCTCCGGTTGCGATGTAGAGAAAACCATCCGGCCCTTCCCGGATATCCCAGATGTAGAGATCCTCCGGGTCGAAAAACACCTCCTGAGTCCCATCGGCAAGGATGCGATACACTCTTCCCTTGGGCGAAGTTCCAACGTAGATACGACCTTCGTCATCCACATGCAACGCGCGCGAAAGCGGCTCCTCCGGTTGAAACAACACGGATTCCTTCCCTTCCCCGTCCACCCGATACAGGGTACCGTTGTTGCCGGTAGCGGCAACCAAAGTTCCGTCCGGCATCTCCCGCACTTGCCACACAATCGGGGACGACAAGGATGCAAACTCCGTTAACCCCGGAGACGGGAAAATCCGGCCATCAAAAGTGAGCCCGACATTCTCGAACTTCCCTTTCACAAACTGATCAAAGCCCTGGTGCACCAGGTTTTCCGTGCTAACCCCATGCAGTGCCGGCAAGACACCCACGCATGCCGCAGCTCCCAAAGCCACTACCTTGCTGATCGATAAATTCATGTGATACCTTTCACGTTAGCGGATCTCCACATCCAGGCGGTATGATCCAAGAAACACCCCATCCACTTCCAACCGGGTCTCCCAAAGCGAAACCTCTTCAAGCGTCTGGCTGTATTGGGCATTCTTCGGAGTGGAATACAAATGGAGCATGGATGGAGGAAGATCGTGCAGCGACTCGCCCTGAAGCTGCACTCCCTTTGACTTGCGCAGCAGCCGGACATAAATCCCCTGCTGACTGCGCATTTCATTGACCTGTCTTACCACGTCATTAAGCGCATTCATGTCCATCCGGATCAGGGTATCGGAGTCCGGCTGGATCGCAATCGCGTCCGCGATGAACACCGTCAATACTTCCTTTTTCGTCCCGATCGGAATCGGGATACTCAAAGGGTAAACCCGCGTCATCCCCAGGTAACTGCGAACCCGCACCTCCAGATCCAAGGTCTCGCCAGGAGCGGGGACGGCACTCTCCACCGTCACCTGATCAAAGAAATGCAACTTCATCTGAGGCACCATGCGTGCCTTGCACCGAACCGAATGGATCCGCGGATAGCGGAACGGATTCTGGGTCAGTGCATTGTAAGCCCGGTACACTTGGACCGCCAAAGTCTGAGCTCCATCCACACCTACCGCCACATTCTGAAAACGGACCGGCTCCTCCCCATCGACATCCATCTCCACGTCGAGGTAGATCGTCTGCTCGGCCTCCGCATCCAGTGCCGAAGTCAGACTCTGGAGCAAGCCCACTGCCACAAGAACGGGCGAAAGCTCAGGAAGCTCGCATACCTTCGCCGAATAGACCTCGCTCTGCCCCTGCGCATTGACCACCTCATACTCCACCGATGTGGTCGGGGGAATCCTGCCCACCTCTCCGGCGATCGCAGTCAGACGGTCCTGATAAATGGAACCCACCACCGGGCCAGCCTCAGCCAGCTTGAAAGACCGATTCACCGCACGAACCACCGTAATCACCTTGGCCGCCGCCATCGGGATCTCCACATTACCCGACCCGAAGAACGGATGCCCGAATCCCAGCAACCGGTCGCCGTCCTTCCATGTGACGGTTCCCACACCGGTCACGCTGAAATCCCCGTCCATCAATACCCCCGCCACCGGCATTCCGGGCTCCAGATTCAAGGATTCGGACTCGGTCCACCGTCCCGAACCGCCCGAACTCGATGCAGGTGCCTGAACCCAGTGCATCCCCATCTCCCGGATTTCTGAATCAAAATGCTGCAAAACCTGCGGCTGTATCCCCGACACAAACAACGGAGTCGGCAACGGACCCATAACCCGGTCTGGCATTTCAGCGGTCGCAGCTCCAACCGGGGGCGGACCCGGAGGCGGCACCACACGGATTGCCTCCGATGCCTTACCGGCCTTCCGGTAACGCTCCTTCACGTCCACCGGCGGAAAATCCTCCACCACCTTCAGCATCGCGTCAATCGGCGTGACACCAATCACCGCCTGCTGTTTCGGCCACAAAAAACCATAGGCGTATGCACCCGCCAGCCTCCCATTGATATAGACCGGGCTCCCGCTCATACCCGCCACCGGTCCACTCAGAATATTCTCCGGATCGATTGCCTCACACAGGATCACCGGCTGCTTCGGGGCGATGAAATTCTCCGACACCCCCAACACGCGCAAAGGAAACTTCCGTATCTCCATGCCCTGCACCACGGTATGCCACTCGCCCTCCATACCGACCTCGATCTCGGACAACCCGATCACCGGCACCGTTGCCGCTGCAAATCCGGGCATCCACCCGCACAACAGCCAACACGCCAGCACGCCCACTCTTCCCGCAAACGCGGGATTCCATTTTTTGGTCCACTCTCTCACACCAAGCATCTTGTGAACTCAATCCATAGCGAATATCGGGCCATTTTCAAAGCACATTCGCGCATCCATTCCATTTCATTCCCGTATTCTCACCCCACCCGGATCATCCCACCGGAAGCAAAAACAAACGATGCCTCATATCTGCGCTAATCTACGTCATCTCCGGATATGCCGCTTTATCTTCGTGCTCGGCGGGTCCTTGTAGGTTAAACCCTCTTCAATTCTAGTGCCGAGGCACGAGCCATTCGATGAAGCTCCTGATCAAGACCATCCAGCGAAACCGGAACGGTTAAGCCATGTAAATACAAAGAGTTGACTCACGCAAAGACCCCAAGGCGCAAAGGAAGAAAAGAGTAACCACGAAATGCCCGAAAACCACGAAACAGTAACCCAGTGTCGTGACGGGCGCCTACCCCTTACCCATCCTGTTCATCCTGGCGACTCTTCTTCTCTCTATTGGACAGGATTTACAGGATTGAAGAAGGTAATCAACCACAGCGTGTCCCCCATAGCTCGAAGAACGACGGAGGAATCAAGATGATGAACACGGATAGGGCATGCCTTGGGGGCCCTCTCATCCGTGTCTATCAGTGTGCATCAGTGGTTGAATGTCATTTCCTCTTTTTCGTGATTTTAGTGTCGTTCGTGGTTACTCATCAAACCTTGTGGCGAGGCCACTGGCCGATGTCATTCGACGAGGCTCATGACCAAGAGCCATTCAGCGGGCGCAGCGAACAATGTTAATTACTCTTCTTCTATCAACAACGTTCGCCCGATGGGCTCACTAAGATCCGCTGCGCGGACCACGATGCCCCTCGCTTGCTCGGGCCAGCAGGTTTGAATATCAAAAAGAAGACTTTACATCGCCCTGAAGGGCTTATGCCCCTCGGCTTCGCTCGGGGCACAGATGCCTCAGCTTCGCATCGGCAACATATTATGAATTGAGAATTTGTCGTTTGGCGCCAGCCAAACGTATGTGGCCCAAAGGGCTTATAGCGAGCACAGCGAGCGATGTAAATTCTAAGAATTGACTCACGCAGAGACCCGGAGACTCAAGGGATGAATTGGGTATGGATCCCTCTATCTGACGATCCCTGCATTGGATGGTTCAACTTCTTCCAGCTTTGGCTGATTCTGGAGGAAATCCCGGATCATGTTGCTTCTATATCAGGAGAGTTTCGATCACGAGTTGCCACCGGCCAACCGCTTCTGATGGTAGCGATTCAGGGTGTCACAGACCTCGGATGCAGGCTGCTTGTATTGATGCCTGATCACAATGGGATTTTTCGCAACCAGGAGCTTCTTCGGCTGGATGGTCGGGTAATCCCGGAATAACAATTTCTTGGTTCCAAACCCGTCGATTTCATCCCACGCAAACGTCCACTTCCCGGACGGAAACTCCCTTACCCTCATGTTGTCCGGATCGAGTTGAATGTCTCCCCATTTCAGGATGGACTTCACAATGAAGTATAAAACAAAAAACACCAGACAAGCCAGCATGATCCACCACACATACAGGGATCCCAACTGAGTTGCATTCAGCTTTGAAGCAACAACGAACACAGCCGATGTGAATATGGAGATCCCGACAAGCAGGGAGGGCGCTGATTTGGCTTGGATAATCGTTTTCATATTGGTTTCAGAACATTGTAGATGGGTTTGACGTGACGTCAGGCTTTCACATGCGATCGTTATTCGATTCTTGTTCACACGTCACCATCGTCGCGTTTGGGTCTGGCAACTCCCATGCCACTAGAAACTAACCTGTCATGCAATTCCGGCGCTTCTGATTGGATCAGAGCAATCCAAGCCATTTGCCTCTTTCCACTGATGGTGACAATCTGACCAAGTGAGGCCAGAAACAAAAGCCCCGGCAACAACAGAAACGAGCCAAATATGCTGCTGGGACGATCTACCAGCAAAACAACGATGACAAGAACCGGCCATGCAACGACACTGATGAGATACGGCCACAATGGTGCACGACAATCTGCGAGGATCTCACTCCATCGTTTATCTTTCTTTTCCTTGTCCCATCGGGACATCTGATCGTCCATCAAGACCTCGTGCGGTGATTTCATACCATTGGCTACATCAAGGCTTACCATCGAATCAATTCTGTGAACAAACAATACGGAATCGACCGCGCCATGCGGAAGAGAAAGACACAATCAACCTCCGGTTCAGGGCCTCGATTCCGCCGAACGGGATTGGGAAGCTTCCATAATCAGACTTGAAGTTTCCTTGGGGAGCAACGGACTCACCTCCTTATCCTTAGCTTGGCTATCAGTTGCCGTAGTAGACGAGTCAGTCGCACATCCGGAAAAAAGCGCGGCTAACAGGATGAGGCATATCTTGGTTTTCATTGTTTTCCTTTAGGTATTACCAGCTGACATTCAGAATCAGTGAAGAGATAAAACGGGGGCAGCGGTTGGTTCACACGATCAAGTCTGCAGCAATCCTGATGGTTTTACAATCAAAAACATGCATTGATCTGCCGCAAAACAGACAGAGAGGAATGCCATTTCCCCTTCATAAGCCGGCATAGGCCGGATCTCAAACTTGAACGGGCTTGAAAAGAAAGATTCACGCAGCATGTCCGGCGTAGTCATGCGTCAGCCTGACGAAGAGGGAAGGCGCGAAGCAAAATGTCAACACCGGGGAACCTACAAGCACACAAAGGAAGAAAGGGGCTACGCCCCGATATCCAACCTGCTGATAGAACTCTTCTTTCCTCCCTGCTCTCGGTGTCCTTCCCCCGTCGCTCTTCGAGCTATGGAGGAATCAAGATGCTGAACCCGGATAATGAACATCCCGGAAGAACCTCCCATCCGTTTCTATCAGTGCGCATCAGTGGTTGAACACTGTTTCCCGTTCGTGTTTTTCGAAGATTTCGAGGTTTACCCTCTTCTTCCATGAAAACCTTGAGGCGAGGCTCGCCCATTCGACGAAGCTCATGATCAAGCCCATCCGGAGAGCTTTGCGAGCGATATCAATGACTCTTTTCTTTAACAATAACCACCCCTATGGGCTTAATAAGAACCGACTGGGATAGAGGGTAGTAAAAACTCAACTTCGGGGCGATCCACCGGCTTGACTTGCCAGCCACTTGCATCAGACTCTCCGCTTCACCCATTTTCTGATGTCGCTAAACCTGAAAGATACTCTCAACCTTCCCAAGACGGACTTCCCTATGAAGGCCAGCCTTGTGGAGAGGGAACCGCTCCGCATCGCGCACTGGGAAAAAGAAGGGATGGTCAGCCGGATCCGCGCATCCAAGGCCGGTCGGGAAACCTTCATCCTGCACGATGGACCACCCTTTGCGAATGGCGACATTCACATGGGACACGTGTTGAACAAGGTGCTCAAGGACCTCGTGGTTCGATACAAGACCATGAAAGGCTATGATGCACCCTACGTGACGGGTTGGGACTGCCATGGTCTGCCGATTGAACATGCGGTAACCAAAGCGATGCGTAATGGGGGCGAGGATATGGATCCGCTTTCGGTGCGGAAACAATGCCATGAGTTCGCGGATCGTTTCGTGGGTATTCAGAAAGAACAGTTCCGCAGATTGGGAATCCTTACGGACTGGAATACAATCTACCGCACCATTGACCCGACTTACGAGGCGGAAATCCTTCGGACCTTTTCAGCTTTTGTTGAACGGGGCATGGTCTACCGGAGCAAGAAGCCGGTGTACTGGTCCATCCCCTGCCGGACAGCCCTGGCCGAAGCCGAAGTCGAGTATCAGGATCACGAAAGCCCGTCCATCTGGGTTGCATTTGAAGCCGTTAAGCCGGAAGACTTCGGACTACCGGCCTCCACTTCAATCGTGATCTGGACAACGACTCCATGGACGATCCCCGCCAACCTGGCCATCGCCTTGCACCCGCGCCATGCCTACACATGGGTATCGCGTGAAGGGCGCAACTACCTCGTGGCGAAGGAACTCGCGGAATCCTTTATTCAGGATTGCGGATGGGATCCCGCCAGCGTGACGGTAGCGGATGCATCGATTCCCGGCGCAAGCCTCGAAGGGCTAAAAACCAAGCATCCCTTCATTGACCGGTTCAGCCCGGTGGTAAACGCGGAGTATGTCACACTCGACTCCGGAACCGGCTGTGTGCACACCGCACCCGGACATGGACTCGAGGACTACCAGACCGGCCTCAGCTATGGTCTGGAGATCTACTGCCCGCTGGACGACCACGGATGCTATGTCGATGACGGGCAAATCCCAGCTGCTCTGGTTGGGAAAACCGTTCTCGAGACCGAAGGGAAAAACCCGGCGAATCAGGCGGTATTGTCCATTCTTAAGGAAAAGGGTGCTCTGCTCAGGGTAAAAGCCCTTAACCATCAGTACCCGCATTGTTGGAGGTCCAAAACGCCCGTGGTATTCCGGGCAATGGATCAATTCTTCATGCGTCTGGACCTCGAAGGTATGAGAAACAAGGTCCTCGACGAGATCGAAGGCGTCCGGTGGATTCCCGAGTGGGGGAAGAACCGCATACGCGGAGCGGTCGAAAACCGTCCCGACTGGTGCATCTCCCGGCAACGTGCGTGGGGAGTACCGCTCCCGGTGTTTTTCAATCCCGATGGAGAAGCCCTGCTCGACGCCAAGGTCATCCGCGGACTCGCGGAAAAAGTGGCAAAGCACGGCACCGACATCTGGTTCAGCCAATCGGTGCAGGAACTGCTGGATGGCATTGAACTCCCAGCGGGATGGACCGCTGACAACCTCTCCAAAGGACGCGATACACTGGATGTCTGGTTTGACTCCGGGAGCAGCCATCTTGCTGTTCTCGAACATTACGCTCATCTCCACTGGCCTGCGGATCTCTACCTGGAAGGCAGCGACCAACATCGGGGCTGGTTCCAATCATCGATCTGGACCTCTGTTCTGGTCAAGGACAAGGCCCCTTACCGCCAGGTTCTTACCCACGGATTTGTCGTTGATGAGGACGGAAAGAAACTATCAAAGAGTGCAGGCTCCAAAACCGCGACCCAATGGCTCGGCGAATACGGGGCGGACATCCTCCGGCTCCTGATCGCATCGGAAGACTATCGGGGAGACCTCCCGATCGGGGAAACCATCATCAAACAGGTCTCAGGGATCTACCGTCTGATCCGCAACACCTTGCGATTCCAACTGGGCAACCTTTACGACTTCGACCCGAACAAGGATGCGATTGCGGTGGAGCAGATGCACATGCTGGACAAATGGGTTCTGCATGAAACACACGCCCTGATGGTGGCAGTGGGAGATGCTTTCGAGGCCTACGATTTCCCGAAAGTGTACCAACTCATCCAGGTGTTTTGCAGTTCCACTCTTTCGGCGACCTACCACGATATCATCAAGGATCGTCTCTACACGCTGGCTCCATCCGACCCACTCAGGCGGTCATCCCAGACTGCCATCCGGCTGGTGTTTGAAGCCCTGATCCGGATCCTGCACCCGATCCTGCCTTTCACGACCGACGAAGCGTATTCCCATTTGCAGAATGGGACAGACTTCGCGGAGGATTCTTTGGTTATCGCCGATTGGCCCACTCCTGATCCATCGTGGGTGCAGGAAGAAGCCCGCGCCGCTGTCCAGACGATTCTCCAGTTCAAGGCCGAACACGTCAACGACAAGCTGGAAGCCTGCCGTCAGAGGAAGGAAATCGGTCAGTCCCTGGAAGCCGCGGTTCATCTGTTCATTCCGGTTGAGCACCCTGCAAGATCCGTTCTTGAGAAATATTCCGATGATTTGAGTGAACTCTTCATCGTTTCTCAGGTCAAATGGGGTGATCCAAAGAATGATTCATTCGTGGAGGTCTCGCATGCCTCAGGAGTGCGGTGCCCAAGAAGCTGGCGTTGGGTGGATGAACTCCATCCCACTGCGAATTGGGGCTCCGTTTCCCTTAGGGACAAAGCCGTCCACGATACCCTTTATCCTGAAAGCTGAGGCGCTGTGCCGTTGCGGCTTTCACCAACCATCCATCATTTCCAATCCGCTATCCTATGAGCAAAGAGAGCAAAGTATCCCAACCTTATTTCAGCCTCGACGACGTTGAGGAGGTACTCAAACGTCAGAAATCCGATGCGAAGGCAAAAAAGGCTCAGGCTGCTGCTGAGGCCGAGATCCGCAAAAACGAACTCAAACAAGAGAGAACCGCTCAAACTGCGGATTCCGATCTTCCACGGCAACAGAAACTCGAAGCCGCTTCTATGGCTGACATCCTCGGCTTTGACCCTGAGGAAAAGACCCTACCGTCGTTCGAACGCGACATCGAGTCGGTCCAAAAGAAGTTTCAGCCCTATTACAAGCAACTGCTTGAATTGAGGCAGCAATTGCTGAGTGGGCTCGATCTGCACATGCAGGACACCCTCAAGCGCTCATCAAAGGACGACTCGGGGGATTTGTCGAGCTATGGACAACACCTCGCCGACGCCGGAACAGATGCCTTCGACCGCGACTTTGCATTGAGCATGGTTTCGTCCGAAAAGGAAGCTCTCCATGAGATCGAGAAGGCGATCCAGCGCATCTTGGATGGCACCTATGGAATCTGCAGCATCACAGGCAAGCCAATCAGCAAGGAGCGCCTCAAGGCAGTGCCGTTTACCCGTTTCTCCGTGGAAGGTCAGGAGGAGTTCGAGCGCACCAGGAAACGCAATATTCAGAGAGGCGGGGTCTTCGCAGAAGGCGTCGAGGACTCTGCCGCCTTTTCGGATGAGGACACAGAAGACTGATGCCGCGGCAACTATCGATCCAGATGCATCCATGATCCTCCCGAACCTCTGTTGAAATGCCCCAAAGGCTTCATATCCGCATTTGGCACTACCGTTGGCTCTTTCTGACCTTCGGGTTGGTGTTTGCGCTCGACCAGATAACAAAGGCCTGGGTGATCCGCTCGATTCCGCTCGACACCTACTTTGACCCGATACCCGTCATCCCCGGATACCTGAGCCTGGTTCACATCGGCAACACAGGGGCGGCATGGGGTATGCTGCAGGGATTCGGGATGTTGCTGGGTATCGTGGCAATGATAACCGTGGCGATCATTTTTCTCTGCCGCCGGATGCTCATGCTGCACACCATCAGTATGCAACTGACCTTCGGTATGCTGATCGGCGGGATTGTCGGCAACCTGGCCGACCGCATGATCCACGGCTACGTCACTGACTTCATCGACGTCAACCTGCAGATATACCGGTGGCCGGCATTCAACATCGCTGACAGTGCGATTTTTGTGGGAGTGGTTTTCTACCTTTGGTTCTCTTTTGTGCAGGCTCCGAGGACTGAGCCTTGTTCGCCCGAACCGATGGATGCCAAGCGTTTGGAGAACGAAGTGGAGTCAACGCCTCCGGACGCTTCCTGATCAAGGCTGAGTACCCTTGAATATGAGGATAGACGGTTTCTGCTGGAGATCGACCAGGATTCCGTGTTATAGAAACTGCGAACCAACCGGTCGATCCGTTTTCACTCCTCTGATCCATCCAACAGGAAACCATGGCGTTTGATTTCTCCAGAAGAGCCTTTCTCCGTGCCGCCGCAATGGGAACCCTGGGCGCATTCTCCCACCCTCTGCGACTGACTGCCGATGATGATGCGGGAGTATCTACGCCCAAGGCCAGGGTTGCGATAGCATCTGGTCGGGATCGAGCGGACAATGTATTCCGCTCGTTGATGAAGATCCGCGATGAGGTCGCTGCCGCATCCCGGGGCAAGAGAATCATCATCAAACCCAACTGCGTTATCCACGTGCAGGATGCATGGCGCTACAACGACGCCCCGGCTGACCTGTTCCTTTCGGACAGCAGCGTTCAGCAGATTGAAGGGATTCTGGAGTTCTTCATGCACATCGGCCGCCACGATCTCGTGGTGGCGGAATCCTGTGCGACAGGCCCCACGTTCGAAGCTTTCGACAACCTCGGATATTTCAATCTACGCAGGAACTACCCTGTCCAGTTCTTTGAGACCGACCACCAACCCTTCAAGGTGTTTCAGATTCAATCTGGAATGGAAACGAAGGATTGCCGTTGCTGGGATGCCTTCTGGGATCCGGATACCTTTATCGTATCCGCTCCCAAACTCAAAACCCATAACAACGCCGTCGCCACCCTCTCCCTTAAAAACGTGGTCATGGGAGCCCCGATGAACTACGCGTCATCCGGGAACCACAGCAAAGCGGTGATGCATGGGCTCAGCAATCAGGACCTCCACGACAACATATTCCGGATGGCTCAAAACGGATGCGTTCCGGATCTTGCGGTGATTGATGGATTTGAGGGCATGCAAGGGAACGGCCCGAATCACGGAACACCCGTCATCCAAAATCTGGCCCTTGCTTCCTGCGATTTTCTCGCGGCGGACCGCATCGGGCTCGAACTCATGGGAGTTGCAGACCGCATCCAATCCCTCGGTTGGGAAAAGCAATACCCGGCCTACCTCGAATACTGCGCGCTCGGCGGATTGGGAAAATGGAATCTCTCCGACATCGAAATCATAGGACCTACGGTTGAATCCCTCCGGCGGTCCTACGAATTGCACGATCTCATCGACACACAGATCAACCTGCATCCTCTCCCTCCTGGAATGCGGAGTATGCAATGGAACCCCGCTGCCCCACACTGCCCGCCACTGAATGGCGCATGGGCTCAAAACGCCTGAGGGCGCGCAACGAGGGACCAATCGCTTCAGCCTATTTCGCCCATACAACGCCCTCCGGGGTTCGGCGCCATGCGAAGTATTCGTCCAACACCTTCAGCGAAGTCTCGCTTGGGACAGGTCCTGGAAAAGCGGTATTCTTGAAGTGCATGGCCTGCGGATCGTCGTTTGTGAACTCCGGCCAGGATGGAACACCAGGACCATTTGGATTACCCTGTTTCACGAAATTGGTCCAGTAGGTCGCCACGGTTTCAGAAATCGCCCAGTCGCCATCGGAGAGGCGTTCATCTTTGCGATCCAACGTCCCAAACACGTAGGGAACATCGACTCCATGTGGCATGCCATGATCGGCTTCGGGGGATCCCTCCGGATGATCCGCGTGCTGGTCAAAGTAGTATAGAAAAACCCGGTTTTTTCCAGAACGGGCCTGCAGGCGCGCCCAACTCCATGTGTGCCACCCGAAAGCAGCGTCACGCATCAAGTCACGGGCGGTCTTCGGCACACTTTTCTCACCCGCCGGATACGCGGCGATCAGCCGGTCCGCAAACGGACCATATCGCATCTTCACATTGGCCACGTATTCTTCCGGAGTTTTTTCGCGGGCGAAACTGAGACCCTCATCCGAATTGTACCCAACCAGGATATCGACAGGGTTGTATTGTCCGGCCTCATATAGGCGGAACTGATCATCCGGGATAACCCAACCATCGACGATCGGCCAGGAGGTTCCACTGCCCCACCCGCCCGGAAGCTTTTCAGGGGGAAGATTCCTCAGCTCACCAATCGAAGACACACCAGCCTTTTTCAAGTAAGCGACTCCAGATTCCTCAGCCCATTTCAACGTGCGCATATTCTCTCCGGGAGAGGTGGTCTCACGGACCGGCCCGAAGGATCCGCCGCTTTGCGAGATCGCGCCACGGAACAAACCCGAAGCCTGCGGAGAGGCACAGAGCATACTGACCGAAATCCCACCCGCGGACTCACCAAAAATCGTCACCTTCGCGGGATCACCACCAAAGGCGGCAATGTTGTCGCGAACCCATTTGAGGCCCGCAATCTGATCCAGCAGTCCATAGTTTCCAGACACCTGCTGCGGCGATTCGGCACTGAGCTCGGGATGAGCGAGGAATCCGAGCGTGCCCACCCGGTAGTTCATCGTAACCAACACCACGCCCCGGCGAGCCAAATGCTCCCCATTGTGCACGGGAGTGGAGGTCGACCCAAATGAAAAACCGCCGCCATAGATCCAAACCATCACTGGCAACCGCTCATCAGACGATTTCGCCGGCGTCCAGACGTTCAGATACAAGCAATCCTCGCTGACGTTCCCCTTTCCATCGCCCTGATAAGGATCGGGTGCGAACTCAACCGTCGACCTCACCCCCTCCCATGAAACAGGGGGAGCGGGCGGACACCAGCGCAGATCGCCCACCGGCGGCGCAGCAAATGGAATTCCACGATAGACCGTGATGTCGTTTTCGAGAACGCCTTGGACGAGACCATGGCGCGTCTGAACGGGAGGTGGAACATCGGCCGCAGAGAAGGACGCGGTCAATGCAACGAATAGTGTGATCATCATTGATTTCATGGCAGTGGATTCTGATCAGAGTTGCGCCAGAGGTTGGGAAGGAATCGTTCGTGGAGAAGATGGCGCCAAGTGGACCAATCGTGCCCCATGCCACCACCTACGTAATACTCATGGCGAACTCCATGAGCATCGAAGGCCTTAATGAGTGCATCGACCCGTTCCCCAAAGAAACCCTTGGCTTCGCGGGTGCCTTGGCCGACGAACAGGTAATCCACCTTGGAATTAACCTCAGGATCATTCAGGAACGCACCAATCGTCTTTTCAGGTTCGGTATCACCCGCGCTGAGAACCCCGAATGAGCCAAACAAGTCGAGAGCGTGAAAGCCGACCATCATGGTGTGGCGGCCGCCCATCGAGAGACCGGAGAGTGCGCGGCCCTTTGGCCCTCGAATAGTTGAATAGGCCGCATCAACCACGGGAATCACATGCTCGCGCATCTCCCTGGCAAAAAGGTCGAAGGTCAACTCAACGTGACGCGGATGATTCCGGTGCAAGACCTGATTGTTGGGGATCACGATGATCATTGGAACCGCCCCACCCTCGGCCAGCAGGTTATCCATGATGAAATTGACCCTGCCATCGTACATCCAGTTGTGCGGCAGTTCACCGCTGCCACCGACAAGATAAAGAACAGGGTAGGTCCGGGCAGGATCGTATCCTGGTGGGGTGTAAACATACAAATCACGCTCCCCGCCAGTCACACCTGAGTGGTAGATATGCCGCGTGATGCTTCCATGAGGGACTTCACGCGCATCATACCACGCAGGCTCATCGCCATGCACCACCAGCTGACTGTAAGGAGGCATGCCGGTGAACGCAGCGATGGTATTGGAAGGGTCAACGGTCTGCACTCCATCGATTTGAACATGGTAAGCGTAGATGTCGGGCCGAATCGGGCCGAGTGTCAGCGTCCATATCCCATCCTCACCTTTGACAAACGGAAGGGTTTCGCCCCATTCACGCCCAAGCTCGGTCAAAATCGCACCATTGAGGGCGACCGTCTTCGCGTGCGGAGCACCCACCCGGAACGTGACCGTGCGGTCATCATGGACTTCGGGTGAGTTCAACGGCGCGCTGAATGGGATCAGCTTCTCAGCATTGCGATGGGGATCCCAGTCGAGGTTAACGTTCGCCTGCTGCGCGTGAACGATTCCAGCGATACTCGCGAGGCAAAGGCAATAGACCAAGCCAGTGTATCGATGTTTGCGGTACAGATTCATGTGGGTGTATTGTTCAGGTATCAAGATCCAGATGCTTGGACCGGAAATACGAAGATGCTGACACTGAAAGGTTGCAGCTCCACCGATGATGGAACAGCGTCCAGTGTGATTTCTTCAACCTCGACCTCCGATTTCTCACCTACCACGATCTCCGCGTTGATGTCCGAAGGCGCCATTCTCCAAACCTTACCGGTTCCTTCCAGCTTCGCATCGCGGATGGTCCACTCCAGATTATGCCTGGCTTCGTTGGGATTGATCACGGCAATCGTCAGCGCTGACCGATCCTCCGTCCATGCCGCCGCCACATCCAGCGGATGTGTCGGGCTACCGGCATTCACGCGTGGGTCCTGCCCGCCTTCCGGATACCTCGGCGCCGGCGGAAGCGAATCCCCGGCTACAGTCACCGGGATCGTCCCGAAGTGGTCGCGATACATCTTGAACAACAGGCCGGTCGGATTGAGGACGGCGTCGGTGCGGTTCACGCTAACGAGCGAAGTCCCAAACGTATAGGCCGCCATCTGAAATATCTCCGGGTAACGGAACATTTCGTGAAACACCCACGCAATCGCTGGAACCGTCTTGTAGCGGGTCATCGACTCACCGGCATAGGCCCACTCGTCCATATTGATCGGGATCGGCCGTTCCTTGAGTGCGGGAACCAGTTCCATGTAATCATGATAGGCCTCCGCCTTCACCCGAACGTGATTCGCAGGACGGCGCATCCACTCGATAAGCGGCTCGTCGGCATCAAGCGGCACGCTGTCACCTTTCTCCACATCAAATCGACGGTTGGTGTAAGCATAAAAATGCTCAGCGATCTGATCGGTATTCTCGAAACATTTCGTCAGGAAACCACCTGTCCAGTCTGCGGGACCGAGAAGCTCGGTCTTGATCTCGCCGGTAATGCGCAGGGTCTGCTTCGAGCAGGTCATCGTGTCGGGCATCGCACCTCCAGCAATCAGAACAATATCCGGATCCACACTGCGCATCGCCTTCGCAAAGAGGTTGTGTTTGATCAGGAACTGTTCCATCACCATCGCGCCGAACTGCCAATCACCCCAAGGCTCATTGCCGATACCCCAATACTTCACTCCATAGGGCTTGGAATGCCCGTTCTGCGCACGCCAGCGGCCCATCGGCGTCGTCGCCGCCCCATTGCAGTATTCAACGAGTTCCCTTGCCGACCACGCATCACCAAATCCAGCGTTAACCGAGATATATGGCTCTACTCCAAGCAACCGGCACAGCGTGATAAACTCATCCGTTCCCACGTCGTTGGGCTGTGCGAACGGACGCACCGGGTCCATTGTCGGGGCCCGGAGGTCCCGCGGCCCGACAGCCTCACGCCACTCATGACCGGAGATGAAATTGCCTCCGATCCGATACACACCCGAACGGAGCGATGCGAGCGCCTCAATCACCTCCTTACGAAAACCTTCCACGTTGTCGGCCGGCATCAACGACACCGCCCCCACACGGAAAGATCCCTTTCCGGTGCCGGTAATCTCAAGCCGCACATCCGTGCTATCCGCGCCGGCGGTAAAGTCAAACTCATGCGTCTTGAACGCGGACTTCAGTCTCCCCAGCTTGTGGGTCTGCCGCTCCGAGGATCCCTCACCCCATACCAGTGCCACCTGAATAGTAGCACCGGAGTCGCCCGACAAAATAACCCGCCCGGAGTAGCGTTTGCCGGACTTCACTGCCAACCCGGCTTGGCGGATCCCGCGTGGATCATTGCCGGCCAGCGATACCCGCGGTGAATGCTCGCCCACCCATGGTTCCTGCTTATCCATCACGACATCCGCAATCGGACCAACTGCGAGCCAGCGGCGCTGGTGGGACAGCCCGAACCGGCCGGGAGTCTCCGGTGGGGGTGGCTCCTCGGACACCACTGGATAGAAGAACTTGCGATCATCCAACATTTCCGCCCAGAGCGTGTCATTCATGAGGTCGTGAATGTGCTCCACAAACTGCCCATACACGTGAGGTGATATAGGGCTCCCGGTCTGCCCGGCTTCAATATCTGCCCGAACGGATGCCGTTTCCACAGCACTTGCATTCGACAGGCCAAACGGGAGGATCAAGACCGCCATCACAGCGGACTTCCAAGACAACAATTGATTCATTGAGGTATTTTTCATAGAGAGAACTTGGGGTTGAATGGGTTGGTTCAGAATCGGGTTTAGGTCATTCAGACGTCCACCCGCGCGAAGACTGAGACGTGAGAGGGAAACGACAGCATCCGGCTAACATTAGAACGGAGACTCGCACACCAATTCGATCCAGTCAATGCGCATGGGATGTCATCGGCAGCGCAGGAATATCACTCAGAGGGAACCCGGTTTTTGTCGGCCACAGATTCCACCATCAGGGATGCTACTCCAGCCGGGTCCTCCTGATGGGCCACATGATGCCCCGGAAAAGTCCGGATCGTCCAACCGCGCGCATCGGCCCGTTGCCAGCTCTTGTCCGTTTTCGCACGATCCTCGATCTTCTGGTCTGCAGGAACAAATGCCACATAGGTCACCGGCAAACTCAGTGCTTCCGGATTCTTGTATGAGACCGGCTGACTAAATGTTTTTTCCGGATGCGGAGTATTCGTCGGATACGGTCCTTCCGGATTCCCCCACCCGAAATGCACCAACCCATCCTTCACAACCGCTCCCGGAGGAGGACCACCGACGATATCATAAATACATTCGCCATCCTCAGGAACCGCCGCATCGAGATAGATCACGTGTCGGATTCGTTCCGGAATCCGATCCATCACCCCGGTTATGACCATTCCTCCATAGCTATGCCCGGATAGAACCACATCGTGCAAATCTTCGAACAGAATCAGGTTCACCACATCGTTGATGTGGGTGTCCAGATTGACTTCGGCATTGGCCAGATGGAAACGCTCCCCAAGTCCGGTCAGGGTGGCGCGATAAACCGTATGCCCATCCTTCATCAGACAATTACCCGTGGACTTCCATTCCCACCCGCCTGCTGTCGCGCCGTGCACGACAACAAAGGTGAACTTCTCCTGATTATCTCCGGCCCAGGCGTCGAAGACGCTCAGTAGAGCACACAGTGCCGTCATTACAAGCACTGACAAATGACGTCGATAACGCTTCATGAAACAAATCATATGGGGATTGGTAACGCTCCCGGCGAAAAGCCGGTCAGAAATGCCGATGATACTGCAACGCACCCGAACACAGCGGAACCGCAAGTTTACTTTACTGTCCAGTTGATCGATTGGAAACAGCCGGGACCGGGCTTCTGCCAGGCATTCGACCGAAGCTGTTTCGAAACCCGACACCAGAACCACATTTCTGCTTTGCAGATCAATTGCTGCCGGACGATTTCACCGGGCACGCTGGAGTGAGCCTTCTGTCACGTCATGCAGCAAGGAAAGCGTTCGATCCAGACTTCCCCGGTTCTGCTCAAAAACCATCCTGGCATTTGCGCTCACCACCGATGCCTTGGCCGGATCACTCAGCAACGCGCGCAGGGAAGGAAGCAAAGATGCCTCGTCTTTTACCTTCACTGCCCCCCCCGCAGCTTCGAGTTCGAGGCACACCGCCCGGAAATTGCTCATCGATGGCCCATAGATCATGGGCACACCCAACGCTGCGGATTCAACCGGAGTCTGACCCTGCCCGTGTGGAGGGAAACTCTTGCCGATCACGGCCACATCGGAAAGCTGGAGGAATTTTCTCAGCTCCCCCACCGTATCGACCACATACACATCAAGAGGATGCTCCGGGCGGCGGTTTCCCGACCGGAGAGCCCAGCGCAATTCCGGATAGGCCCCAAGCAGATTACTGATTTCCGCCCGCCGCTCACCGTGCCGGGGAACCAGAATCACCCGCACGCCTATTCCCTCCGAACGCAGGGCACACATAGCATCCAGTATCAACTTCTCTTCGCCCGGCCAAGTCGATGCCCCGATCACAACCGGACACCCATCATCGATGGCCCATCCTGCATCCGCACCCAAGGTCACGAGCTCTTCCTCGGGAACCCTCGCAGCATCCACCGCATCAAATTTCAGGTTTCCAGTCACCCGAACCCGATTGCGCGGAACCCCAAGCCTCACAATACGGTCCGCATCCAAGGCCGAAGCGGCTCCAATCGCCCGCACACCTCCATGCATGATGGAAACCACGAATGGAATACCCTTTAGTCTTCCGCTGGTCCGGTCCGAAATCCGCGCGTTGATCAACACCGAAGGAATCCCCCGCTTCCTTGCCTGGTGCAGATGTTCCGGCCACATCTCGCCCTCCGTCAGAATCACAAGGTCCGGAGACACCCTCCTCCATGCACGCCTCACAAATGGCCAGAAATCCAGAGGAAAAGCAAACACGTGAGCCGCATCATCCCGATAGGTCTCCTTGGCCATGGAGTATCCCGTACTGGTTGTAGTGGAGAGATATACGTCCCATTCCCCCGAAGACGACAGACGCCGGATCACCGGCCCAATCGCCAGCAGTTCACCTACACTCACGGCCTGAATCCACGCCCGCTTCCGGGCTCCGGTAGGCTTTTCCGGACACTCCACCAAGCCAAGACGCTCCCGCATCATTGGCATGTATCCGCCCCGCCTGAACATCCTCCGCAGATAGTAGGGTATCAGCAGAAGAAACATCGGAAGATACAATATGCGGTAGAGCCAAATCACAGTTCCAACGTGTCTCCTACCCGATCGATCCGTCAACACTTTACGATTCCATCCCCGAGTTCTTGATGGATCCAAGCTTTCACTTGCACATATAGCGTGTATGGTATTTAAGAAATTGAGGAAAAAGCCGATTTGTCTCATTCATCCATCAATCCGTTTGTTCCTCGATCCTGAAAGTGTTTAGTCTGTTGTAATCTGGATGCCATCATGATATTTGAATCGATCGAGACCGCACTGAAGGCCAATACCATTCTGTTCGCTGCTATCCATCTTGGAGTAGTGACTGTCTGCCTTGCCCTTTTCCTGTACTTGACCCGCGCCCGCAAAAAACCGGCAAAGGTAGCCAAAGACGATAAAACGTTTACGGATGAAATTGAGGGAAAGTCCCATTTCCGTCCGGCAAAGGCTTCGAAGGACAGCCCGTCCGCTCCAGAAAACGAATCTGGGATTACGACACCTTCAAAGCCGCCAGCACCACCCCCGCCAGGGGTCCATCTCCAGCGCGCGGCACCAATCCGTCTGGAAGTGATTCATGAGCCTCCAGCTACGACCGGGGCGTCCGCTTCCGAGTCTGTTCAGGGGCCAACAATTCAGAGCCCCGATTCCCCCAAGGACGATTCTACTCCCGAAGCATCCGGCAACGGCACTATCCGGTTTCCTGAGGGCATGCCCCCGGTCGTTTCCACAGGTTCTGATCCGGTAGCGCATCGAACCAAAGAAGAAGTCGCGATCCGGATCTATCAGCTATTTCAGGGTAAAGACTCCGAGACGCTCATTGCAATTGATCGTGAGGAACACATTCTCGCTCTCAACCCAGGCGCGGAGAAACTTTTTCAGTATCTGAGCCACGAACTTCGGGGCAAGAAGATCGAAGACATCATTTTCCTCGAAGCGGGAGACAAGGAGGCAGCAAAGGGAGCCGGAACAGATCCCCTTGACGAAGAAGACAAACAGCGGGCAAAAGGGCATGCTAAAGACGGCAGCAGCTTCCCGGTCGGCGTTGAGCTTGAAATGGCGGATCGGCCGTTGGGCGTTATCCTCGTAAGGATCCATACATTGGATCTACTGGTTAAGTCTGGAAAACCGGTATTTGAAGATCTCCCGCCTGAAGAACCCAAACCACAAGTCGACATCGCATCGAAAGTGATCGCAATAACGGCAAGTACCGTGGTGTTGCATCCAATTGTAGGGGATTCGAAGCCCGTCGGGGAGACAATTGATCTGGCATCGGATGCCACCACGCCGGAGCCCGATGCCAGTCCTGAGTCGAAGCCCGAAGGCGAGGCTGCCGAACCGGCCAAAGAAGCCGCCATTGTTGAGAGCGAAGCCGTTGTCGAACAGGAAGCTCCACTGGAAACTCCGGTCCCGGTTGATTCCACGGCGACTGAAGCGGGCGAGGACAAACCGGTTCCCGAGGTTGTAGCTGCGATTGAGGAAACCATCGGCGAAGATGATTCAACCGATAAGGAACCAACCGGGGACAATGAACCGGATGTCGCTGAACCAACGGTTATTGAGGAAGCGGTAAGCGCCGAACCGGCCATCGTGCCAGTCGAGGATACCGGACTTACCCCCGATCCACAAGCAGCGGACGCACCTGCCGAAGCGATTACAGGTGACCTTACGCCTCCGTCCGACACACCGGCGGAAGAGGCTTCCGTGGAGCAACCCAAGGATACGACCGAAGAGCCTGCGGCACCCGTGACTGAACCTCTTTCCATTTCTGAAGCCACCACGCCGGAGCCCGATGCCATCCCTGAGTCAAAGCCCGAAGGCGAGGATGCCGAACCGGCCAAAGAAGCCGCCATCGTTGAGAGCGAAGCCGTTGTCGAACAGGAAGCTCCACTGGAAACTCCGGTCCCGGTTGATTTCACAGCGACTGAAGCGGGCGAGGACAATCCGGTTCCCGAGGTTGTAGCTGCGATTGAGGAAACCACCGGCGAAGTTGATTCAACCGATAAGAAACCAACCGGGGACAAGGAACCGGATGTCGCTGAACCAACGGTTATTGAGGAAGCGGTAAGCACAGAACCGGCCATCGTGCCAGTCGAGGAAACCGGACTTACCCCCGATCCGCAAGCAGCGGACGCACATGCCGAAGCGATTACAGATGACCTCACTCCTCCGTCCGACACATCGGCGGAAGAGGCTTCCGTGGATCAACCCAAGGATACGACCGAAGAGCCTGCGGCACCCGTGACTGAACCTCTTCCCATTTCCGAAGCCACCACGCCGGAGCCCGATGCCATTCCTGCGTCAAAGCCCGAAGCTGAGGATGCCGGACCGGCCAAAGAAGCCGCCATCGTTGAGAGCGAACCCGTTGTCGATCAGGAAGCTCCGCTGGAAACTCCGGTCCCGGTTGATTCCACAGCGACTGAAGCGGGCGAGGACAATCCGGTTCCCGAGGTTGTAGCTGCGATTGAGGAAACCACCGGCGAAGTTGATTCAACCGATAAGGAACCAACCGGGGATAAGGAACCGGATGTCGCTGAACCAACGGTTATTGAGGAAGCGGTAAGCGCCGAACCGGCCATCGTGCCAGTCGAGGAAACCGGACTTACCCCCGATCCGCAAGCAGCGGACGCACATGCCGAAGCGATTACAGATGACCTTACGCCTCCGTCCGACACATCGGCGGAAGAGGCTTCCGTGGATCAACCCAAGGATACGACCGAAGAGCCTGCGGCACCCGTGACTGAACCTCTTCCCATTTCCGAAGCCACCACGCCGGAGCCCGATGCCATTCCTGCGTCAAAGCCCAAAGGCGAGGATGCCGAACCGGCCAAAGAAGCCGCCATCGTTGAGAGCGAACCCGTTGTCGAACAGGAAGCTCCACTGGAAACTCCGGTACCGGAAATGTCCAGGGAATCATTCCAAACACCGGAAAGCATGCCTTCTCTCGGTGAAATCGAACAACCCCTGCATTCGATTTCCCGCATCGCCAAGCTCATGGCGGTTGAGCAACCGGATGCCCAACGCATTAAAGAGTATGCCGAGGCCATTGAGGAACGAAGCAATCGGATGGCTGAGCAGATTGAAGAGTTGAAGTCCATGCTGAAACAGGCGCGATCTCAAGGTGCCTCTTCTTCTAAAATGACCCCCATCGACATCAGTCGACTTGCCGATATCCTAGCAAATGAAGCGTCGAGTCTGGTGTCCTCATCTGACAAACGCGTCCAATGCAACATCCTGGATGCCGATGCCCTCTACGGACTTGGAAATGAGTCAGGGCTCACCCAGGTTATCAACAGCCTCATCGACCTGGGCCTGCATTGCATAGGTTCCGGATGCGTCCACATCGACGTGAGATCGGATGCAACCGAACCGCTCGACAGTAATTCCGATTCCTATAATCTCAACGGAAAGACCCTCGTCCCCGATACCAAACGTGAAGTTATCATCCAGACACGCTTCCAGACGTCACCCGCCATCCGGCAATATCTGGAATCCGCATTTGGCCCGAATCCTGACTTCGATGCGATCGAAGATGATCCATCCATCGCAATTCTCGCTGGAATCGCAAGCCGGATCCGGCTCTCGGTCCGGGCGATGAACGGCCGGTTTGTTTTCGAAACCCCTGTTGCGGACGAAGTCATGGTGCAGACCCAATGGGACATGCAATGCCTCCGTGAGGAGCTCTGATCGGGGTTCTCCTCCGGTCGCGCTTTATCCTGGCATGTGCATGCCCTTGGATTCCTCGATATGATGCCGGCTGCCCCTGGGGATCACGCGCACTATCGCGCCCGCGGATGAGCTTGGAGATGCGCCTTCCGCAGCCGGTCCATGGTCACATGAGTGTAAATCTGGGTGGTCGCAAGGTTTGCGTGTCCAAGCAACTCTTGCACAACCCGAATGTCCGCTCCGCCGTCCAACAAATGAGTGGCATAGCTATGCCGGAGTTTGTGAGGCGTAATATCAGCCGGAAGTCCGGTCATGCGTAAATACTGCTTGAGCCGCGACTGAACCGTTCTCACTGAGAGACGCTCTCCGCGGTCATTCACAAAAACCGGCCCACAACCGCCAAGACCAGCCACATGCCGATACTGGCGCAACACATCTGCGCAAACACGTCCCACGGGGCAAACACGCTCGCGCGAGCCTTTGCCCATCACGCGCACACTGCCCCGAGAAAGATCCACCCGATCCCAATCGAGCCCGACTAACTCGCTCACGCGCAAACCGCCTCCGTAAAGCACTTCCATCGTGGCCCGATCACGCCATGCCTCCATCCCATCGCATTCTCCCGACTCCAAACGCTTCATCGGAGCCTCAAGCAATTGAACCATCTGCTCCTTGTTCAGATAGACTGGCAGCACGCGGGGAATCTTGGGAAGCGCCATTCCGGAAGACGGATCCAACCCAACCCTGCCCTTTTCGACCAAAAAACTGAAAAAGGATCGTATAGCCGAAAAGTGGTTGTGAAGCGTTCTTCTCGATAAGACTTTCCCTGAGTCCACGAGATACTTCCTGAGGTCTTTTGTCTCCAGAGCCTTCCAGCACTCATTCCCTTTGAGATCTGGGGCGAGCCTGTTCTTGAGACGATTCAGCGCACCATGATAGTTTCGAACGGTGCATGGAGACATCCTGCGTTCCCACTCAATGTGATGAATGAACTCACTTACCCAATCCTCCGTCTCCGGATTTGATCTGGATGCATTCACAGAGGCCCCGATATGCACCTATTCTTTGTTCGCTTCACGGCGCAGGAACTTCACTACATCCTGAAACCGGCGTTCATTGGCCCGATTCAATTTCATCAAGCGTTCATGAGCTTCAAGAATCATCTCAGGACTCGCCTCCGTGCCGGTTTCGAGCCCTTTTATCGTAACCTTTTGCTCGCATCGGCTGAAATCCATTGGGACATCATCCCGGATGACCACCGTCGGAAGATGATGGAGCCCAAGCCCCCGGATCAACTGTTTATTGCCAGCACTCAGATTCGCTAAAATCACGGATCCTTGAGGCTCATGCTGCATGGTCTTGCACGCCACCCCGGCCAGCACGCCGAGAAACGTACTGTCCATGCCCTGACACTCCGTGAAATCCACCAGAAACTCACGATGCCCCGATGACACCATCATCTCGAAAAAATCATTCACAGGCGAACAGTTTAGATAATTCGCCTTACCATTGATACGAACCACT
>JAPXRV010000024.1:0-37546 GCA_033813415.1 Opitutales bacterium | reverse complement strand
CGCACACGAAGTCACGGGAAGCAAGCATTTGCTGACCACCCGCAAGGGCAAACGGATCCTCCTGGATTGTGGATTGTTTCAGGGAAAAGGATTGGAGACCGATCAGAAAAACCGGACGATTCCATTCGATCCAAAATCCATCGATCACATCATCCTGAGTCATGCCCACATCGACCATTCCGGACTGATCCCCTACATGTGGAAAAAGGGCTTCGAGGGCTCTATCGTCTGCACTTCCGCCACGCGGGACCTTTGCGCTGTGATGCTCGCCGACTCAGCCCACATTCAGGAACAGGACGTGCTATTCTTCAACAAGAAGCGTTCCCGCCAGGGACTTCCCCCGGTCGAGCCCCTCTATCGGCGGACGGATGCTGTTGCGTGCATGCAGGCTTTTATTGGTGTTCCGTATGGGCGGAAGTTCTACATCGATCCCGAGATCACTATCAAATTCACCCACACCGGGCACATGCTCGGCGGGGGCGTTGTGAACCTTACGATCAAGGAAAACGGTTCATCGGTTCGGATTGCCTACACGGGAGATATCGGACGCCCGCATCCTCATGTGATTAAAGAACCTGAGCCATTTCCCCAATGCGATGTCCTGATCACCGAAGCCACCTACGGGGACCGGCTTCATGCTGACCCCGAAACCGCAGGAGATGATCTTCTCAAGGTGATCCGCCACACCTGCGTGGAAAAGGGCGGTAAATTGGTCATCCCATCTTTCAGTGTGGGGCGAACCCAGGAAATCGTCTATTCCCTCAATAAGTTCTCACAAACGGGAAGACTCCCACCGGTCGACGTTTTCGTGGATAGCCCGCTCTCGGTGAACGCCACCCAGGTGTTCCGCTTGCATCCCGAATGTTTCAGCTCTGAGGTTCTGAAGGTCATGGAAACAGATCCGGATCCATTCGGATTCAATTCCTTGCGCTACATTGAAAAGGTACAGGATTCGATGAAATTGAATACGCGGAAAGAACCCTGCATCATCATTTCCGCATCGGGTATGGCTGAAGCCGGCCGCATCAAGCACCATCTGGCCAACTCCATCTCCGATCCAAAGAACACTGTGTTGTTTGTCGGCTACTGCGCCCCGGTAACCCTGGGAGCCCGTATCCTGTCAGGCAAGAAAGACATTTCGATCCATGGAAACCCCTACACCGTGCGGGCGGACATCCGCCGAATCGACTCCTACAGTGGACATGGCGACTACAAGGAAATGGCCCAGTTCCTGTCTTGTCAGGATCCCAAACAGATCGCGCAGACCGCTCTGGTTCACGGGGATCAGGATGCAGCGGAAGCCTATTCGAAGTATCTGGGAGAGCGTGGCTTCAACAACGTCACCATCCCCGCCTTCGGCGAGAACATTTCCTGGTAACAAAGCGCGTTTCTCCCCAAGGCCATTTGTCCTCCGGTGGGCGATCTGCTTTTTGATCCATTTCCAACGCGTCAAGCACTTCATCGGACACAATCGTTGCCTCGTCAAACGCGTTCAGCCACGACCCGGCAGTTGGAACTTCCTCGTCCCATCGACTTCGACGAATCACCTGTGAAAACGATTCACGGGGGTAACGCCTCGCCCTGCGCAGTCGCAAATAGGCATCTTCTGATATCGAAATATTTTTCGAAGCCATACCCATGTGGGTGATTCGGGCTCTGTCAAGGTGCCATGCCTTCCCGCGAGCAAAGCTTGCGATGTTAAAAGAGAAGAATCTTTACCACAAAGACCGCCAAGCCCACGAAGGAAAGAGAATTGGCAATTTCTTGGCGTCTTGAGCGTAAGCGGGCGTCTTGAGTGAAGACGCTGCATGCAGCGTCGAACGGGCGTGAGACTATCTAAGGAGTATTTCCTCAGATAGATGGAATAGGGTGTCCGTTGGCCTTCAGGCGAGGATAGACAATAATCAGCCTTCGAGGGTGATCTTTGCGATTTTGTCGTGCTGTTCCTTGCGGAGGGTGTGGAGTTTCTCCCGCATGTTGGGATCCGCAACCCCCAGGATGGAAACGGCCAGCAATGCCGCATTCTTGGCGCCGGCCTCGCCGATTGCGAGTGTTCCGACTGGGATCCCGGCCGGCATCTGCACCATGGAGTAGAGGGAGTCCACCCCGTTGAGGGAGCGCGACATAATGGGCACGCCCAAAACAGGAATTACGGTATAGGCAGCCAACACCCCAGCCAGGTGAGCGGCTCCACCGGCACCGGCGATGATGACCTTCAGGCCGCGGGATTCAGCGGTCTTTGCATATTCCGCAGCCAAGTCAGGCGTGCGGTGAGCGGAAAGCACGAGGTACTCATTCGGAACCTTGAAGGAGTCCAGAATCTTGTGCGCGTGAATCATGGTGGGCCAGTCAGAATCGCTGCCCATGATAATCCCTACTACCGGTTTGCTTTCACTCATAGTGATGCAACGTTTCATTGGCTTTTTTGCTCAAGTCAAACGGATTGCACCGATTTTGAATGCGTCGGCGTTCCAGAGTCGACGGACTCCCATCGTCGTGAGCTAAAGCCTTAGGGTTGGCGTTCGATCGAGGGACGTCCGAGGCAATCGAGAACAAGTTGTTGGATGATCTGTTCCTGATCGTTCGGGTGGTCGATGATCCGGACAAAGGTCTCGATGAAGGCGAGCTGGAAATCGATGAGTGTCTTCAGGGTCAGGCGGGCTGCGATTTTCGCCAAGCGGCTGAGGTAGAATGGGTTTTGCCCAAAGGGGTGGGTGTCCGCTTTGGCATTCACATCCGAAAACCAGAGCGCGTACTCGGCAGCGGCCGAACCGAGCGCATCCTTGCTGAGTGATCCGCGCCGCAGATCGATCCATCCGCCATCGTGGAGGGTGCGCAGTTGAATGAGCAGCCGGTTGCGGGACTGGAGATTTCCGAGCACCCCGCGGGCGTCTTTATTCGAGAAGAAGTGCTTGCGCACACAACGGAGCGTGGACTCGAGGTTGAGAGTGTAAAAAGCATCAGCGAGCTCGAAAAAATTGCCGTCGCCATAGGGAGGCACCATCGAATTAACGCACTCGTAGTCGATGAGCCGGGTTTCATTGTTCATCACATAGGTGATGAGCTTATCCAGCTCGTTCATGATCATACGTGGATTGCCATTGACCCTTTCGATGAGGGCAGCCGCGGCATCGTGATCAATCTTGACCTTCTCTTCCCAGCATTTGTCAAGAAGGTGCGGGATGAGCTGCTCGGAGTCTTTCGGAAGGGCAATGTAGGTGAGCGCTCCCGCGGATTCGACCCACTTGGTGAAGGAACGTCGGCGGTCGACCGGGCTTCCCGAGATCAGCAGAAAGGCGTCCGGATCCGAAAAGTCCTTCAGGAATGCGGACAGGGATTCGGCAGCACTTTTAGCGCCCTGAGTTTTCCCGACCTGAGTCTCACCGAAAAAGGTGGCCTGACGCATCCAGACGATGCGTTTCGGGTTGAACAGCGACAGATTCTGGGCCGCGCTGATGAACCGGCCAATTCCGGCGGAAACTTCATCCACAGTCCCAAAGCGCCCATCGATCATCTCGATTTCAGCACCGTCTCCGAACTCGCGGCGTTTGCGGTTGAAGGCTTCCACCGCTTTTGAATCGACGAGAAACTCATCGTCACCGCCAATCAATTGGAAGGATAGTCCGGCACTCATGGGGGCATTGTGAGGAATGCTTTCGCAATATGCAACACGCGGCACCCGGAATTTGGAGAAGTGCCGCTGACCCGGGGCTTCTCATTGGAGGTTGGCGTCACCCGGTGGCGGTCATCGAGTAGACTTTGTCGCCGGAGCGAACCACTTCCGGTAGGGGGAAAGTGATGGTGCATCCGCGTCCAGCTTCGGTTGCGGGTTGGTCGTCCACATGCATGCTTTCGGGGGTGGTCTCAACAACTCCGGTGGTGGCTCCGGTGATGAGGATCTCCTCGCCGATCCGGAAACTCTCGGCATCGATCATGATCTGAACAATCCCCGACTTGCGGAAGTAGTTCTGGACCCGGCCAATATACGTTTTACGGCGGGTGGATTTCGATCCTGCGGAACGCGCCCACGGGTCAAGTTTGCTCCCGAGGTAGTAGCCTCCCTCCCAGAATCCTCTGTTGAATACGGAGGCGAGTCGCTCCATCTCCCGTTCAACAAAGGGGCGGTCGAATGTTCCCGCTCCAATGGCGTCCAGTGCCTTGCGGTAAGAACCCACCACTGCATGAACGTAATCGGCGCTGCGACCGCGTCCTTCGATTTTGAGGATGTCCACGCCAGCACCTACGATTTGGTCAATCACCGGGAGGGTGCAGAGATCCTTGGGCGACATCACGAACTGGTTGTCGACTTCGTAGGCGAAACCGGTCTCCGCATCCCGGACCTCGTAGCGCCTTCGGCAAACCTGATAGCACTCCCCGCGGTTGGCGGATTTGCCATACTGAGCCAAGCTCATGTAGCACTTTCCGGAAATTGCCACACAGAGGGCACCATGGGCAAAAACCTCAATTTTGAGCGGCTCTCCACCTGCGCCACGGATGTCCTGTGCGCGGAGTTCTTTGATGATTCCCGCGATAGCCTCCAATGACAGCTCCCGGGCGAGCACACAAGCTTCCGCGTAGCGCGAGAAGTAGGTGGCCGCGCGGATGTTCGAAATGTTGGCTTGAGTGGAAAGGTGAAGGGGAATCCCCATGAGATGGGCTTGCTCGATCACCGCGAAATCGGACGCTATCACAGCGTCCACTCCCGCGTCTTTGGCGACTTCGAGAAGGTGGTCGATGTGGGGTTGCTCCGCATCGTATACAACGGTGTTGAGCGTCAGGTATGCCTTGCGGCCGTGGTCATGACAAATCGATACGAGCTCCGGAACCTGTGCGGGTTCAAAGGCAGTCGCGTTCGCCCGCATCTGCAGGTGCCCAGCTCCGAAATAGACCGAATCCGCACCGGCATGAATGGCCGCACGCAAAGCCTCCACCGATCCGGCGGGGGCCATCAGTTCGACCCGATGCGGCAGTCGGATTGGATTCGGCGGATTCTCCATCAGTGTATCTTTCAGAATCTCCGGCATTTCAGCTTTCGCCGAGACTCCGGAGGAGCGACTGGAGTTGTTCGAGTTTGGAGCGGTTATCTTCCTGTTGGGCGCGGGCGCCTTCAACGACCTGGGCTGGCGCGTTATTCACAAAGGAGGCGTTCGAGAGCTTGCTTTCGATTCCCTTGAGAATGCTCTGGAGCTTCTCGATTTCTTTCGAAAGACGGGCTTTTTCCTTCTCCACATCGATTGTGTTGCTGAGATCCAGATGGAAGGACCCGAGAGGGGTCACCACCGCCGGCATCTGATCGGGAGCCGTCTCTACCGTTTCCACTGCGGAGAGTCCGGCCAATGCCACGACAAGGGTCTGATGCCGTTGCAACACCGGAAGTTTTTCCGGCTGCGGCACGGCAACCAGCCGGACATTCCGGTTGGTTCCCGCGTTGAATTCCGATTTGAGGGCGCGGATCAGCGTGATGGATTCCCTCACATCGGCGACTTCGCGCGATGACTCATCGGATAGTCCAATACCGCGGGCCGCCAGTTTCGATGCCAGTCCATCCGGGCTGCCGATGGTTTCATTTTGAATAAATGAATCCGGTGCTCCAAATTCCATCAGGTGCCATAGCTCCTCCGTGATGAAGGGACAAACCGGATGCAACATCAGCAGGAATTGGCGGATAACGAGATCCTGAATGGCGAGGCAGGTGTCGCGGGTTACGTCTGACTTGAGCTTGGACTTCGACACTTCGACGTACCAATCGCAGAAATCAGTCCAGAAGAAGCTGTAGAGCTGCTGGGTGGCCTGGATAAACTGGTACTCATCCAGAGCCTTCGAAACCGAGGTCATGGTGTTGATGACCGAAGCCAGCATGGCGGTGTCCACCGCATCGAGGACAGCCGGGTTAAGTCGGCCGATGATTGCATCCATCGAGCTGTTGTCGAGCTGTGGCCCTGACATCTGCCGGAACCGGCAGGCATTCCAGATCTTGTTGCAGAAGTTGCGGCCCTGCTCCACCCGTTCTTCGCTGAAGCGGATATCCTGCCCAACCGGAGCCACATTGAGGATGCTGAAACGCAGACCATCCGCCCCATAGCGCTTGATGAGATCGAGCGGATCCGGAGAATTACCAAGCGATTTGGACATTTTCCGACCCTGGACGTCCCGGATGATGCCCGTGAAATAGACATCCTTGAAGGGGATCCGTGCCCGGATGTCATCATCGGTGAGCGACTGTTTTTCGGGGCCCATGAACTCAAGTCCGGCGATGATCATGCGTGCCACCCAGAAAAAGATGATGTCCGGTCCTGTGACCAATGACGATGTCGGGTAGAAGGTTGACAGACCCTTTTTCTCCATCGCATCAGCATCGGGCCAACCCATGGTTCCCATCGGCCAGAGCCATGAACTCGCCCATGTGTCGAGCACATCGCCGTCCTGTTCCCAGTTTTCGGGATCTGCCGGACCATCCACGCTGACATGCCAGTTGGCGGGATCACTGCGGTCCGCACCCTTCCGATACCAAACCGGGATGCGATGCCCCCACCAGAGCTGGCGGCTGATGCACCAATCCTGAATGTTGCCGAGCCAGTGCAGGTAGGTTTTTTCCCAGCGTTCCGGGAAGAAGCGGATGAAGCGTTTCTCGACGGCTCGTTTGGCTTCCTCCACTTTCGGGTATCGCAGAAACCATTGCTCCGACAGGCGGGGTTCGATGGGAACATCCGCGCGCTCGGAATAACCGACGTTGTTTTCGTAGTCCTCCTGAGCGATCAGAAGCCCAAGGGACTGAAGCTTTTCGGCGGCCTTCTTGCGGGCGTCGAAGCGATCCATGCCCTCAAAGTCCGGACCTGCGAGCGCATTGAGTGTCCCGTCAGGATTAAAAACATCGATGACAGGCAGTTGGTGGCGCGTTCCGATCTGGAAGTCGAGGGCGTCATGGGCAGGCGTCACCTTCAGTGCACCGGTTCCGAAGTCCTTCTCGACCACTGAATCCGCAATGATCGGGATCGCTTCCCTTGGGAATGGACGCCAGACATGCTTGCCGACCAGATCCCGGTAGCGGTCATCATCGGGATGAACCGCAACCGCGGTGTCGCCCATGAGGGTTTCGGGACGCGTGGTGGAGATTTCGATGTAGCGGCCGGGATGCTCCACGATTTCATAGCGCATCTTGTATAGCAGCCCTTTTTGGGGCTTCATGATCACCTCCTCGTCGGAAAGAGCCGTCAGGCTGACCGGGCACCAGTTGACCATGCGCTTGCCGCGGTAGATGTAGCCGCGCTCGAAGAGCTTGACGAAAGCGGTCAGGACCGCGCGGCTGTAGTCCGGATCGAGTGTGTGGACGGTGCGATCCCAGTCGCAGGATGCACCCAGGCTCTGAAGCTGCTTGAGGATGATACCGCCGTGGGTGTCGCGCCACTCGACGGCTTTTTTGAGAAAGGCTTCGCGTCCCAGATCGTGGCGTGTCTTGCCCTCCTTGCGCAGCTCCCTTTCCACGCGGGTCTGGGTGGCGATTCCCGCATGGTCGGTTCCCGGGAGCCACATCGCATTGCAACCGTTTTGGCGGGCCCGGCGGATCAGCACATCCTGAAGCGTGTTATTCAGCACATGCCCCATGGTGAGCACTCCGGTGACATTGGGAGGAGGAATCACAATGCTGTAGGCCGGTTTGTCGGATACGGGATCGCCTGCAAAGCAGCCGGCTTCAAGCCACCGCTTATACCACGACTCTTCAACGTTTTCCGGAATGTATGCTTTGCTGGATTGCGCCATTTGAAACGATTCTGGGTTGGATATTGTGTTGAAAGTCAAAATTATTTTTGACCGGAAGCCAATATCGATACACAACCGCCCTGAGGTTCAGGCATCCCGATGGTTACAAAATCCGATCTGATTTACCGAAGAATCCGCAGGCACGCGCGGCAACGCATCGAGTTTCCAGAGGACACCCCCCCAAATGAGCGCCTGAAGGGTTACAAGGAGTTTTTGAAAGTGGAGCGGGAGATGATCCTGCGTTATCACCGTCGCGGGGAGTCCGGACGGACGGTATGTCAAGGGGGTGCGATATTGGTCGATGTGCTGGTCGGGCATCTGTTCAAAACGGCAGTTCAGGCTTGTGAGAAAAAGCGAGGCGAGCCCTTGCCGTGTGAATGTTCCCTCGTGGCGCTGGGCGGCTATGGCCGGGGCGAAATGAGCCCGATGAGCGATATTGATGTGATGTTTCTCTATCCGGACGGCATCAATCCGAGAGTGCTTGCGGAAGTGAAACAATCCCTGACGGATGCGGTCCTTTATCCCTTGTGGGATTTGGGATTCAAGGTGGGGCATTCGTCGCGCACGGTCCGCGAGGCCATTCAGGAGTCGCGGATGGACATCAAGTCCCGCAATTCGCTTCTCGAGTGCAGGGTCATCGCGGGGTCGATGGACCTGTTCGCTGCTTTCAGGGAGGCCTATCGCGAGGCGCTTTCCAAGAGTGATTTGCCGTCCTACCTTGCGGAATTGATCGATATTCAGCAAAAGCGAAGGTTGCAGCACGGGGGCAACGTTTTTGCTTCCGAGCCCAACATCAAGAACGGGGTTGGCGGACTGCGTGACTATCAGGGGATTTTCTGGGCCAATCTCATGCTTTACGGGACCCCGTCCCTATCCACGCTCTATCAGAACGAGATCCTTTATGAAAAGGAGATCAACGAATTTGACCAGGCTTATGATTACCTGCTGCGTTTGCGAAACGAGCTTCACCTTACCCAACAGCGGGCATCGGATGAGTTGATTCTGTCGCTTCAGCCGGTTGTGGCTCAAAATCTGGGTTACGAAGGTTCGGCAATCCAGGCGGTTGAGTCCCTCATGAAGGATTACTATTTTCATGCTCGACGGATCTTCAGAATCGCTGAGACCCTCGAGACCCGCTTCCGCAAGATCTCCGGTTTCGCGCGGGAAACCAAGCGGCGGGGGCTCATGGCGAGGATGGGCCGGTCGAAACCAGAGCGGGTGGATGGTTTTGTCATTCAGGACGACGAGATCCGCGCTGAGCATGAAGGTATCTTTGTGCAGGATCCGATGCGGATGATCCGGGTGTTTGCCTTGATTCAGGAGAAGCGGGTCGGCATGAGCTTCGAGCTCGAGAGGTTGATTGAGGCCTCCTTGCCGATGCTGACCTCCGAGATCATTGAATCGCCGGTCTTCAAGGATGGATTCAAGGCGCTGATGCGGCATTCAGGAAGGGTTTATCCGGTTATCCAGGGGATGTATGATCTGGGTATTCTGGTGAAGGTATTGCCGGAGTTCCGCAACCTGCATTGTCTGATTCAACATGACCTCCATTTGGTCAGATACGCGGAGGACATCCGGGTGTTGAATGCGATCCGAAAGCTGGACCAGGTTTTTACTTCCGGAGACGGAGTGGAGCGGACGCTGCGGGAGGAGGCCCCAATGGTGGACCTGAAGGATTGGATGTACTGGATGTTCCTGCTCTATCCGATCGAGTTCCCGGGATCCCTTCCGGGACACGCGCGACTGAAAGACCTCCCAGTCGCAAAAGCAGATGCGATTTTGGCGCGGTTTGCCTTTTCCAGGGAGGAGCGGGAACGAATCCTGACAATTATTGGCAGGCATCGCAAAGTGGCACGTTTCTGGCAGCAGGAGGTGGAAGATTCACGTATCATAACCATCTTTGCTGAGACCATCCATGACTTCGATTCGCTGTATTACTCGTTCGTGTTCTTCTACTGCGATGCATGGGGCCGGAATCCCCAGTATTGGGACATCCATTCATTCGCGAGGTTGCACGGACTCTTTGATCGGGTTGCGCGGCGGTTCGGGGACGGAGCGGGAAATGGTTGGGCAAATGATATCGCCGAGAGGATTCACGCCATGAAAGAGACTGTGATAGCCCGTGTGGTTCCCGAAATCCCCGAAGAGGAGATCGAAGCTCATTTCCATCTGCTTCCCGAACGTTACTTTGCGACCCGTGAGGTGGATGAAGTGAACCTGCATATTTTGCTGGTGCACCGGCTGTTGCACCGTATTCACGAGGCGGATTCGCTTGGGAGCCTCAAGCCGGTGATCGATTGGAGATGGGATCCTGCCAATGAAGCCTATGTGGTCACGATCGTCACCTGGGACCGGGCGGGTTTGTTCTACAAACTGGCGGCTGCGTTCAGCGCTGCAGGGTTGAACATCCTCAAGGCCCGTGCAATGTCGCGTGAGGACCATATCGCGATCGACACGTTTAATGTGACCCATCCGAAACTGGGTATGGAGGTCTCCGATGAAGACCGCGCACGGTTCGAGGTCGCGATTCAAGCTGTGCTTGTGGACGGAGAGGGTATTGACAACCGTATCCGCGAGGAGTTTGACAAGAGCCACAAGAAAGGCATCCTCGATCGGGGTCCGGCCTTTGAGATCAGCATGCCTGTGCGTGTGGAAGTATACGCGGATCCCGAGCTTGAACAAGTGGTGCTGGAGTATCAGGGGCGCGACCACATAGGTCTGCTCTATCAGGTTACCAAGTCGGTCAGCAATCTCTCGTTCAACATTGAATCGGTTAGGATTTCGACCCGGAACTTTATCGCTTCCGGGACGCTCTTGCTGGAGGACATGGCATCCGGGGAAGCTGATCCGCTCGAGGCCCGGATGGATCGGCTCCGCGACCGTTTAGTCACCTTGCTTGGGTCTTCATCCTGGATCAACCCCTGAGGCTTTGCAGGTCGCCGGAGGATGAACGGGTTGATTTTTGCTGGCAAGAAACCAGTTGAGGGATAATCTGTGCGACATGATGCCCCCGATTTCTTCCGGTGACGATGACTACTCGGGTAGCCGCATGGATCTGTTGGAGATCCTGCGAAAACTTGGAGAGTGGACGCTTCCGGCGGAGACTCCGCAGGATGCGTTGACCTATGCATTGGACGAGGCGATGGATTACTTCGGATGTGATGCGGGCAGTGTGATCCTTTTTGATCCGAATGATAATGACTTGAGCGTCGAAGTATCCCGTGGTCTTCCCGATGAGGAACGGGACATCCGCTTGCCCTTGGGCGGAGGGATCGCCGGATGGGCGGCGCTGAACCAGCGACCCGTGTTGATCGAAGACGTGCGGGTGGACCCTCGCTATGTCGAGCGGCATCCCGGGGTGTTGTCGGTCATGGCGGTTCCCATGCCGGGAGAAACAACTGCTGCCGGTGTGGTGATGCTTGAGAAGATCGTGGTCGCCGGCTTTTCGGAATCGGATCTTGCGGATCTGGAGGCTATGGTTCGGGTGCTTTCGGTCACGATCGGACGGCTCTGGCGCCTGGAAAGCCTCGAAAAGCGCTATGCCCGGCAGGATTCGGTTATCCGGATTGGGCGCAGGTTGTCCAATCGTTTCGAGCTGGATGGAATCTTGTCGGATCTGACGCGAGAGGGCATGACCATGCTCGGATGCCGGATGGGATCGCTCTATCTGGTGCACCGGAAATCGGACCTGTTGCGCCTGCAGGTTCTGGTGGACGAAAACGGCCCTATAGAATACACCGAGGAATTGGGAATCGGCGATAGTTCGCTTGGGGCTCCTGTACTTCATCAAAAGATGGTGGAGGTGAGTAATTTGGCCAAGACCGAGGAGCACCACCTCGTGAGTTTTATCCGGAGTTATGAGCTGGTGGGAATGCTCTGTTGTCCGATTGTCTATGAAAACGAAGTGATCGGTGTTCTCAATGCCTACACCGATCATGCTCACCGTTTTTCGGATGATGAAAAACTCGCTTTTCGGGCCCTCGCGGATTTCGGCGCGGCCGCCATCGAAAACGCCCGACTCTACAGCCGGATCATTGAGGCCGAGGACAGTTTACGCAGCGGAGAGCGTCTGACTGTGCTGGGGATGCTCGCGGCTGAGATTGCACATGAGATCCGGAACCCGCTTACGGTCATCAAACTGCTGGTGGAAAGCATGGAGCTGGAGGACTCGCTCGATCCACGTATGCGGGATGACTTGCAGGTCGTCGGGGAGAAGATCAATCATCTGGGAGAAATCGTGGGTCGGGTGCTGAATTTCGGAAAGAATCAGAGCTTCATTTTTTCCAAGTGGGATTTGTTGCAGATCATTCGGGATTCACTGCAGTTGGTGCGCTACAAGATGATGAAGAACCGGATTCGGGTCGTGTTCGAATCCGACCTGCGTTCGGCTCCGATCCATTGCAACCGCGGGCAGATCCAGCAAGTGCTCCTGAACCTCATCCTGAACGCGGACCAGGCCATGCCCGATGGTGGCTCTTTGGTTTTGAAGGTCTGCGTTGAGTCAGTCAACGGACTCCGTTGCATCGGTGTCACCGTGAAAGACACCGGAGTGGGGATTCCGGAAGAGATCCGTGCTTCAATTTTCGATTCGTTTCTGACAGACAAGCCTGAGGGAACGGGACTCGGGCTCGCGATCGTGAAACGTATCCTCAAGGACCACCGGGGGGATATCGCACTCGCGGAAACCTCAAGCGAGGGAACCGCGTTCCATTTTTGGATCCCGCTTCAGGATTGAATTCGAAATCCGGGTTATAGGAGCTTATGGAACAGAATGAAAAACGGCCGATTGAGGTCATTCACAATGCGAAGGAGAACTGCTTTGAGGCACCGGGAGGTGCGCGCCTCGAGTATACGCCGGATGGTGGAAAAATGGTATTTGACCATACCTTTGTTCCACCGGAAATGAGAGGCACGGGAGTGGCTTCTGTTCTGGCGCAGGTCGCCTTTGATCATGCCCGGGCCGCCGGTTGGAAAGTCGTGCCCGCCTGCTCTTACATCGCCACATGGGTCAAACGACACCGCGGATACGAAGACCTGATTGTTCCATCCTGATCCCCGTTATTTGCAGTCAGGACCACATTTTTGCCTGAGTTCACAGCGTTGATGTCTGACTGTTTATTCTCCGGATAACGAATTATCTGAATGGGCGGCAAGTCCTAGACCGTATGGAATCCGACCCCGTTGTGAAGGGGCTTCAAAAAAACTGTTTTCCGCGAAGTCGTGCATTCGTAGTTGGGGTCAGGAACCCCCAAAGGGATGAAGATGATCCTCAGGCCGGGTCAACTTTTCACAGAAAGCGCCGGTGCACACTTTCCACAGGAAATAAGGACTGTTTGTGAGGATGATCCACCAGCGGGTTTTGATCCTACGTTGTGAGCATCAGAACGGGAATTGCGGCACCCGGTGAAAGGAGCGATACCAGATCCTTTTCTGGGCTGGAGTGTCTGGTATCCTGCTAGAACTCGGGTTCATCAAGAAGGTTGCGAATGACCCGGAGTCCATGTTCCAGTTGGGGTAGGCTTTCGGGGCCGCTGATTGCGATGCGGACAGCCTCGTGGTCTGGTCTATCTCGTCCGACCAGATAGTGTTCCAGTGGGGTCACGATTACCTTCTTTTCGCTGGCTTCGCGGGCGAAGTCGCTGGCAGTCCAATCCTCCGGAAGTTCGAGCCACACGAAGTAGCCTGTGTCACGATCCGGAGCGCCTTGTTGCGGGGCTTGTTGGTCTGATTGTGGCGTACCGTTCCCGGAATGTGTTGGTAACCATCTCCGCGGGAATGGGGACGCTCTGGATGATGAAGCTGGTTTTCCAAGGCTGAACCGGCACCTCTCATCGATAATCCAAACTCCGAATGGTCCGGTAAAAAATGGTGCCCCCACCGAGACTCGAACTCGGATTAACAGTTTAGGAAACTGCGGTTCTATCCTATTGAACTATGGGGACTGCCTATGGATTCGAATGATTAAACCGTGGCTAGTGAAAAGGTTAGGTGAAAGGCTTTCAATCCAAATGTCACGCTTGCCTGGATAAAAGGCGGACGGGATCGTTGCGGTCCAAAAGTCGGTTTGCGCTGGAAATGGCAGAAAATGGGCATACAATGGCGTGCATGACTGAAACGAGCCGTTCTGTGATCCGTTGGGGAATATTGGGTGCCGCCAACATAGCGAAAACACGGGTGATCCCTGCCATGATGCAGTTGGCACCGTCTGTTGAGGTGCGGGGGATTGCGAGCCGTACGAAGGAACGGGCGGAGGCGTTTGCGGAGGAATTCAAAATCCCGCTGGTTTTCGCAAGCTATCAGGAGTTGATTGATTCTAAGGAAATCGACGCGGTTTACATTCCGTTGCCGATCAGTGAGCACCGTCGTTGGGCCGAGCGGTGTGCGCTCGCCGGGAAGCCCGCTCTTGTGGAGAAGTCGCTCGCCGAGAATGCTCCGGCTGCAGGAGCGATCCGCGATGCGTTTGTGCGCGAAGGGGTGATGGTCGCTGAGGCATTGATGTACCGGTATCATCCCCTCATCCGTAGGGTAAAGGCACTCATTGACAGTGGTCGCATCGGAACGATGCAATTGATCCGGAGTAACTTCGAGATCAGCCTACCCCGGACCGACATCCGCTATTTCAAGGCACTGGGAGGTGGCGCGATGCTCGATCTCGGGTGCTATAACGTGAGCATTGCACGCTATCTGACGGGAGAGGAGCCGATCCGTATGCATGGGGTTGGGCAGTTTGGTGAGGTCGATGAGGTATTTGCAGGGCTGATGCAGTTCCCGTCCGGTGTGGTGAGTCATCTGGGATGCAGTCTCCGTGGGGGATTTGATTGCAGTTTTGAGGTTGTGGGTGCCAAAGGTCGGATCCGGGTGGACCGTGGTGGGATGGTGGTGTGGCCCGGAGAGGATTTCCGCATCAAGGTTTTTGAAGGGGATGTTGCTTCTGAGGAATTGATCCCAGCTGCGGATTCTTATGTTCTGATGGTGGATGATTTCTGCCGGAAGATGCGAGAGGGAGTGGTGGATTCCGGTTCGTTGGATGACGCGATCGCCAATTTGCGGGTGATCGACGCAATGCTGGCTTCGGCACAGTGAAGGGCTTGTTCATCCGCACATCTGCTGCGTCCAGATGGCTGTGCTTGTTCGGTCTGGGCCTCACTCCAACGGAGGTTTCCCCTGTTCCCAAGGGAATGACCCCCTTGATCGTCCGTAAACAGAAAAGCCAAAACCAGGCTGTGGTTTCAGCCCGTTTTGACTTTGCTGTTGCGGTGTGAAGGATTGCCGTCGTGCTTGGCGTGGAGGCCTCGCTCTTATCGATGGATAACCGGCGGATTGGAAATGTGCCCTTTGCACGAATTGGAGTGGCATGAAACATGCGTGATTCAGCGCATGATTTCGTCATCAGAAGCAGTGGAGGGCATGTCACCGACCCATCGTTCAAGCCGCATGAGCAGGTGTTGGCTTGTTTTGGGGCTCATCGGAGCGACTTCGCTCTTCACGGGTTGTTCGTTGGTGCACCACAGTCTGGTGGAGTCTCAGCGACAGGATTTGCGGGACGCTCACCTGAGGGGTGATATCACGAGTCAGGAGTTGAGTGAGCGAACGGATCAGGTGGAGCAAACCTCCTGGGAGTGGAAGAAAGACCGGGAGGAAAATGGAGGCTTTTGATCCAACGGAAGTGGAAACCTGCCCACGGGAATCCGTGGTTTTCAACGAAATTCCGTGGATATGAGTCGATGCTCTACGCGAAGAAACGCCATCCGAAAGACTTTTTCAATACCGATGCATATGATGCAAATAAACGGTCCTTCCTCCAACACCCACAGTACCCTGTATCGGATTCAGAAGGGAGTTTTTGTGGCGCTTTTCTACTGCGTGCTCCTCGTCAGTGGGGCCTTCAATCTTCGGGCGGGATCTGAGACGATTTACAGGGCGTACCATTCATCCAATACCAACGAAGGCTGGCATGCTCCGCTCCCTGATCTCGCAAAAGATTATGGCGGGATTGTGGATTTCTCCATGGCTCACAAACACGGAGCTTTCATTACGACTGACCATACGCTTTGGGGGTTTGGAGTGAATGAATCCGGAGAACTCGGGCAGGATCTATCTCTGGACGGTGAATGCAAGGACCCGTTTGTGATGGCCAGAGATGTGATTTCGGTGGCCGTGGGAGTAAGTAACGAGAGCAACCCGATCGGTGTCACTTACTATGTGACGTCTGATGGCCGGTTATGGGGTCTGGGCATGAATCGCCATTGTAGGATTCTCTACAATCATCCGGATGACGACAGTTTCACGGAGCCGGTAGTTATTGATCAGGATGTTGTCAAGGTGGTCACAGATGGATCCACCGTCTATTTTCTCAAGCGGGACGGAGCGCTGTGGGGAGTCGGAAGCGGTTATCAAGGTAAGCTTGGTTACGCGGATTATTCCCAATCCAATCAAACGCGAAAGGCGCGTATTGAAGACGAAGTGGCGGATGTTGGAGTTGGTGGATTCCACACGGTGTTCCTATTGAAAAAGGATCATTCGCTGTGGGCGCTCGGGAGCGCTCAGTTTTTCGATATTGGGGATGTGGCCTCCGGATCCACCCATATTGCGAGAAGAATTGCGGATAACGTCAGAAAGATTGTGCCGGGAGGGATGAAACAAGCCGGATATATCACAACGGACCATGTTCTTTGGGTGATGGGACACAATGAGGGTGGAATGTTTGGACCTTCCCATATGAAAAAGGTCTACCGTAAACCGATTCCATTTATGGACAATGTTCAGGATGCATCGTTCTATATCGGTTGTTCCTATGTTGTTAAGACCGATGGAACACTCTGGCTAACGGGAACCCAGTCTTTGGAGTGGGACTACGCATCCAATGCGGAGGAGTTTCCGGATTCTATGCGGGAGTTGGTTCGTCCGGCGCAAGTGGCTTCGTCCTGTCTTGGGCTTACCAGCAGTTGCGGGGCAACCTATATCCGGCACAAGGGTATCGCGACATATCGATTTCTTAACCAGCAGACCTCCGCCCACTTTTTCACAGCGAACAAGCCAGAGTATGCCGGTATTCTTGAGTCCTCCGGGTCGACTGACAACTATGGTTTCGAGAACCTGAAAGATGCGGATGCGGAGTGGCTTTGGGAGTCGATTCCGTTCTTCGTCGCGGGTGAATCCGACGAAGGGAGCCAGCCCGTGTATCGGATGTATAACAAGGCGTCGGGAGCGCACTTCTACACGATGAGTATGGAGGAGCGGGATAACCTGTTGGCGACACGCGGGGATACTTATGAGTTGGAGGGAGTCGCCTTCCACGCCTTCGGACATCAGGCGGAGGGGACGCTTCCGGTGTACCGCTTCTTTGCTCCAAAGACGCAATCCCACTTCTTCACGATCAGTGAGGAAGAGAAGGACTGGATCGTGGCGAATGTATCGGCGAACGACCTCGTGTTGGACGGCGTCGCTTGGTATTGCTGGCCATGGTAAACGGGTTCGGTTCAGGCACAGAGGCGGTGCAGCAGACTTAATGCCTGCTGCCTGCCGTTATTCCTTCTCCCGCCCCAATCGCTCTTTTGGCTCAACTCGTAGGCGTATTGGGCTGGGTGGCATTTCTGTAAGCGAGGGCGTATCATCTGCGCCCTAGTTGAACGTTCCGGTGCTTGGGAATCTGGCGGTTCATTTTCAGTGTCGTCAAGGTAACTATCCGGGATCTTCTTTGCTTCGCAGGCATTTGTTTGCTGACAGGATAAGGAGGCTGCACGAGGCGGGAGTCATATTGGATGTAGAGCATGAAGTGTCGAAGCGGAAACTACTTGGACTTGAGGTGCATACTGGAACCGAATCGTCAATGGAATCGAAGGAAGATAGGGCTGATTCCTCGCTAGAGGTTCAGGATGAGAAAATGTGATTGTCTTGCGGACGAAATTGAGTTTGAGACCGCTGGGTTTGAGTTGATCCCAATGGCTGGTGGTGTGCGTGTGGCGAAGCCCTTGCCGGGGCTGAACCTGCGGATCAGTGCAGGTAGACGCGGCGCATGAGGTAGGCGCCTGCAGCGAGGAGAATGAGGTTCGGGCTCCAGATGACCCATTCGGGATGGAGCTCCGGAGGAAGCTTCAGTGAGGTGATCAGGCTGGTCAGAAAATAGTAGAATAGCCCGAGGCCAAGTGCCAGCATGGCGTTTGCGTAGGTTTCCTTGCGGCCGGTCTTGATCGCGAGCGGGATCGCGACAAGAGAAAGACTCAGGATCGAGAAGGCCAGTGAACAGTTGCTGCTGATCTGCGTATGGATGCGGCTGCGGAATTCGCTGAATTCCTTCGCGGAGGCACCGGAATCTTTCTTTTCGCGTATGAGGGCGAGGAGTTCGGGGAGCGAATGGTCGGCGAGGCTCCGTTTGGTTTTGGCCTGTCCGAGACTGTGTTCCAGGGAAAGCGCGAGCGGCAGTTCCTCGAAGGTTATCATGGCGGCCTCCAGAGGATTGTCTTTGGTGGACTTGCCGTTGCCTCCGGCCTGCCAACGCTCGGCAATCCCGTTTTTGAGGGTGAGCACCAGGGTGTCGTTTGCGCGTTCGTATCGGATCGACCCCTCATCCGCGCGGATGAACAGGGATGGCTGACCTTGCTTGTCGAGTTCCCATATCCAGAACCCACGGAGTTCCTGATCCTTCTTGGATTCGATGTAAAAGACGTAACCCGGGAAGTCGCGGCTGATCACGCCGGCCTTGAAAAAGCGTAGAGGGTCGGTGCGGAGGGCGTTGACCATCAGTTTCTTGTAGGTGGTCCTTGCAACCGGAGCGATGTAGTTGTTCGCAGCCAAAGAGGCAAACACTCCGAGAATCGCCAACAGGAACACTGGGATGCTGATTCCCCAGATGCTGACACCGTTTGCTTTCATCGCCACGATCTCGCGGCTGGACGAAAGCTTGCCGATTCCGATCAGGATTCCCGTGAGCATGCCCAGGGGCAACGAGAAGGCCGCGACGAACGGAATGAGGAGCGCGATGAGCTGGACAAAGACCTCCAGCGATATCCGGCCGTCAGCAAGGCGCCCGGCGAGCTCCTGCAGTACGTTGCCGGCCAGAAGGATCCCGCAAAACAATGCCATGGCGCCGAGGGTTGCGTTCAACACCTCCAGGAGGACATAGCGTTTGAGGATCTTCATCATGGATCGGAAAGCTCACAATGAATCAACGGCGCCCGGGTGCAAAGCGAAAATGCCGGGAGCCATTCGCGATCAGGGCAGGATGGTTACCAGCGAGAGAGCGGCGGCTCCAACTACGGAAATGACGGCCCCGATCAGGGAAACAAGGCTGGGCCGGTCGTTCTCCCAGATTCGGGTAAGGGGAATTGCGACGATCGGCGAGAGGGCTACAATCGGCAAAACCACGAAACTGGGTCTGACCCCCAGTGCCCACTGGAAACAGGCCACCCCAAGCACGGGCCCCGTGAGGGCATTGATGAGCACAAAAGTCTTCACATGAGATGCTTTCCACTTGAGGAGTGTGGGCTCGTTGATCTCGCTTTTGTCAAAGGCAGCTGATCGCTTCCGGCGGATGAACCAATTTCCGATTCCCCACGCTGCCCATGCGATGAGGAGGCCGCCGATGATGCGGAAGAACGCGGCCGTCATCGCGGGTAACTCAACCCCCGCGGAGTGGGCGGTGTCGTAGCCATAGCGGCTGATGACCGCTCCCATGCCCTGTCCGGCGGCAGCGAGCAGGCCGAACAAGCTTCCACTGATGAGTTTATCCCTCTTGAGGTTGCGGGTATGCCATGGATCCAGGGCGATGGCAACCCCGGACAGGGTGACCACTGCACAGATGATCTGTGCCATGCTGAGGGAGGTTCCCAGCCAGATCCATTCAACAATGCCCGCGATTGGGGCAGCGATGCATTGGGTGTAGAGAATGGTCAATCGGGATCCGAGCCTCGGCAAGGCATAAAAAACCCCGATATCACCGAACCCGAAGCCCACGATTCCGCTAATGAAAAATATCGTCCAAACGGTCCATCCCGGCCACACTCCGATGATCCAGGCAACGATGCCCATGATCAGGCATGCCAGCGTGAGGCGGCTTACATTCGCCAGGTTGCTGCCGAGGTGAGCGACGGAGCGGTTAGCCGAAATCGCGCTGACCGAAAACAGCAAGGTGCAAAGGAAGGCGGGTAGCATATGGGATCGGGCAAGATAATGACCCTCCGGGGTATGTCATCGATGGTCCCAGGGAAAGGAGATATCCATTTTTGAGTGTTCCCATGGGTGGAACGGTTCGAAGATCTTGCCTGGATTGAGGATGCCGTGTGGGTCGACGAGATCCTTGATGCCCTTCATCCATGCAACCTGGACCGGTGGAATCTGATCGTTGAAGTAGGCGCTCTTGGCCAACCCGATTCCATGTTCGCCGCTGATAGCGCCTCCCAAAGCAATTACCTTGTGCATCAGGGCGTCGAGTGCCTCGCGGGCCCGTTTTACCTTCTCGGGCTTGTCCTTGTCATACATGATGTTGACGTGCAGATTGCCATCTCCAGCGTGTCCGAATACCGCAATCGGCAAGCCGGAGTTGGACCGTAACCCGTGGATGAATGCGATCAGGGCCGGCATTTCGTGCAGCGGAACCACGACATCCTCATTGAGTTTGGAGTCGGCCAGTTGGAACATTGCTCCGGAGCACTTGCGCCGGACTTCCCATAGCCTTTCCCCTTCAACTTCCAGAAAGGAATGCCGCAGATTGGTGGTGATAGCCTTCGCTTTGTCGATTACGGTTTTGGACTCCCTCTCGAGGGCATCCATATCCTGCCCATCGAGTTCGAGCAGGATGACGGCTGGATCGGACTGGCCCGGGAAAAACTGATGGCCGGTGGCCCGCTCGGCTCCCTTGACGCTCAACGAGTCGATGAATTCGAGGATCGACGGGTTCATCCCCGAAGAGAGCAGATCAAGCGCGAAACGCAGGGCCTCGCCATCGCTTGAGAAACCGCAGAGGAGCGTCCATCTCACTTTTGGTCTGGGGATGAGACGCAGGACGGCCTCGGTGATCACTCCAAGCATACCCTCCGATCCGATCCAGAGGTCGCGCAGGTTGAAACCGGTGGCAAATTTGCGCACGGCTCTCCCCAGTTCCACGTATTCGCCGGTCGGAAGGTATCCTTTGAGCGCGATCACATAGTCCCGCGTAACCCCGTACTTGACGCAACGCAGTCCCCCCGCGTTGCAGGCAATGGTTCCTCCGGCCGTGCACCAGCGGTGCGATGAAGGGTCGGGCGGGTAGAACAAACCGCGGGATGCAGCCGCAGCGTCAATATCGCGCAGCACCGCCCCTGCTCCGATAAAGGCCATTTTTTGCACCGGGTCGATCCGGATGGAGTTGAGCCTCGAAACATCGAGCACCCATCCCCCGCGATAGGGGGTGGCGGATCCGGTGAGCGTGGACCCCGCACCCCGCACGACGACCGGAATGTGGTTCTCGTGCGCTATCCTGAGTGTTTTTCCGACATCCGCAGCTTCTGCCGCAATAATATGGGCAGCCGGCATGAAAGAGATTTTGAGTCCGTCGCAGGATACATTTCTGAGTGCATCCACATCGGTTTGAATCGAACCGGACAAGGATTGGCGGAGTTGTTCAAGGGCGTGGGCAAATTCCATGAAGGGCAAAGTTGAACGGAACTGCCTGAACCGGAAAATGGAACGCGGGTTCGGGCATCAGCGGAATCCGATACACAGACAGGACGGAATGCAAGCTTTCAGAAAAACCGGATGCTTTCGAAGGCCGGATAGGTGCCATTCGACTCGGATGCATAGGGAGAGGAGAGATTGGCGTTACGGGTTTCCACCGGTGATACCAATTCATTGCGCAGCAGGTAGTTCTCGACTTCCTCGCCGCTCACCCCCGCCAGCATCACACCATTGATCTGCACACAGGGCGAAAGCTTCTGACCGGACTTACGAACCATATCCTCATAACAGCGCGGACAATTCGCAATATCGTGTTCCACGTAGTCGAGTCCGTATTTCGAGAGGATAGTTCTTACCCCATGGCTCCATCCGCAATGGGGCTTGAGATAAGCTTCGATCTTCATAACCGGAAGATCCCCCGATTTGCCGAATTGTCAAATCGCAGGCGCCGGGAGTTTGGCGGGATTCTTCAGACAATCTTGAAGAACCTGCAGGTGTTTTCCCAAACCTGCTTCCGGAAGTTGTCGGGGGTCATGTGGAGCAGTTGAGCGGCTGCGTCTGCCGTGTGGACCAGGAAGCCGGGTTCGTTCTCCTTGCCGCGTTGGGGAACCGGTGCGAGGTATGGGGCATCGGTTTCGATCATGAGGCGATCGATGCCCTGCTCCACCAGAGCATTCCGGATTGCCGAGGCGTTCCCATAGGTGATGATGCCGGTGAATGAACCACGACCCCCCCGGAGGTTGAGGCGTTTCATGGCGTCCGGTCCTTCGCTGAAACAATGAAAGACCACGTTGTTCCATGGAAACCCGCTTTGATCAATGATCCGGATGCAATCGTCGAAAGCCGATCGGGAATGCACGATAAGGGGGAGTTCGTGAGCTGCTGCAATCCCGATTTGACGGATAAACGACGCTTTCTGTCGCTCGACGATCAGGGCGGCGGCGGCAGGGTCTGCCGGCAGGCGAAAGTAGTCGAGCCCCGTCTCGCCAATGGCAACCGGGCGAACCTTATCCCCCTTGTTAAGGATCGCCTCAAGGGTGTCGAGTTGGGATTCCCAGTCCTCCTCGACATGTCCGGGATGCAAGCCGGCGGTGTAGTAGATCCGGCCCGCGTAGTCCGACGCGAGTTTGCGGTAGGTTTCCCAATCCTCTGTGGAGGTCCCGACGGTGATGATCCTCCATATCCCGCGCTGCTCAGCGAGGTTGAGCACAGATGAGAGGCGGTTGGAGGCGAGGAAGGAGCTGAGGTGGCAATGGCTATCGATTAACATGGGAGGATGGGTTCACCGGATTGACTTTGACTTGCAGAATCGGGAAGCACAAGACCGCGTTGTAAAAATATCCAGGTAGAATGTCTTGAGATGAAACTCCTGCAGATTCACTCCAATCCTGAACAGGTGCACCGATGGAAGCGATTCAGAAAGTCGGTTTGACCAGCGGACCAAAGGGTTGAAGCTCGGCATCGAACAACACAAACCGGACTCCTGTAGGGAGCGGAACCATCTCAAAACCACGGTAGACGAGTCTGCGCGAGCCGTCGATTGAAACCACTTGCTCGCTGTGGAGTTGGTTCATGCGTGCCTTGGGGTCATCGGGCAGCCACCGGAGGGTGTTTCCCGAAATCCACCCCGAAAAAAGGAAGGTTTTGCCATCGCGTTCCACTGCATTGCGGAATCGATTGTCTTCCCATTTGGTCCATCCGAATTCCTTCCGCTCCCGGTTGTTCTCAGTGTAGGTGGTGTCGAGCCACAGGATTCCATCGAGATACGACGCAACGACTTCGATCTTTCCTCCGCCGAGGGTTTCCCCGGAAATGGATTCGGACGTGTAGGACCCGATCCAGTGTCCTTCAAATGAGCGCAGGACGCTTTCCGGATCGATCCCCCACGCCAGCGCATGGATCAACATGAGCGCGCCATAGGCCCTGAGCCCATTCCTCAAGGGGCGCATCCAGTGCCGGATGCTGGATCTCAGTGGACTATCCATGGATGCCTCCGTCTTTCGGGTCCGTTTGGCCTGCATTAGGAGTGTATGCTTCCCGGCGTCGCGCCAATCGCAGGACGAGGGAGATATTGATGAAGTTGATTCCGGCGTGTGCCGCTATTGGGTAGATCAGGCTATGGCTTTCGATATACAACAGCCCGAGAAGTCCGCCGACGACCCCCGCGAATACCGGCCATGACCACCAGTCGCGATTGGGTGGGATATGCATCAACCCAAAGATCAGGCTGGAAACCCATAGTCCCGTTTCGTTGAGTAACCACCCGCGGAACAGCATCTCCTCTCCGGTTCCGCTTGCCAGGGCCAGAGCAGCAACTTGGATGCCGGACAAACCCTTGAGCACGCTCCCCATTTGAAGGGAGGAACGCTCAAAAACCGGTGCTATCCGGATCAATAGACGGGAAATAAGGTGGACTGCTGCGACCAGCAATACCGTTAGCACGGTGCCCCGGATCATCATCGTGGAGGTGCCCGGAACAAATTCATGCCACGGAAAGGATCCTTTGCCGATGCGCCAGTGCATCAATCCCGCCGCGATGGCCGCCATCGCGAGGTAGAGGGCGACCATTCCGCCGGTGGAGAGTTTTCCTTCCGGTTTCATGGAAGGTAATGTCAGGCCCGGATCAGGCCTTTGACCATTCCGGGGCCTTTGTAGATAAATCCAGTGTAGACTTGGACGAGAGAGGCTCCGGCATCGAGTTTTTCCTTCATCTGATCCGCGGTTTCGATTCCACCCACTCCGATGACCGGCACTCTGCCTCCGGTTGCCCGAAGGACCTGCCTGAGCACTTGTTTGGAACGTTCGCGCAGGGGCTGTCCGCTCAATCCCCCCTGTTTCTCGAGGTTCTCATATGGCGGGCTTCGATCAATCGTGGTATTGGTGGCGATGATCCCGTCCCATGCACAATCGATGACGGTTCCAACGATCTCTTCGATCTGTTCCTGATCGAGATCGGGCGCGATCTTGAGCAGCAGGGGGATTTTCCGTTTGCCGGAGCTCACCCGTTCGCTGTTGGCCTGATTGAGGGTGCGGAGGATGCCACCGAGGTAGCCACTGCCCTGGAGCTTGCGCAGATCCGGGGTATTGGGGCTGCTGATGTTCACGGCCACGTAGTCAGCGAAATCCGCGAGCAATGAGAAGCTTTTGAGGTAGTCGCCGGCGGCGTCTTCCAGCGGAGTAGTCTTTTGTTTGCCGATATTCACTCCGAGGATACCGGGCGCACGGGTTCCTTCGTCTTTGCGCCAGCGGGCAAGTCGCCGGGCCATCGCGTCCGCTCCGGCATTGTTGAATCCCATCCGGTTAACCACCGCGTGGTGTTGCGGGTAGCGGAAGAGCCGGGGCTTGGGATTGCCCGGTTGCGGCAGTGGAGTAACGGTTCCCACTTCCACACATCCGAATCCGAGCGCGAACAGCCCATCTACCGCAATCGCGTCTTTGTCCATTCCGGCTGCGATTCCCACAGGGTTGGGAAACTCGAGATCCCATAGCTTGACCGGGCTTCGCGATCCCGGATGATACACCGCCCGGAGCAAGGATTTGCCCGGCGCACAGGCACCAGCAATCTGCAGTGCCCGGATGCTCATGTTGTGCGCTGCTTCGGGTGAAAACCTGAAAAGGATGGGTCTTAAGACCCTTTCGTATGCGGAGCCCATTTGGAAATCCTGCAATAAAACTTATCATTTTGCCCATTTGGCAATTGATTTTTGCAGGAAATCCCCTATTCCCCGTTTCCATACCATGGATCGGGACACCCTTTGGCAGAGGGCTAGGCCTCTGTTTTAACCTATTCAATCTGACACACTTACGAGTTTTGATATGAGCAAATCATCTCCCAAATTGCAATGGCTGAAAGTCCGTATCGGTGAAGACTACAACTGGTGGGTCGCTGAAACCAGTGATCCCGTGCATTGGGATGTCGACGGTTTGAGCATTATTGATCCGCGCCAAAAGGCGCATATCGTGGATCTTCTCGATGCGCTTCGCGAATATGGATTCGACATTGAAGTGTTTGAAAGCGCGTTTTTTGCGTTCCGGATCACCCGCAAGCTGCCGGACAATCTGGTCGAGCTGACCCGTGTATCGGAGTCGTTTCTTGAGAGCGAGGAGGACGTGTTCCTTCTTCCCGACATTTTGGATGAGGAAAAGAGTCCCTATGCGGATTTTCTGGATCAGATCACCCGTCTGCGCGTGAAGATGTTGAACAGCCTCATCGATTTCGCGGAGAGTCTGGAGATTGACGAGATTGAAGAGCAGATTCGCGAGCAGCAAAATGCTGAGTACATGGAAGGCAAATCCATCCATGTGTTCAATGAAGTGACTGCTATCCTTGAGTTCATCCCCGAAGGCTACGAGCTTGAGGTTGGGGAAGACGCCAAAGAAGCTTCGACGGACGAAGAAGAAATCGACATTGATCTGCCTGACTTCGAAGAAGACGAAGAGACCCTCGAAGAAGACGAAACCATGAAGTGGGACGACGATGATGACGACATCGACGGCTCAGAGGACGGCGACGATGATGAAGACGAGGACATGGAGGAGGAAGAAGACGAGGATTTCGAGGAGGAGGATGAAGATGAGGACGAGGATTCTTCCCGTAAATCCAAACGTGGCCGCCCCCGCAAAGGCTGATTGCCGTGTATTATGAAGAGCAGGTGATCTGGCAAAAATCCACTCACCTGCGTTGATGAAGCCCGGCCCGGATGATTTGTCGTGAATGGTCTTCCTGCGCTCGCTGCATTTCATTCCCTTGTGGGAAGTCTGCGACAGCTCTGCCGTTTGCTGTAGCAATCCGTATTCTGTGGTGTTGACCGATCGTGGATTTCCGTTTCTGAATGAACGGAACCCTTATATTCGGCCAGAACTAGGGTTTATTCCGAATCCTCGGACCTCGGAGTAAAGATAGGCATTGGGGGGCAATCTGTTATTGTCCGCGCTTTGCGGGCGGGAGCACCCGTTCTGCGCCGGGGACATCGCGGAGCATGCAATCGATGTTCTGGAGGGTGGTGGAGGCAATGTTGCTCAGGGCGTTGGAGGTGAAGACGGCAATTCGCGCGGGCATGATCGGAATCGGGTTGAGGTGATGGATATTACACCTAAAGCGCTTCGGAGGAGTTTGCAAACGTATCTCTTATCCGGGAATCGCGACTTGGGTGGCGAAAACTGCAAGTCCGATGCATAGCACAAGAAGCCATGCGACGAAGCTGACTTTCAAGGCCCGATGGATGTCGTGCGGTGCGGGTGATTTTCCATCCGAATTGAAGATGGGTCCATCGATCGGAACCCCATCGTAGCAGTTGTTTCCTCCGAGGCGTAATCCCAATCCGTAGGCCATTGTTGCTTCCGGCCAACCGGCATTCGGGCTGGCGTGTTTACGTGCATCCCGTATGATGGTTTGGATTGAGCGGCTGGGTCTGGCAATCCACAGGATCAATCCGCTCAGTCGGGAGGATAGCAAGCCCATCGCATCATCCAGCCGGGCCGAGCACTTTCCGAAACGTTCGTAACGCTCATCCCGATGCCCGACCATCGAATCGAGGGTGTTGGCGATCCGGAACAACAGTGCGCCGAATGGTCCGAGTAAGAAAGCCCAGAATAGGGGGCCGACGAAGCCGTCGTGAATACTCTCGGCCAGCGCCTCGATGGATGCCCGGCTGATTTCATTGGAATCCAGATGGCCGGTGTCGCGTCCCACAATCCAGCTCAGGCGATTCCTGGCCTGCTCCAAATCCTTCTTCAGGAGGGGGGCTTCGACTGCTTTGACGTGTCGGATAAGGTCCCGGAAGGCGATGCTTTGAAAAAGGATCAGGCAGTCCAGTGACCATGCAGCGACCGGGTGGAGGTGCTGTAGCCAGGTGTAGAGCAGTGTGGTCGGGCCGAGGATGCCCGCGATGACGACCAGGGTGAAGGCACATCCGCCGCAAATGCCGTCGGTGCGCAAACTCCGGAATCCCTTTTCGGCGAACCGGATCCACCCTCCGGTGATGCGGGTGATATGCGGAAACCGGCGGGGGTCGCCCAGCACGAAGTCCAACACAAGAGCGGCCAGGATCATTCCTCCATCAACCTTCCACATAGCGCAAAACAGGCCCGATGTTGAGATGCGACTCAAGGACATCGGCCATTTTATCATAGAGCTCCCGTTTATGGGATTGCCAGTCCTCGATTCCGGTTTGGTGCGAACGGATGCCTGCTGCCAATGCGAGCGCGCGGCGGACTTCGGCGGATTCAAACATCCCATGCAGGTAGGAGCCCCAGATCTTGCCGAGTCGGACTCCCTCAGGCGCGAGGCCTCCGGTGCGTTCGATTTGGAAAAGCGGATCCACGCCGGCTGGCCAGTGGGTGCGTCCATTGTGGATCTCGTAGCAGGTCCAGGAGCTGTTGCCGAAGTGTGCGTGGACTTGCTCGATATGCTTGTCCTTTTCAAACACGGTTGTGACCGGTAACAAACCAAGCCCGGCGGTATCACCGGGTGTTCCCGCCACTCCATCGGCATCGATCAGACGCTCGCCCATCATTTGAAAGCCGCCGCATATGCCTACCACCGGGGTGCCTTCGAGTGATTTCCGGGTAATGGCATCGGCGATCCCGGATTGTTTCAGCCACTTAAGGTCCGCGAGTGTGTCTTTTGTCCCGGGAAGAATAATGGCGGCGGCATTCCGAAGGGCTTCCGGATGGTCCACCCATTGTACGCAGACCCCTCCATCGGTTTCCCAGGGCTGGCAGTCGCTCGAGTTCGAAAGGCGAGGGAAGCGGATCCAGGCGAGTTTGGCCTGGTCAGCCGAATCCGTCATCCGGTCTGGGGAAGGATGGGAGAGGCTATCCTCATTCTCAGGATGAAGATCACGCACCATCGGAAGCGCGCCGAGGTAGGGTAGTTCGGAATAGGGTGACGCAAGCTCGCCGACTCCGTCAAAAAGCCGGAGGTCTCCCCTGAACTTGTTGGCGATCCAGCCAAGCCCACGGCGTCGGGAGGATTCGGGCAGGAGGGTCCATGTGCCGACTGTCTGGGCGAACACACCACCTCTTTCGATGTCGGACACCAGGATCCAGCGGCCGTCCAGATAATCGATTGGACGTAGGTTGACGATATCGCGGTCCATGAGGTTCAGTTCGACCGGGCTTCCCGCGCCTTCCATCACCAGAACATCGCATGACGATTTCCACGAATCGAGAACCTGCCGCACTTCTTCCCACAGTTGGCCCTGTTCCCGGTAGTAGGCTCCCGCCTGCACATGGGGCCCCGGAGTTCCGTGCAGGACGACCTGGGAGGTGGATTCGCCCGATGGCTTGAGCAGCACGGGATTCATCGCGGCTACCGGGCGCAGTCCGCAGGCCTCTGCCTGGACGGCTTGTGCCCGCCCGATCTCTCCTCCCTCGAGCGTCACATAGGAGTTGTTGGACATGTTCTGCGCCTTGAAAGGAGCCACCCGATACCCTCTCCTTCGGAGCAGCGCGCAGAAAGCGGTTGCCACCCAGCTTTTGCCGGCGTTGGACATGGTTCCCAATATGGAAAGTGCCTTCATGATTGGGAGTATCTAGTCCCGGTTATGCCTGACGGCTGCGGCGACAAGGTGTTGAGCGATTGATTCAAGGCGGCGATGAAGCGGTTGTTTTCTTCCGGCGCCCGGACTGCAACCCGCCAGAATGCGGTATTTTCCATTCCGGGAATGGATTCACACGACCTGACAGCGATCCCCTTCTGCTTCATCGAGAATGAAAGCGCGGATCGGTCAATGGAACTGTCGAGGCCTGCCAGAAAGAAGTTCGTGTCGGATGGCATCGGCTGGATACCGGGAAGGTTATGGAGCGCGACTTGGAAATCATCCTTCCATGCGTGGATGATTGGCATTTGTGACATCAGTTGATTCAGGCCATCGGGATGCAGAAACTCATCGGCCCATGCGGTGGCGATCCCGTTGAGGGGCCAGCTCAACTGGCGCTGCCGGACGGCATTCGCGATCGCTGGGTTTCCCGCCACGAGGTATCCGAGCCGCAATCCGGGAATGGACCAGAGCTTGGTGAGTGAGCCTGCCACGGTCACCTCCGGGAGCTCATGAATATTCCGAAGGAGTGACTCCGGGAACCCGCCGGGGGAGAATCCCATGAATGCCTCATCCACCAGCCACCGGATTCCCCTCTGGCGATGGTGGAGAATCGCCTGAACCATTCGCTTGCGCGGAATCCGCATGCCGGTGGGATTGGCAGGATTGGCCAAAACCACAAGGGATCCGCGGGGATAGTCCTGTTCCAGCCAGGCATCTGGATTCCACCAATCCCCGGGATCGATTGCTATGATCCTGAAACGGTTGTTGGCTTGTTGCGCCAGATAAGGATATTCCGCGAAGCAGGGAGCGGGTATGCACACTTGCCGTGCAGGTTGCGCGGCGATCCCTGCCTGCAGTGCTTCCATTCCCCCGTTGGTGACCACGGTCTGCCGGGCTTCGCTTCCCAGCACTCCCGCCAGACGCACGCTGATTGCATCGGAGTTCGCTGGTGGATACCGCATGGCATGGTTTTTCCATCGCAGCCAGGTAGCATCCGGAATCGAAGGCGCCAGCGGGTTCAGATTCACCGAGAAGTCCAGAATCCCGGGATGGCACTGTCCCCCATGTGCCGGCCGCCCCAACAGATATGCATCCTCGTGGAAGGCCCCGCGTCCATCCATGCCGGGTCTTTGCTCCGGATTCGATCCAGAGCGCCCGGCATGCGCGAAAAAGGGACTGTTATGATCCGTAATCAAGGGGAAATAGATCACTATTTGACACGCAAATGTCAATAGGAATGCCGATTTTCGGCCACTGCCACTGAGTAACGGTTGGTCTCATTCGAATCTACATGGATTAAGTGTTACCACTTTAGTTGAGGTCGTACATTTGGCCGGAATGGGATCGTGGGGATTTTGGGTGGATTCCAGGAACGGAATCGTGCTTTGCGCTCTGGGATGGGAATAAGAAGAAGATGATCTCATGCCACGTGTCTGGCGATAGTCAGACGAAGAGGGAAGGCACCGAGGAGCAGAGGAAAGAACAACATGGAGATGATTTTCCCATCAGTGTCTATCAGGTGCGTCAGTGGTTGAAAATTGTTTCCCGTTCGTGGTTTTCGAGCATTTCGTGGTTCACCCTCTTCAGCCCTTGTGGCGAGGCCGCAGGCCGAAGCCCATTCGACGAGGCTCTTGATCAAGACCATCCAGCGAAGTTTGTGAGCGATGTGAAACTCAAAGAGGTTTTAACATCGCCCTGGCGGGCTTACGCCCCTCGACTTCGCTCGGGGCACAGACGCCTCAGCTTCGCTTCGGCAACATACTTTCAGTGGTGAATCTGTTGTTTGGCGCCAGCCAAACGTATGTGGCCCGAAGGGCTTATAGCGAGCATTGCGAGCGATGTTAAATAAGAAGAATTGATTAGCAACGTTCGCCTGTTGGGCTCACTAAGATCCGCTACGCGGACGACAATGCCCCTCGCAAGCTCGGGGTAGCAGGTTTGAAGATGATCTCACCCCAAGCCGCAAGGCGCCAAGGAGCAGAGGGAAGAGGCGGGCGTAAAAAAGCCGCGAGCAGAGATGCTCCCGCTACTATTCGGATTCGCATGGCGGTTGGCTGAGTTTTGTGAACCGTGCGAGACTTTCGCACCGCTCCCTTGGGATAGGCGGGGTTCAGATTGTTCCGATCAAGGAACAATCAACGAAACTTCAGGGAAATAAGACCTGTACCGGTCTGGATCTACTGTGGCAATTGACCATCCCATAACGGAAGCATGAGCCCCAATGAAAAAATCGGGCATGGGTGTTTTGGGAGCCGGCAACTTCCCTTGGGGCGAGGTTTTTCTCCGGTTGAGGTATTTTCCGAAGGCGATAGCGCATCGCAATGAAGATTCGCAAGGCAAATCGGTTAGAATGATTCCCCATCTGCTCAGTTTGTCAGAGAGACTCGGGTTCTTCGATCCCAATAGCCAATTCGGCTATAATCACGGGATTCACGACCGCGATCCTGTCGATTATCGACTGGACTACCAAATCATGTGCCCAATTCTTAAAGGGCGAATCCTGCTCGAAAGCATAGATCAGCACATTGGTGTCCAGGAGTCTCATTAGTCCTTAGTCCCGCGTCATGGACTTCAATGTGTTCCAGCTCAGTCGGGGTTTCAGGGCGTTTGATGCGATAGTCTGCACAATTTCTTGTGGTAAGATTTGAGTACAAGGCGGACAGTCAACAATCGGGTTGACGAGGAACTGTGCCCCTTGCATGGAGACAAGGTACAAGGAGCCTGGCTTTGCTCCCTTCACCTTTAGAGAGCCCTTTTTATCTGCTCTTGTCATAACGCCCATGGAGTAAAATTACTCTATTGAAATGACCTGTCAAGAGGGTTGGTGTTTGGATCAGGTCGAACCTTTTGGCACTCAGAGATTTTCAACCCGTCGATGTCCGCACGGAGTTGAGACAGAAAATACTCACCGAGACCGGTTTCCTGAGCTTCATAGAATCTGAACCCAAGGATCAGGTCGTTGAGGGCATCGTCCGAAATGCGGACTTGGATCATGGTCGCCCAATCGACAGTTTGACTTTGTCCCAGTCGTGAACTTCAACTGTTTTGTTGCGGATGCGCTCTATGCGTTCATCGAGCAATCGCTGAACAACCGGGGTGACCTCTGCCGTTTTCAAGTGCTCGTCGAAGTCTTCCCAGATTGCCTCCATTATTCTCAACTTCTCGTGAGGAGGGAGACTGCGCAATTCAGAAATGTTCATGGAAGAATTGTAGTTCATGTCGGCTGAATTTGCGAGAACGACAGGATCTCCAGGATTTATGAAGAAAAGATGACTCACGCAGCGTGTCTGGCGAAGTCGGGCGACCGCCTGACGAAGAGGGAAGGCTCAAAGGATGGGATATCGATGCGAGCGAGCATGGGTGTTACTTCCCCCTACTTGTTTCACGAGTGGCTGGACCTTTGATGGGACATGGAGTAGTGTGGGGACATGCAAACCGATTTCATGCAGGGCTTCATTTCCAAAAACCCCGGCCTGTGGAACGAGGACATCGGTTGCTAGTGTTTGGTATCGTCTCATGAGGATCCCGATCCTGCGAAGATTTTTCAGGATCTAGTTGCGCTGAAGTGGGACGCTTCGGGTGTTCCTGTTTTTGCTCGGTTGTGGTTTCTTCTGTAGATTCGTTGTGACGCTGGGCTTGAATATGGACCGAATTCGCTTAAGCTGGAGACATCCGCTCCGATTCGCACTCAAGGAATGCGTTAGGCATAGACATTAGGAACACTAACAGAAAGAAACCATGGAATCCTTCGTTTTTCACAATGAAACCAAGATCATTTTCGGTCGGGGAACCGAGAATCAGGTGGGCGCGGAGACGGCCCTTCACGCTTCGAAAGTATTGTTGCATTGGGGGCAGGGAAGTGTGGAGAGGAGCGGTCTGCTCGATCGGGTAAGGGCATCGCTCAAGGCGGCTGGTGTGAGTCATGTTGATCTGCCAGGCGCTCAACCGAACCCGCGCCTGTCTCTGGTCTACAAGGGGATACAGATTTGCCGTGAGGAGGGGATCGGATTTGTTTTGGCGGTCGGTGGAGGCAGTGTGATCGATTCCGCAAAGGCAATTGCAGCCGGGGTTCCCTATCAGGGAGATGTATGGGACTTCTATGATGGGAAGGGCCAGCCTCAAAAGGCACTGAAGGTGGCTTGTGTGTTGACGATTCCGGCTGCGGGGAGTGAAACCAGTGGCAGCACGGTTATCACCCGGGAAGAAGGGCAATTGAAGCGTGGGCTGACCTGTGATGAGCATCTGCGTCCCGTGTTTTCGATTCTCAATCCAGAGCTCACTTGCACGCTATCTCCCAAGAACACCGCGATTGGTGCGGCGGATATTATGTCCCACGTGATGGAACGTTACTTCACGAATAGCCGCGAGGTGGACCTGAGCGATCGACTCTGCGAAGCGGTGATGGGTGCGGTCCGTCACAACCTTCCGAGGGTTTTGGCGGAACCCGATAACGTCGATGCACGGGCGGATCTCATGTGGACCGGAACACAGGCCCACAGCGATCTTATCGGGATGGGGCGCATCGGGGATTGGGCCTCTCATGGTATCGAGCATGAGCTTTCTGCGATCTATGACATTCCGCATGGGGCCGGATTGGCTGTGGTATTCCCTGCATGGATGAAGTATGTCTATCGGCATGACTTGCCCCGTTTCGCACAATGGGCAAACCGGGTTTGGGGTGTGGAGGCTGACTTCAACCATCCCGAAGCGATGGCATTGGAAGGAATCCGCAGGCTTGAGGAATTCTATAAGCGCTGTGGCTTGCCGATCCGTCTGGGTGAGTTTGGAATCGATGATTCCCGGTTTGAGGAAATGGCGTCCAAGGCAACCAGAGGTGGGGCCCATGCCATCGGCAGTTTTGTGAAGCTCGATAAGTCCGCGATAGTGGCCATTCTCAAGCTGTCGGTCTGAAGGCATAAACGCCTGTGGATGATCGCTCCACAGGCGTTGTCTTGCTCCAGCATGGGGTTTGAGGGACGAGTCATGTTTCGCGCCCCATCCGATGTCGCGGACATCGCTCCGGTCAGCCAAACAAAGACTGGTTCATCCTTACTGTGCCGGATCCGGAGTGATTGTATGTCTCCTTCCGGATTACCAGATCCACGCGAGACCGACGGTGCCGTTGAATCCGGTGCCGTTTTCGATCCCGTATAGCTTTTTGTCAAAGTCACCGGTCACATGGTATCGGGCGTTGGCCGACAGCAACAGATGATCCGTAAGGAACCAATGATGGCTGATGCCCGCGCATCCGCCGAACACGGTTTCAGATTTCGTGCGGGAGTGGTGGCGGTGTCCGTATTCGGTTCCGCTCACGACATAAGGCCCTATGGCGATGTCGATTGCGAAAAAGCTTCGGCTGGATGTCTCGAACGCGAAGGGCTTGAACTGCATCCCAACCAGTAGGGGAACCAGTGAGAAATCAGCTGACCTCATTCTCCAATGATCGTCGTCGTCTTCAAACTCGAAATCCACTTCCGAATCGAGCACTCCAGTCTGGACGGTGACAGCGGCCTGGTCGCTGAACCAGTATTGATAGCGCACAAAGGCGCTTGGGCTCGTCGAGGACGAGTCCGACCTGAAATAGCCGTCTTCGTAGGCTGAGCTTTCGTTTGTCGAGTAAGCGCCAAGGTCAAATCCGAGCTGGTGCCTTCCCCTGAGAGCGATCCCGCGATCCTGAGCTGCGGCAGGGCAGGTTGACGCGACAGCGGAAAACAACATGGCCGCCATGAGCAGGTGAGTTTTGTTGATCATCGTATTTTCTGAGTTGTAGTTAGTATCGGTTCAATCCTCGCAAGTGCATTGGCTCCATATTCGGGTGATGGCTGACTTGCTATTGTCGAACACCGGGATTTGAAACCGGTAGGTGGGTTTCAGCACTGCCCATGCCAGAATGATTGTGCGCAGTCGTAAGCGGTTGTCTATGAACGGCGTAATGTTTTTGCTGTGGTTTGTGGATGCACAGATATTCCGAATGCTCGTCAATATGACCACATGTTATCGTCGAATCGGCCACGAGAAATCGTGGGTTGTGTTGGCTTCGATCGCGGGATTCTGAATAAAAGGCCACGTATTTTCGTGTGGATGCGGCGCAACCGGTGGAATGCCAACTACGAAATACGCGGAAAACCCCGAAATAGAAGAGTTCTTAAACATCGCCCTGACGGGCTTACGCCCCTCGACTTCGCTCGGGGCATAGACGCCTCAGCTTCGCATCGGCAACATACTTTCAATGTTGAATCTGTTGTTTGGCGCCAGCCAAACGTCTGTGGCCCGAAGGGCTTATAGCGAGCAAGGCGAGCGATGTTAAGCATTCTTATTATTAACAACGTTTGACCTACGGTTCAGTTGGCTCGAGCAAGGATGCTCCCGCTACTATCGGGATCCGCTGTGCGGACGACGATGGCGAGATCGAAGTCGAAGGGCTGCAGGTTTGAAGAAGGGTATTTCTAACCACGAAAGGCACCAAAATCACGAAAGGGGATAGGGCTTCAAGACGGATGAGGCCTCAATGCTTATCCTGTCGGATTCTTCTTATTTGGCCAGGATTGAAGAAAATGATTGTCCTCGCACAAAGCCGCAAAGCTCACAAAGGAAAGATGGGAGAGGAGCCCTCTGTAGCGGTAACGCCTGCGTCTCCTACTAAGGCACATCCTGGAGCGAAGATCAACTCCGGGGCATCAGCAGGCTCATAAGGGGGACCGTTTTTTGACCGGAGGGTATTGCTGCAGGTGCGGATCGCTGGTGTTCTGGGTGTTCGAAATCAATCTGTGTCTACTGAGGCGGGATAGGCGTGCCAAGTCGGGGCGTCGAATCCCTTCGCTTGCCTACCATAGATGATCATGAACCCGGATTTGTTTCCGTCGAATATGGATGGTCCTGTTTTTGGGGCATCGCCAAGGAACCGAACCTCATCAAGACGACTACAACCGGAGAAAGCGCCTTCGCCGATGGTCGCAACCGTCGGGGGTATTTCCACGGAGCCTGTCAATCCGCTGCACATGGCGAACGCTTCCGTCCCAATCGACTCCAGGAAGGGAGGGAGGGACAACGAAGCGGGATCCAAGATCTTACGTTGGAATGCCCGGTCTCCTATAGCGGTCACTGGGAGTCCGTTGATGAAATGCGGGATGATGACCCCGTCTCCGCTCCCTGAATAAGCGGAGATGGTGATGGTGGACCCGTTGTTTGTGAAATCGAAATCGCTCCGGATCCTCCTGATCGGAGCACAAGGGTAGTCAAGCCATGTGGGGGTGGTGAATCCCTTGGCAGTGGGTTCATACTGAATGGAGTATCCTTGCAAGTAACGATCAAAAACTGTGCGTCCCATTTTCGGAGCATTGCCCCTGAATTGAACCCTCATCAATCCGAAACAATCGCGAAATGCCCCTGAACCAATTTCTGTCACGCTTGGAGGGATGGTGAGGAATCCGAAGCGAAACATGCAATGCGTAAAGGCTACTTCTCCGATTTTGCGAAGCTTCGGAGGAAAGGTTACCGACTCCACAGCTCCATTGCATTTGTAGAAGGCACTATCTTCAATGGTCTCAAGCTCACGGGGAAATTTGAGCTGGATGATCTTCGTATCAAAGACAGTTCCTATGAAGGCTTGTTCGCCAATGGTAGTCACGGGCTTTCCATCGATGCAGTCGGGGATGATAATGTCTCCGCCCGACCCACAGTATCCGGTGATGGTGATGGAATCCCCGGTATCCGAGTATTCAAAATCGCCGCTGACCTTATCTCTTGGAAAACATGGATAACCGTTCCATTCCGGAGCCGTGAAACCCTCGCTCCCGGGATTGTAGGCTATACGACTATGTTGGATTGCACCTTTCCCCAGCGTTGGAGCATCCCCTTCAAAAACAATGCGGAAGAGATAAGGAGTGTTTCGAAAGGCGTGATCTTCGATCGATCTGACCGAGCGTGGAATAATGAGAGTACCTGAAAGCCCGGTACAATCGGCAAAGGCATTTTGTTTGATCGTGGTAAGTGTTGGAGGCAGAACCACGATACTGGGGCTTTTGAAGGACCCGGCGAAGGCACGTTCTCCGATCGTGGTGACCGGCTTTCCGTCGAAGAACCCAGGGATGACCACCCGTCTACCCTTCCCGGAATACCACGTGATTGTGATGGAATCATCCGATTCCAAGAATTCGAAATCGCCGCTGACCTTATCTCTTGGAAAACATGGATAACCGTTCCATTCCGGAGTCGTGAAACCCTCGCTCCCATTATTATAGGTTATGCCTGTATTTGGAAGCGACCATTCCCCTAACTGTGGAGCATCCCCTTCAAAAACAATGCGGGAGGGACCGTTGGCGTTAGCAAAGGCGAGGTCTTCAATTGATCTGACCGAGCGTGGGATGACGAGCGTGCCTGAAAGGCCAATACAATTGGCGAAGGCTTTTTGTTTGATCGTGGTGAGTGTTGACGGCAGGACTACTGTAGTAAGGCTTTCAGAAGCACCGGCGAAGGCACGTTCTCCGATCATAGTGACTGGCTTTCCATCGATGAAATCGGGGATGACCACCCGTCTACCCTTCCCGGAATACCACGTGATTGTGATGGAATCCCCGGTTTCCGAATACTCGAAA
>JAPXRV010000023.1:0-38332 GCA_033813415.1 Opitutales bacterium | reverse complement strand
CATCAGTTCGCTATTGCCTCTTTCCTCCGACGAGCTTTATTCCCATTCTCGGAAAGAGGCAATGCGCCCACCCCACCTTCATATACAAATTTCACGCCCACCTGTCCAAGCAACCGATACCACATCAGCTGGCGGTTTCAGGAGGTGTTGCGTTTGCTGGAATCGTTGCCTTTTCTGTGTCCGGAGGGGCTTGGGATTCGTTTTACTTTTGGACAGTGGATTACCACTTGTTGAGGGAATTACCAACAAGGGAAGGAGGCCGAATCCCCGTCTACATGCACATGCTTGACGCATGGAGGCATGCTCCTGTCGTTTGGATGGGGTTAGTGGTCGGATTGTTTCTTCCGCGGATTGATCCGAAAATCAGGATACTTGCGGTTGGCTTGGTGGTGGCCGTTTTGCTTAACGTCTCGACCTACAGAAGCTATGGGGACTACGTCACTCCCTTTGTTTCTCCTTCGATTCTGATAGTGTCACTGTTCCTGAATCCGATCCAAAGCGGTTTTTTCGGAAACTGGAGATCGCTCGTTGGTCTATTCGTCGCTGCGGCATGCCTGATTGCGACTGGTTGGATCTTTCGCCCCTACATGTGGAAGAAAAACGATAGCGGCTATATCGATGAGCTGAAGGGTGTAACAGATTTTGTTACAAGTGCGCTGCCGGTCGATTCCCAAGTTGTGTCCTCTGTGCCTGAGGTGGTGGTGGGATCGCAGATGCGAATGCCCTTGAAGCTGTCAATGGGAAGGTTTTCCGTTTCCCAGTCTGTTTCCCCGGATTGGGCCGAACGTTTGCATATTTGCACTCCAAATGAGTTGATTCAATTTTTGAAGGATGACGCGACCAAGGCATTCGTTGGATCAACCGGAGCATTCGACAATTTCCGGCTTTCTATTCCTGATTTGAATTTCATGTCGGATTCATTTCGGAATGAGTTTCGAAGCACGTTGGAATCCCGATATGTCCTAGTATACCAAAACTCGCATTACATCGTATACTTGAAAATTCCGATTCCAGAGGAACAAAAACGGAGTCCATGACATATGGTCTTTATTATTGTTCGAATGAAACGGCAGATAATTCCATATTTCTGCCTCATCTCGGGTGTGATTTAATGCGGTCGAAGAGGCGGGTGTGCCGGATGGTGGGGGTGTGAACTGCGGTTCGGATGGCCTCGGGAGTGGCGATGAGAGTGAGGCTCCGGCGCGCTCTGCTGGCGGCTGTGTAGAGAAGCTCGCGGGAGAGGAGAGGGGATGGCGCATCCGGCAGGATTACACAGACGTGATCCGCTTCGCTCCCCTGGCTTTTGTGGATGGTGATCGCGTGAGCTGTTAGGCTTTCGGGGATCCGGCTGGAGGATATCTCTCTCAGCCCATCTGGAAACGACGGGAACCAGCATTGAGATCCAGCCTCGGCCAAGGGGAGCATGGAAAGAGGCCGGATTCCAACATCTCCGTTGTAGAGTGCCATATCCGGGGTATTGCGTGTGATCATCACGGGTTCCCATGCTTTCCGGGGCGAAGCGTTGGAGGCGTTGCGGATCATTTGGTGAATACGCGCATTGATTCTCTTGATTCCGCGTGGACCTTCGTGGGTGGCTCCGATGCAGAGTGCCTGATCCAGACGGTGAATTGCTTCCTGTGGGGAATCGGCGAGCGCATGAGGGATAACATATCTTAGAACCCATGCATCCAGAGTGGCTGTGCAATCGGGATCCGCTGCTGAGGGTGCGACCCATTGAACCGCCGGGTCTGGTCGGGGCGTTTTCAGAATATGGAACAAGGCTTCGGCATCTGCACTGCGGATCGCTTCGCAGAGCAGATGAAGGGGTGAATCCGAGGCGTATCGGAAGGTTTCATTCAGCGTGATGGAGATTGGCAATCCGGGGGTGTCCGGGATAGCCGAGAGGGCGGAGTGGATGTCGGCAAAAACCGCTCCTGGCTGCACCGACGAAAGCTGGTGCACGTCTCCCACAAGCATAAGCCGGCAGTTGGACGGGAGTATGTCGAAAAGATGATGGAGGAGCTTGAGGTCGATCATGGATGCCTCATCAAGGATGAGCCAATCGATTTTGGTTGGAAGTCCGGGGATCCAACTGCGGTCGGGATCAGAAGAGCCGAGTTCATACAAGAGCCGGTGAATGGTGCATGCTTCGGTCGGAATACGTTCCTGCAAGTCCTTGGAAATAGGGAGAGATGCTATCCCGCCACGGATGGACTGGGAGACGCGGGCAACTGCTTTTCCGGTGGGGGCCGCGATCCGGATAGCGGAGTCGGGGTTCTGTCCGAGTATCGCACAAATCGAGCGCAGAATCGTCCAGGTTTTTCCGGTACCAGGTCCACCATTCAGGATGACAACGGGATGGGAGAGTGGTGCCTTTATCGCGTTGCGTTGACCTTGGGATGTGATCTGCTCAATCCACTCCGGCGGCAGGCATGCTTCAGCCGGGAAGGGATTGTGTGTGCCGTTTCCAATGCGCTGGGCGATGTCACATTCAGCACGCCAGAAGGTTTGAAGAAAAGCATGACGGGGCGGTTCGAACACAATCGGGAGTGACCCGGATGCCTGAGCTTGTGGAATGAAGGGATTCAAGACCTTTTCCCATGTTGCGGTGTCGGGCCAAATGAAATCCGGGATCCCCTCGAGAAAAGCGGGAATCCGGGAGAGATCGAGGCAGGTGTTCCCTTCCCGGACCGCTTTGTTGATGCAGGCTCCCGCAAGCGCGAGGAGGTTATCAAGTGCGGGTTGATCCTGACCAAAGTCGCTCTTCAGCCACTCCGCGATTTCGAGATCCAGAGTAGAGAAGACGAGGGTTCCGTCTGCGTTCCGCAGGGAGCCGGGCAAGGGGAGAAGTGAACGTGGGTCTACCATGACAACCATCTTTGACATGCGCGGACGAGGCTCTCGTCCGGTTTGGTGCAATAGACCGAGGCATCCGGATTCCGGGAGTCGAGGCCACGCAGGAATACATAGGCGACGCCTCCAAATCCGTTATTGTAGTCGTAGTCTGGACGGACGATTCGCATCAGCCGGTTGAGGGCACAGATGTAGACGAGATACTGTAGATGGTAGTGGTGGGTATTCATCGCTTGCTGGATCGAATGAGCATCGTAGTCCTCCGATCTGGCTCCAAGCCAGTTGCTTTTCCAGTCAACCAGGTAGATCCGTTGATTATGCTCGAACCAAAGGTCAATGAAACCGCGCATGCAGGATTGTCCGGTGGGTGAGGTGGCCGGGGTGAAGGGGATGTGGTAGGGGACGTTTTCGCGCGATTGATCAGCATGGATGTGTTCGAGCAGAGTTCCGATCTCGCGGATGGCTTCCGGTTCGAAATTCAGCGGGAAGGTGAACTCGTGTTCCCGGAAGAGGGAGTGGGGGTCTTTTCGGGCCAAGGTACCAGCGGACACCAGACCTCCCAGCCCCGAGCCGGCCACTTTCCGGATGAGGTCCACGAAGGTCGCGGTCCAGCGGGATCGGTCATAACCGAAGGTTTCAAGGTGTTCGCTGACGAGGGTTAGCCATTGGGATGGATTGGAGAAGTCCGCACGTTCGAGGATGGCATGAAACAGGTTTCCGACGGCGGTTCCCTTGTCGAAGGAGTGGAGATCGTCTGCGTCAGGGGCGGCCGGTGTCGGCGCATCCTGCGTTTGGATTGAAGGATCGTCGGGGGGCATAACGTCGTGGTCGGTCGCACGTTCCACCCCACGCAGCATTCCTGAGAAACTCCGGAATGACCGGGCATGGGGAATCGGTGGAGGGTCACGGGGTTCAAGAAGCGGGGTTGTGTCACCCGGCGCGGGATCTGCGGCAAAGGACATGATGGTCTGTCGGACTGGTGGTTGTCCCCACGATTCAATTGCGCGAACGGCCCCTTGTGTTGTGTGTTCCAGTTGGTTTATGCCATCGCGGAGTCTCGTCTCCAGATCGCGTGTGTCGGCATCGGATGGCTCCGCATCAGCCGGCAGTTTCTGTATCCAGTTCTCAAGAGCGGAGAGTTTTTTCACGTTGCAGTTGAGATAGGCTCTGCAAAGCACTTTCGCACGTGTAAGGGAGACATATTGCGTGCGGGCCTTTTCGGAAATCGATTCCCGTGCGTAAGCATCCTGTGCCTCGGGCGTGACGTCTTTGTCGAAAATTGCGACATGTCGACGACCTCCAGCATCGTGCCAGATGAAAGGTGTTTTCGTTTTGTATCGAGTGTTGTTTTCAGCGGGCTGGATCGGAATGAACACCACCGGGAATTCCAAGCCCTTTGCCTTATGCATTGTCAGCAGGGTGATCGCATCCTCCTGTTTTTCGAGTTTGAGGATTTCCTCATCGGATCTCGGATCCGGATCGCACATGCGTTCATCGAACCAGCGGATCAATGCGTCTGGTGTGGGATGACGGTTCTCATGGTATTGAAGGATGAGATCGAGCAGGTGCAAATGATTGGTCAGCCGGCGCTCGGGTTGATCTGACTGAACAAGCTGCTGTTTCCATGCAAAATGGAGGCTCAACATACTGAGAGCTTCCGGTAGATTCCCGTTTTCCCATAGCGCACGGGCATGCTCAAAGCGGGCCATCACCGAATCCCATTTTTCCGGGTGCTCTTCGATCTCGCTAAGGGAGGTGGCGTCGAAGGCGAAAAGGCGCGTGCACAATGCACCACGAATCCAGCGGTTGGATGGACTGCGGTGGATCCCGTTCATAGTGCTGAGCCAATCGGAGGCTTCATCGGACTCAAATACGCTGGCCCCTCCAAGAATCATCGATGGCAGCCCCACCTTGTCGAGCATCCGCTTAAGGGCGGCGACATCTTTGTTGGAGGGAAGCAATACCGCGACGTCGGATGGGGATACTGGACGACCTTTTTTCCTGTGCTCAGGCTTGAGGCAGATAGTGGGTTGGAGGTCGATGAGATTTCTGATTTCCCTGGCGCATTCTTGAAGCGGAGTTGTATTCGAAGTGCCATCGCTTGGGACGAGTTTGAGGTGTAGACCTCCGCTAATCTCTGGATTTGAAGGGAATCGTATGGAAAGGTGCGCGTTCTCAGGCGATGTTTTGATCGGGTGGCCGGCGATCCAATCAAATCCAAATGGGTGCGCGGATGATCCGATCAATTGGTTCACCGATTCATTGATTCGACGCGAGGACCTCCAGTTGGTGTCGAGGGAGAAGACTCTGATCGCGCGTTGTGCGGCAGCCTGATAGGTGAAAATGTCCCCTCCGCGAAATCCGTAAATGGCCTGTTTGGGGTCTCCGATGAGGATCATCGGATGTTCCCTCTCAGCTGGAGTTCCGGAATTATTTTCCGGACAGAAGATTCTGGACAGTATCTGGAACTGGGTGTCGTCGGTGTCCTGGAATTCATCGATGAACGCAGCCCCGTAGCGTTTCCGCAGGATGTCAGGAAGTGGGCTCTGCGGATCGTGAAGTGCTTTGTGGAGGAGCTTCTGAAGATCGTCGTATCGGAGCTGGCCGCGCTCAAATATCTGGCGTTTGATGCGTTGTTGTTCGAGATGCGCGCGGAAACCCGCTACCGCTTTGTTTGCCATCGAGGGAAGGCTGGCGCAGGCCTCGCAGGCATCAAAGAATGAAGACTCCGGTAGAGATGCATTCTTTTTTACGTTCGCTTCAAGCTTGCTCCTGGAGAAGAGTTCGAGGGGGTGCTTCGCTTTGTCAAATGACTCCGATCGATTGGAGGACCATGCATCAAAACAACAGAATGCTTTTTCGACAGTCGGAATCTTGTAGGTGGTCAATTTAACCGGAGACCTTTCCTTATCGAGGAAGACCTCACGTAGTTTGGTGGCGTCACGCTGCCATATCTCCATCGCTTGGTGTATGCGCTGGCAGGCATCCGTAAAGAAACGGAGCAGAGCGGACGCTTCCAGAAGGGGTAGAGACCCTTCCTTGAGAATCAAGGGCAGTCCCTTTTCGATGGTATCGAAATCCTTGGTTTTTCCGGATACCAGAATCGGAGCGAGCGGCAGTGAATCAAATCCCTTCTGGATGATCCTGAACAACTGCAGTTGAACCGATTTGCGGTTTTCGTCATCGTCGTTGGCGATTTCAAATCGGGGCGGGACTCCACATTCGTAGGGGTATTCCTTCAGGATACGGCTGCAGAATCCGTGAATGGTGTGGATGGAGACCTGATCAAACTCTGCCAGTGCTGACTTAACGCGGCGCAGTTGCTCGCCGGAGCCGGGGTCTGCCCCGAAACGATCTTTCCGTGCAGTCAATTCCGCACGGATACGCTCTTTCAGCTCAGAAGTGGCCGCTTCAGTGAAGGTAAGGATGAGCAGCGAAGAAAGGGTGAATCTGCCTTCGCTGATCCATCGAGCGACAAGATTGGAAATACTATAGGTTTTTCCTGTTCCGGCACTCGCTTCGATGAGAGTGATCCCAGGACAAGGAACAAACGTTTCGAGATCGAGTGGTTCAGGTGTTTTCACTGGTGTCCGGTAGCGTTGGGTCGGATGCTTCGGAAAGCATAAACAGGGGCTCAAGTATGCGTTCGGAGTCGCGCACAAATAGGGAATCGAATGCATCCCGTCCCCGGGTCATGTAGCGGATGTAGGGATCGGCAGCCTCGCCCGGTTGATCATTTGTGCCATTCCATTCCTTGCTGCTGCGAAGGGATTCCGGCATCAAGCCGGGATTGTCTCGCTTCTTTTTGATCCACTCTAATCCGGTTTTCGGATAGACGTAGCAGGGTTCCGAAGGGGACTGGACGAAGGCGCCCACCCATTGGCTGAGCGCATGATCCGCGAGTTTGGGATCGGGGAAGTCCAGATCGACGGTTTTCTTTCTTGTGACAAGCGAGAACCGTAAGTGTTCCTGATCGGGTATGCGGCGCATCAGGAGTGCAATGATCCAAGCAGCGAGGAGATGCTGGGGCTTTTGTTCGGCCGGGAGTCCAAGCAGCAACCGCTTTTCTTTGTCGATGTGTGGCATCAGGCTGGGCGCTTGAACCGTCCATGATCCGACATTGACGAGGGCGCTTTCGAGGTCGCGGCCGAGTAGCCAGCGGGCGTCTCCGGCTATCAGCGGTTCTCCGAATTGAATCCACATATCGTCAAAGAACTCGTTGAATCTGGTTGTGCCGGTTGATCCGCTGGGTAAAAGGTGCAGTTCCTTCACTCGCCTGAAAGCTGCTGAATGGACCTGTGCCTGCTTGATGGTCCGGTTGTTGACCGTTTTTGCCTCCTGTTTGATGGAGTCCACGATAATGGCTTTTATGGAATAGTCTTTGAGGCCGTCGGAGCCCCAATAGCTGGCTTCGTCCTCAAGTTCATCCCCGGAGAGCCCCGGGAGCTCCAGTTTCAGGGTGTTCCTGCAATAGTATCGGAGCGGATGGGTGATGAAGCTCAACAAGTCCGAAAAGCCGATTATCGTGGGTCGGATCGATTCTGCTGCTCGGGTGCCGTGGAATGGAGGCAAAAGGGTGTCCGGCGCAGGGGGAGGATTCTGGAGGATGCGGGCGGTTTCGTAATCAATCCGCGAATAATGCGAAAATTCGGATTTGCCCTTGAAGCAGGTTGGGTGGTGTGCCGTCCCGGGGTGTTGTATTATCTCCAGAAGTGGTCGGTCCTTTTGATGACCATCTGAGTGCGCATGAAGTTGCGTGTTGATGTAGTCGATGATGGATTGGATAGGTCCGGCCGGAGGGCGCAGGAGCATGTCACGCTCGCTTTGACCGATGAAAATGGCATTCCAGCTATGCCTTGCGTGGAGTAGTGAGTGAAGGATCCACAAGCGATCTTCGCTGCGGGACGAAGGATCGCACAGCATGTGGGTGGACGCCCCGAGCAGGCGCGAGGTTAGTAGATGCCGGTTTCGGGGAAATGCGCTTTCCTCCATTCCGATGAGGAAAAGGTGCTCACAAGGTAGCAGGATGTGTTGACGGATAGGAGCGATGGCGATTCCCGCCCGACCCGATGAGGACGGCGTTTGACCATGCTCTTTCAAAAAGTCGCCCAATAACCATGTGAATTCCTGAACCGTAATCTCCGGGTCTGTTAGGTTCTGCTTTGTTAGTGATTCGAGATTGAGAAGCCCTTGGCGCAGGGATTGGAGTGACTCAGAGCCTCGGTATGCGGGAAATAATGCCTCCACCATCAGTTCGACGTCCTTTATCCAGACGGATACTATCCGCGGCTCGCGTAGGCGGGTGTTCCACTCCTGTAAAGCTGACACGAAGCGGATGAGGTGCTCGAGGAGCTCGCCGGAGCCCGACCACTCCATGTGCTTTGGTGCTTTCAGCAGATTGGGAGCATCGGGCCCGGAATGGGTGCACCATGCGTGAAGCAGGCGCCGGATGGCTGCGTGCGCTGTGAATGCTGGGTCTCTGGATGGGTCGATACGTTCGAGGTGTTCGGCGTGCAATCCGGCCCGTGTTCCCGCGGTCCTGAGCCAGTGGAATGCGGTTTGTGCCATTGGCGCATCCCAGCCTAAACCCGTCATGACGGATGGGGATTCGAGCAGGTTTTGCCATTCCTGGAGTCGCCATTCCGAAGGAATGATGGACAGGAAGTCCTGGACTGCGCGGGCAGCACCCTCGGGTTCGTCGCCGTCCGGGTGCTGGATGCGGATCGGGATTGCATCCGGTTGATCCGGAAGTCCGAAGACCATGCGGAGGTGTCCGGCGTAGGCGTCCGGATCCGGAGAGTAGACCCGGATGTCTTCAAGTGAGAGCCTGGGATTAGACTCAAGTCGCTGCTGGATCAGTGCCTTAAGGACTTCCAGTTCTCTGCGTCGACTATTGCAGGAATGCACTCCGATCGAGGCGTCCATGTGGGGTGGATTCCCGCCTGACTCCTCCAGCAATTCCGGTTGATGAATGGCAACTTGGAGGCGTCCCAGAAGGGAGGACGGATCATGGGGATTCAAGTCGTCGGTTGTGTTCCAGTCGGTATGCTCGATCAGCAGCGCTTGCATTTCCCGTGCAAGGGATCCCAACTCCGCGTGAATGGAATACAACGAGCTGATGGATGCCGGATTTTCTAATGATGGGGAATCGGACGCATCGCCTTTTGGAAATACACTGCGATCCACATCCTGAAGATAGGCGGAAGTCGGAAGTACCGCATAGATGTGAACCGGAGTTTGTGTCGCCAAAGCTCTGAGGATGGACATTTCGATCGGTGCCATCGTCCAGAATCCAAAAAAGTGGATGGCGGGCGCTTTTGAATCCCGGTTTTGGGGCAGCGCGGTTTTCTTCATCTGTGCCACCCAATCAAAGTAGAGGTTGGCTGGAGGTTCGGATTCCGTCGCAAAAAGGAAGTCCCAGATGCGGGGATGGAACGATCGGAGCGCTTCCGGAGTTTCGAACTGCCGCCAGTTTCGCCACCATTCCACACGGTGGCGTGCGCAGGTCTCGAGTGCGGATGCCCATTCTGCCGCGATTGGCATCCGATTGGTTTCAGGGGTGATCCCTGGCAGGTCGTTCGCACGCTTTCCCAATTGGTTCCTGATCCTGAGGATCCATGCGTGCAGGTCTTGGCTTGGGGTGGTGTCCGAGGCCATCCCGGGTATTTCACGCAGCTTCTCCTGAAAGAACCGTCCGGGGTATGCGAACCGGACAAGAGTACAGATCCCGAGTGTGTCTGCGATTCGAAGGGTCAGCCAACGGGCGGTCTCATGGTTGGGAACCACGATCTCCAGAGGCACCAATCCCCGCATTCTCCACTCCGCCTGCAGCCGCGCAATGAGGACGGTTGCAAGCTGTTCGGGGTTGTGGGAGATGATGGCCTCGGGAAGCATGGGAGTGGCTGCATTAATCCTGAATGCAAGGAATCGACGGATCAAACCATATTCTCTCGATGCGGTTTTTCATGGCAAGCTTTTGCCCCTCGTGGTTGGCTTGCGAAGGGCTATACAATTGAGAGTATGGGACCGAATAGCGGTCTCGAAGTTGTTTTTTACTTGGCTTGCCTTTGCTTCGTCAAAAGGATGCGCCCTTCCAAAAAACGCTTTGAAACGAGTCCTGCTAGTCAATCCAAATACGTGTGACAATCCCTATCCGGTATTTCCGCTGGGGATTGCCTACGTGGATGCTGCTCTCAAGCGTGCCGGAGTGGAAACCCGGGTTGTTGACCTCAACCTTGATGGCATCGAGGGGGTTTTTAGGGCGTTGAAGGAATATGATCCTGACTGGATCGCGTTGAGTCTGCGCAATATTGACGATGTGCGGATCAGTGTTCGGGAGTTTTTTGTGAATGCGATCCGCGATTTTATAGAGAATCTCCGGTCATTGAGTTCTGCTCCGGTCATCCTGGGTGGTAGCGGGTTTTCGGTGATGCCAAAAGAAATCTATGGATACTGCCGGCCTGACTTCGGAATCGCCGGAGAGGGTGAGGAGGCATTGGTGAACCTGATCGAAGGCCAGTGCCCTGCGTCGATAGCGGGTCTGGTGTATATGGATGCTTCGGGGGAGATCAGAGCAAATCCAGTGCGGGCTTATTCCGGTTTCAAAACGGATGTTCCATTCCGTGATCCGAGGTTGTTTGCACACTATCTGACAGATGGGGGAATGGCTAATCTTCAGACGCAGCGTGGGTGTCCTCTGCATTGTTGCTACTGCACCTATCCGGTTATTGAGGGGCGGAGCTACCGGAAGCGCGACGGGAAATCGATCGCGGATGAGTTTGAGTCGCTCAAGGCGATGGGCGCGCGATACGTCTTTATTGTGGATTCTGTCTTCAACACATCCGAGGCCCACGTCCGTGGTATCTGCGAGGAATTGGTCGCTCGCGGGTCTCCTTTGCCTTGGGGGTGTTTTATGCGACCCAAGCATCTTACCCGCGAGCTGGTGGGACTGTTGAAAGCATCCGGGTTGAAGCATGTGGAGTTCGGGTCGGACAGTCTCTGTGATGCTGTCTTGAAAAGCTACCGCAAGGATTTTACTTTTGAGGACATCCGCCGGAGTTCCGAGCTGATGCTGGATGCGGGAATCGATTTCTGCCACTTTATCATTTTCGGAGGACCGGGAGAAACGGCGGAGACGCTCTCGGAATCCTTCGAGAACTCGAGGCAGATTCACCATGGGCTGTTTTTCCCCTCAATCGGGATGCGGGTGTATCCGCGTAATTCCCTCCATCGCGTGAGCGTCTCCGAAGGTGGATCCTCCGACGAGTCTGAGCTACTCAAGCCAAGCTACTACATCGCTCCGGGACTAACCGAAGCGGGATTGATGGGACGTATCTCAGAGTTTGCCCATCAATCGGCGAACTGGGTCGATCTCGAACACAGCCCGGCGTTTGACGAAATTTCGCGCAGGTTGCGAAAAAAAGGGGTCGTTGGACCCCTTTGGAATTACCTGAGTGTTCTCAGGCGTTTAAGCTGATGCCCACCCATGCTTTTTGACGGAGTGTCTAGAGCATGGCGGGATATGCGAGTTGATTACATGCGGGCGAGATATGCCGGAATGTCCTTCTTGAGGTTTTTGATCCATTTTTCCGGATCCTCGGGAGTCCGGTTGCCCTTCTTGACCTTGTAGGAGTCCGAGTAGAGCTCGATGCTGGTGGCTTCCATCAGGATCGTGATCGTGGAGTCGTATCCTCTGTGCTCCAGATGGATGATCAACTGATCCGGGCTGTCCTTGATCAGTTCCCATTCGCGGGCCAGCGCAGCCTGAATGGCGGCTTTGCGCACCTGCTCGAGCGAATATCCCGAAGGCAGGGTCACTTTCCCAACACTCTGTCCAGCAATGGTGGAAGGCTGAACGGCTGCCGGAACTGTGGTTTGACCAGCATCTGCTGATTCTTCGGCGATCGCCACCGATGCACAGAGGGGAAGCACGCTGAATAGACTGATTTTAAGAATATTATGCATGATTGTGATGATTATTGTGTAGGATTCTCGTGAGGTTGATCTCAAGGAAAGGTTTTATCATGATCTGGTTGCTACTGAAAGGCAAGCTTCTCGATGTCTACACCCATACCTTTTATCAATTGTTGTAACTGTTTTTTTGTTGTTTTTGTCTGCGTATTCTCAAGCAACTATGACTAGATATTCTCATCCACACGAACAAATTGCCGATGATTAGTCCATGCTTCCGATATAAGTCGGTGTAGGACTGCGGCCAGAAGAAAGACTGGTGTGAGAACAAGAAATGCTGAGTAGCTGAGGAGGTATATAAGGCCGAGTGCAAGATGCTTGGGTTCGGATTCATCCACTCCGGACAGGATCGAAACGTGTTCCCTGAGGCCGAAGAGCGACGCGATGAGGTAAACCATCACCACAACAAAGGCGAGGCGGACCAATCTGTTTCGCAGGAACTGTTTCATTTTGCTTTTTCCCATAGTGGGCCTTGAACCAGTGCGTAAAGTAAGACCGCATCGCCAACCGGATTGCTTGCCTGATAGCGCAGTGTCCCGTTTTTACGTACCGGAAATCCGGCTGCATTGAGGGAGGTCATCAGTTGTGTGAGATATGTGGAATCGCGGAAGCCCGCTGCACCAAGGAAGGCGAGTCCGCTGGCGCTGGCACTGGCCTCAATAACGGGGACGATGGGGCCGGAATCAATATCCATGATTCCTTCATAATCTTGGGGCCATTCGCGCGAGTATCCGAACCCCAGCAATGATCGACCAAGTTGTGCTTTGGCACGCTGATACTGATCCTGGGCAAAGGCGTCATCGACAATTTGCAGCATGTGGCAGGCCACCCAGATGCTGGTGCCTTCGGGTCCGGGTCCGTGGGGAAGTGGAGTTCCGTCAACCGCGTAGGCAGAAATCAACAGCCCGGACTCTGGTTCAACGAGATGGATCCTGGCGGTCTGAACCCACTCTCGAAGAAACTCACTGTGATCGGAGTTGTCCAAGACGTCTCCCAGTCGTATGGCAGCCAGTGCGATCGTGTTGCAGAAAACCCAACATTCGTCCGGATAACTTTCGGCAGACAAAACTGGACTCAGCTTCATTTGGGCGACCATGATCCCGATCCGCTCTACCATTAACTTGTGGTAGTCTGCACGATCGGAGACCATTCGTCTGGCCCCGATCATCAGCGAGATTTCTCCATCAACGAAGATGCTTCGCGGTGGTTGAGCCTTCCAATTGTCGGTGTTCCCGTAACCAAGCAAAAAGTCCCGGAAGCCGTCTTCCTGTTCGATCAAGAGAGTGTTTTCGATGACAAGATCGATTGTCTCCAGGCATTGTGCCATCCGGGATTCGTCCCGCAAGGCGATGTTCGCGAGTGCCAGAACCAGGAAGGTCCGGCTCATGAAATCCCACTCGGGATTGAGCTGGCGCATTTGTGCCAGTTCACGTTTCCGGAGGTCCGGATTCGTCCAGATTTGGAGATGATGGGCGGCCAGTTGGTCCGCAATGAGGGAGACCCCATTTTCCAAGCCGAGGTCTTTGCTTTGGGGACGGAATAAGAGGTGAAGCAAGGGCAGCCAAATCGCGAATGCGAGGAGCAAGGCGAAAGCACCGCTGCACAGACGGGATTTCATCTACGTTTGGGTTATGAATTGAAATCCGATTGGCAGACAGAAACGGGCAGGATGGTATTTCCTGCCCGTTTTCAGTCAGAATCAGTTGAAGGATCAGGCCTCGTCGGTGGCGATCTCAATGACCCTTGAAATGCCGATGAGTTTATCTCCGTCCGAGAGGTTGATCAACCTCACGCCTTGGGTGCTTCTCCCGATAACACGGATTTGGTTGACGGGAATCCTGACGGCCTGGCCTTGAATGGTGAGGAGCATGATCTCATCATCATCCTTGACCGGGAGCGCTCCGGCGACTTCGGCGCTGCGGATCCCGATGATGCCGCTTCCGCCGCGGCGTTGGATACGGAAATCCTCGAAGGAGCTGCGTTTGCCGACGCCATCGGCTCCGGCCACGAGTAGGGTTGCCTCTGAGTTGACCACGCCAATCGCTTTGACCACGTCATCGCCCTTGAGCGAAATTCCCCTGACTCCGCGCGTGACGCGTCCCTGATCCCGCATATCCGTTTCCGGGAAGCGGATGGACATGCCGTTGCGGGTGAGGATGAACACCTCGTCCTGCCCGGTAGTGATTTCGACTCCGATAAGGCGGTCGCCCTCGTCGATCACAATGCCGATGATTCCTCCCCGGCGGTAGTTGCGATAGTGGGTGAGGTTGGTCTTCTTGACCACGCCCCGTTCGGTTCCCATTACGAGGTGCTGGGTGTCCGAAAACTCCTTGACGCAGATCATCGCCGCCACTTTCTCGTCAGGCTGGATCTCAAGCAGGTTGGCGATCGCCCGGCCCTTGGACGTGCGGGTGCCTTCGGGGATGGTGTAGACTTTCTCCACGTAAACCCGCCCGGAGTTCATGAAGAACATGATGAAATCATGGGTGCTCGCCGTGAACATGTGCTCGATGAAATCCTCATCGTAGGATCCTGTCCCGATCACGCCCTTGCCGCCACGCCGCTGCGAACGGTATTCGTTGAGGCTGGTGCGCTTGATGAATCCGTTATGTGAGACGGTAATGATACAGCCTTCATTTGGGATGATATCCTCCATGCGGAATTCACCTTCCGCTATCGTGATCTGAGTCTTGCGTGGCGAAGTGTGCTTCGCCTTCAGGGCGAGCAATTCGTCGCGAATCATGGCCAGCAGGACCCCTTCGTTTTCGAGGATGTTTTTGTATTCTGCGATGAGTTTTTGAATCTCAGCGTATTCTGCGTTGATTTTGTCCCGCTCGATCCCGGTCAATTGATAGAGCCGGAGGTCGAGGATCGCGTCGGTCTGGCGCGAGGTGATGGGGTAGGCCTGCATGAGGCGGGTCTTGGACTCCTCGCGGTTGGAGGAGGACCGGATGATGCGCACAAAGTCATCGAGGTGGTCGAGTGCGATGAGGTATCCTTCCAGCACGTGGGCCCGGTCCATTACCTTTTTGAGGCGGAACTCGGTCCGGCGGTAGATCACCTCCCGGCGATGGTCGAGGTAGCACTCGAGCATTTCCTTGATGTTCATCTGCTTCGGCCGTCTCTTGTCGAGCGCCAGCAAGATGACCCCGAAGGAGCTTTCAAGAGGGGTGAGCTTGTAGAGTTTGTTGATCACCACCCGTGGAATGACCCCCTTCTTCAGCTCAATCACGATACGCGTGTTTTCGTCCGATTCGTCACGGAGGTCACTGACGCCTTCGAGGATCTTGTCCTGAACCAGTGCTGCGATCTTCTGGATGAGCGTGGCGCGGTTGACGTTGTAGGGAATTTCCGTGATGATGATGCGCTCACGGCCAGGTGTATGCTCCTCAACGTCGAGCGTTCCCTTTACGCGGATAATGCCGCGCCCGGTCTTCATGTATTCGATGATACCGGACTTGCCTGCAATCGTTCCGCCAGTCGGAAAATCAGGTCCTGGGATGATGTGGATGAGCTCGTCGATCGAGATCGCCGGGTTGTCGATCATGGCGCATAGAGCATCAATCAACTCATCAAGGTTATGTGGCGGAATATTCGTCGCCATGCCGACTGCGATGCCGGTGGATCCGTTCATGAGCAGCCCGGGCAGTCCTGCCGGAAGCACGGATGGCTCTGTGGTGCTTTCCTTGTAGTTGGGGACGAAATCAACGGTGTTTTCGTCGATATCCTTGAGCATGTCTTCGGCGCTCTCGCGAAGGCGACTTTCGGTATATCGATAGGCTGCCGCTGAGTCACCATCGACCGAGCCGAAGTTACCCTGCGGTTCAATCAGCGGATAGCGCATCACCCAGTTTTGCGCGAGGCGAACCAGTGCGTCATACACGGACGAGTCGCCATGCGGGTGGTAGTTTTTGAGCACTTCCCCGACCACCCCGGCGCATTTGTCGAAGGGGCGGTTGTGCAGTAGTCCTTCCCTCATCATCGCGTAGAGGATGCGGCGTTGGACCGGTTTGAGCCCGTCGCGGGCATCCGGGAGTGCGCGGCTCACGATCACCGACATCGAATAGTCAATGTAGGCTGACTGCATGATGTCGGTGATGCTCGTGGGCAGGATTGGATGTTTTACATTATCCATTGCAAATATGATAGTGAGATGATTCGGAGACGATCAGACGGTATCAGACGTCCAGCGATGACACGTTGAGGGCGTTGTCCTCAATGAACGCGCGGCGGGCCGGGACATCTTCGCCCATGAGCATGGAGAAAACGCTGTCGGCCAGTGCGGCGTCCGCGATGTCGACCTTAAGGAGCCGGCGGTTGCCGGGGTCCATTGTCGTCTCATACAACTGCTTGGCGTTCATTTCCCCAAGTCCCTTGTATCGCTGGATGGTGAGTCCACGCCGCCCGAGTTCACGGATGCGGTCAATGATCTCAAGAATCGAGAAGAGCTCAATCTTCGACTCGTTTGGTTGTCCCTTGTTCTCAACCAGATGGTAGCGTGCGTTCTTTGTTGTGGTGAACTGGTTGATGTCGAGTCCGATTTCGGCTACCTCCTGTATGAGTTTGGAAAGCTGATTGGATTCGTAAACCTCATGGAGCGAGATCCGCTGTTGAACTTTCTCGCCGTTGACCTCGATGTGTCGGCTGAGGGTGTCTCCCTGTTCCTGTTCGGTGAAATCATAGTCAGCGTAGAATTTGGAACGGGATTCTTCGTCGAAAATGAACTCGAAGCGCTCCTCATTTCCGGTGCGGATACGGGCAATGTAGTGGGGCAGTCGATAGGTGCCTTTTTCATGCTGATCCAGATACTGGTCCAGGGGGCATCCATAACGGCGGACCCCGGATCCGATCAATTCGAGACGCGACAGACGATCGACAACATGGCCGATTTGCTCGCCGGGGAACCAGTGGTCGTCCCTCTGGCGATAAAGGTGCACGTCTTCGGACCCTAATTCGAGCAGGATGCGGTTCAGGTCGTTGTCGCTGTCCACATACTGTTCGCGCTTCCGTCGCTTGATTTTGTAGAGCGGAGGCTGGGCGATGTAGATATAGCCTGCATCAATAAGACCCCGCATGTGCCGGAAAATGAAGGTCAACAGGAGCGTCCGGATGTGCGAGCCATCCACGTCAGCATCGGTCATGATGATGATCTTGTGGTAGCGGGCCTTGGAAATGTCGAATGCTCCTTCACCCGCTTCGCCGATGCCGGTTCCGGATGCTGTGATGAGGGTGCGGATCTCCGCGTTGCCGAGCACCTTGTCCAGGCGGGCCTTCTCAACGTTCAGGACTTTCCCCCGCAATGGAAGGATGGCCTGATGTTGCCGGTCACGTCCCTGTTTTGCGGATCCTCCTGCTGAGTCTCCTTCCACGATGAAGAGCTCGCACTTCGATGGATCCCGTTCCGAGCAGTCTGCCAGTTTGCCGGGAAGTCCCCCGGAAGAGAGGGCCCCCTTACGGACGGTTTCGCGGGCTTTACGGGCCGCCTCGCGGGCGCGTGCCGCATTAAGGGTTTTGTCAATGATCCGTTTCGCAATCGCAGGCTGGGTTTCGAGGACATACTTCATTTCCTCGCCAACCACTTTCTGGACGATCCCGTCGACTTCTCCGTTGGATAGCTTGGTCTTGGTCTGTCCCTCAAAACGCGGCTCTGGAACCTTCACCGAAATCACGGCTGTCAGTCCTTCGCGAACGTCGTCTCCTGTGAAGCTGGGATCCTTTTCTTTGAGAAGGTTGTTGGCTTTCGCGTAGTTGTTGATGACCCGGGTCAGTGCGGTGCGGAATCCGGAGAGGTGGGTGCCTCCTTCAATGTTGTGGATCGAATTCGCGTAGGCGTAGACCTGTTCGTTGTATCCATCGTTGTATTGGAACGCGATTTCAACAATAGTCTTGAGGGTGGGCTTCTCAGGATCGGTCACGAACTCACCGCTGATCCTCACGGGAGGTTCGTGAATGGTCGTCTTGTTTTCGTTGAGGAACGTGACGTATTGGGAAATCCCGTTTTCAAATTGGAAGGATTCGCTTTTCCCTTTTCTGGAGTCCTCAAGGGTGATACGGATCCCGGGATTCAGGAATGCGAGCTCCCGGAGTCGTTTGGCAAGGATTTCGTAGTTGAACTCCCGGGTCGTTAGAAAGATCTCCGGGTCCGGCATGAAGGTGATGCTGGTTCCGGTTTTGAGCGTGGAGCCGATCACTTTGAGTTTTTCGGTGGTTTTCCCGCGCTGAAACGCCATGGAATGGACTTTACCGTCCCTGCGCACTTCGACTTGAAACCATTCAGAGACCGCGTTGACGCATTTTGCGCCGACCCCGTGCAGACCGCCCGATACCTGATAGGCGCCCTTTGAGAACTTGCCCCCGGCATGGAGGTTGGTGAGCACCAACTCGAGTGCTGGCATGTTGTGGATGGCATGCATGTCCACGGGGATCCCGCGACCGTCATCGGAAACTGAACAGGATCCATCCAGGTGGATAGTGACTTGAATGTTGCGACAATACCCTGCGAGGGCCTCGTCAATCGAGTTGTCTACAATTTCAAAGACACAGTGGTGGAGCCCGCGTTCATTGGTATCGCCGATGTACATGTCGGGTCTTTTTCTGACCCCTTCAAGTCCCTCCAGTTTTTCGATCTTGGAGGCATCGTAACGATCGTTGTCTGGTATCTGCGCCGTATCGGAAATTTCGTTTTCCATAGCCTTTCCAGCATGTGAAGGCAGTGTGAAATGGCGACAAAAAAATCACGTCCGGAGCGAGGAATTTTGACAATATAAATTTCTGAACATGAAATACTTGCGGTATGAATGAATTTACTGCCCTTCGGATTGGGTATGGATTCTGAATTCGGGACAAAACAGGGGGGGCATCAGGGGCCGGAGTCCGCTGTGGTTACTTATGCAATTGGCGTGGGTTGAGACGCATCCAGGGTCAATTCCGGTAATCCTATGGGCGAGACTGGAGTAGGGTGGACGTTTGAAGTCCGAGTATGCTGCCATCGGTCCTGCCGATAAGGGTGGTTGTGCCATCTGCGCTGAATCCGATCGCCGACCCGTGGGAGTGCTCGCCCTTGAACGCTGCGACAGCTTGGGAACCTGCATAGACCAGGAGTGCGTCCGCCGTTCCCACAATAAGGTGGGCTCCGTCTGGAGTATAGGACAGTGAGAGAGGGGCGGATGGTAGCTCAAGGAGCTTTGGCGACGGGTGTATCCTGGGGGCCCCGGACAAATCCATCAGTCCCACATGGGGCGATCCGGGGGAGGCAATCGCGACCGCAAACCGGGTCTCATGGGGATGGCCTGCAATTGCCCTTACCGGGCCGGATGGTGACCATACCGGAAGGGTGGAACGATTGGAAAGTGTGTGGAGTTGGATTGCCGGTTTGTCGCCGGTGGAAGCGATGAGCAGATACTTGGCATCTGCGGAGAAGGCCATGGCGGACACTGGGCCATGGGATAGGTGGAATGTGTGTTTCAGTCCAAAAGAGGCGGACAGAATGGAGATGTCCGCCCCATCGGGTCCGCCCGCAGCCGCCAATACCGAGCCGTTAGGGCTGGAAACGATCAGGTGAACCTGATCCATTCCATAGTCGGGGACGGATTCCCAGGTTGCATCGGAAACAGAGGGGCACCATCCGTTTTGTTGTCCGTTCGCGACTATCAGCGATTGTCCCCATGCGAGACTTCCGGCCCATCCGGATGGAAGAGGGATGGCAGTTCCGATAGCACCGGTGGACGTATCCATGGAGTGGATCATTGGCTCTGAGGAGAGTGCGCATTGTTGTTCGCTTATCCATGACCGCGAAAATCCGTGGATGCGGCCGGTAATGCGGGTGATCGGAAGTGGATCGGGTGTGCTTGTATCGGAGCCGGGGACCAAAAGGCAGGAAACTCCGCTGTTGCAGTGCGCGGCGAGAATGCGTCCGGATGGATGAATCGCGAGGTCGCAAAGTGGTCCGGAGCTTCGAGTGAATGCGGATTCTGTGGGGCTTTCGATCATGTGCATCGTCCCATCTCCGGAAATCGCGGCGAGGTGGGTTCCGGATGTGTCCTGCCAGAGCCCCTGAACTGTCTCGCATCCGGACTCACGGACGATGGGTTCGGCCCCCGGATCATACATCGAACGGGATAGGATGATGCCGTCCTCAGTTGAAAACACCCAGCGGGCATCCGCAGTCAAAAGAGCGCCGGTATATGGCCCGGGATCAATGAACAACAAAGTTGGATTTGACGCCTCGGAGGTGTCCCATAGCCATGCGGATCCATCCCTTGACAGAATCGAAAGCCGCGTTTGGTCGGGACTGGACTGGAAGTGCCGGACACCATGCACGGGGCCGGGTATCCTGATGGAGTTTCCATCTAGAGGAGACACCTGCAAGAATTCCGGGCCGGATGTGCCTGCGAGAAGAAATCCGGAACTGGAGAGGAAATGCAGTGCCTGCACAGGGGTTCCATCGGTTTCAAGGAGGTGATCTATACCTGAGTCAGGATGAACCCCTGAAATCCTCACGCGCCCTTCGCTGTCTCCCCACGCGATGCACTGCTGGTCGCCAGAGATGCGCATTGCCGTCGGATACGATGCTTCGAGAAAAACAGTCTGGAAATACGAGTCCCCTATGGATCCCCATTTGACTGTCCCGTCGATGGATGCGGATGCCCACAGGGTACCATCGGCGCTAAGATCAATATCGGTCAGTGTGTTTCCGTGTCCTGGAATCATCCAGTCGATGCCCGTTTCGACTCCATCCTGAGTTGATTCAGAGTCTGCAACAACCGGGGCAAACGCAACCGTGACAAGGCTGAGAATGAGCCGGAGGGCGTGCAGGAGTCGAAGCATAGGACAAAAGAGATCAAAAATGGAGAAACGGTTTTTGAGCCTGGTATTCAGTTCCAATATGGTCAGAAGTGGACGGGCAGGTCAAGAGCGGGGATCGGACCGGTGTCTCATGTCTTTTGCCGGGTTTGCACCTTTGTGCATGGGCTTGCCATTGAGATCTTTTTGCCTTCAGTCTACCTGACACCACCGGATGCCGCTTTTGTTTCAATACCCCCTTTATCTGGCTTTGATTCGTTTCTACCCGGCGCGTCTCTGGATGGTCGTGCGTGTGAAGTCTGGATTTTCACGTGTGGCTCGATGCGACTTTTCTCTAAAATAACACAACCCCCTAAATAAGGAATCGAACATGAAGACGAATTGGAATGCTGTGCTGACAGGAGCTGTCCTGTGTGCGTCAATGGTTTGCGCTGCAGAGGACGTTGCGGATGTGTCGGATGAAGTGCTGCTTGAACTGTATGAAGGCGCCCGCGTTACAGATGTGGTCGATGGGCTTGTGACGGTCGGGTATATGGATGTCGGGGTGATGGATCCCGAGATATCTCCTCTCTGGCGGGACGAGAAATCAATGGAGCATCGTTTTGCGGGGATTGCGGTAACGGTGAGGTATGGCCCGACCAATCGCCCCCGGAATGCGGGGGCGGACCTGACCGATCCGGCGAACTACCAGAAATACCGCGATTGGCGAGGGCATTGGTATTGGAAGCTTTCCAATGAGCCTTTCGACGAATTCATCAAGCCGGGCTCCGTGATCGTGATGGATAACAAGGACGACAACGATGCGGGTTCGACCGGCTCAAAGAATATTCTCGGTTGGAAGAAGAAAGGTGCGGTGGGCTTGGTTACCGCCGGAGGGATCCGGGATATCGATGAGATCATCCTTCAACGCAACCCGGTCTATACGAACTATTTCGAAAGAGGACGCGGGGAAAGGATCGGTCGCAATGAGGTGATCGATGTTCAGCGTCCGGTGGTTGTCGGTGGAGTGACGGTTTATCCCGGTGATGTCGTGGTTGCGGATTCGGATGGTGTCGTTGTTGTTCCCAGACGGGTGGCCGTGCGGGTGGGGCAGATTGCGTATCAGGAGCTCGTGGATGACATTGTGGGACGCCGCGAGTTCTACGAAGGACTTGGCCTGGAGATGGATGAGACGGTCCGTGAGCGTGAAACTCCAGCGGCGTTTTTCAAGCGTCTCGGGTTGCCGGAAGACCCCAACCAGCCGGCCAATTGATCCGGTTTCATGCTCCCTTGATTCCCCATCCCGTAGCGGAATACGTGAGTATTCCGAAAACGCGTGCTCTTGGCGTGGCGCGTGGGAATGGAATAAAGACGGAACGCTTACGCGTCCCGCTACGAGAAGAGGCATTCCCGGGTGTCACTTCTCCGCGGCTTTCTGTCCCGTAGCGGAATACGTGAGTATTCCGGAGTAGTATGATCCTGAGGAGACTCAGGAAACCCGCAAAGCCTGTCAATAATACGCATCGTTGCGGTTGACCATGCAGGGCGCCTGGAAAAAACGGTCGTTGTGTCCTTCATTGCCGATTCGCAATTTCATGGTTTTTCCGCATTTGGTGCAACGCCCTTCGAAATGGGTCCGTCCTGCGTTGGGGTAAAGCCTCACGTAGGTATTGCACCCGATGAAGTGAATCCCGATGAACTTCTTGCTCGAAGCAGCTGACTGTTCCAGAGGTCCGGACATTTCCTACTAGAATCGGCAAAAATCCTATTTGCTAAAATTCAGAATGCAGAACGGGCATAGGGGGCCTTTGTGCACGGGAATCCGGAGCGGGTCAGGGAGCGAGAATGGAGTCTGAGTCGAGATCATCTCGGCCATGAGTGGGGAGGAGGTTAGTTGCTGATCCAATGGCGGAGTCCAAGGGATTGAATACCCGTGGGAGTGTAACAAAGTTGTAAATGCTCCAAGTAACGGAGGATCGGATCAGAAATGTCAAAATCCCGCTCAAGTTTCCGCGGAAGCGGCCGAAAATAGATGCGTTGGCAAGAAGGCCAACATAGACAACAAAAACAATATAACCAGAAAGGTCATATCATGTCAGAAGTAACACTATCCGCGGGCATTCGTTCAAATCTGATTTCGCTTCAGAACACGAACAAGCTTCTTTCGCAGACTCAGACCCGTCTTGCCACTGGTAAGAAGGTTAACTCTGCTATCGATAATCCGAACAACTACTTTAAGGCAGCCAGCCTTACGGACCGTGCTACGGGGTTGAACGGGCGCTTGGACGCAATGGGGCAGGCAATTTCGACGATCAAGTCCGCTGATCAGGCGATCACCTCGATCCGGACGCTTACGGCCCAGATGAAGGCTGTTGCAGAAGACGCCAAAGGCGAAAATGATGCAGCTGCTCGTGGAAATTTGGGCACCCAGTTCAATGAATTGCTGAAGCAGGTCGACGAACTCGCCAAAGACGCTGTGTATGCAGGCGTGAACTTCCTGAAGGACAATCAGGAATTGACCGTTCAGTTCAATGAAAAACTGGATAAATCGACCTTGGAAGTTCAAGGGTTCTCGGTAGGTCGTGCTTCGGATACGGATGCACTGTCCTTGTCCGGAACTGAATTGGGTCTGACCAACGTGACGATCGGTGTTCACACCGATGGAACGGGCACATCCACTGCGAATGAAGTATTCTTCGGTGGGGATGGCTACAAGGCCGATATGGACGCCTTGATCACCAACATCGAAACCTTCGAGGCGCAGTTGAGTACCGCATCGAAGAGCTTGGCCAATAACCTCAGCGTTATCACCACACGTCAGGACTTCACCCAGAAACAGGTGAACATTCTGAACGAAGGTGCCGACAAGCTGACCTTGGCTGACCTCAACGAAGAAGGTGCAAACCTCCTTGCCTTGAACACGGCACAGCAATTGGGTATTGGAGCTCTGTCCTTGGCTTCGCAAGCCAATCAGCAGGTCCTCCAGCTCGTTGGATGATGAGGATTCTCTCGCCGATCCTGAGATCGGCGATTCAGAAGGCGAAACCCACGGGTTTCGCCTTTTTTTTGTGTCTGCCAATCCAATCTCAGTTTATCAAGGAGGAATGCCAAGCAGGATATTTTGTCATGCTAATCTGAAGGCAATAGGTGGTATGATATGCGGATCAAAGCCCGCGTGATATGGTGCTCTTCGCTATTGCAGAATCTTCAATCGGGCTATTCCGGTTTTCTTTGCGGCGGTGACATGCCTTGGGTGGATTCCTACGGGGATTTCGATAAAGAATGATTCACAGGTTATTCCTGTCCCGTATGATGGGATTTGTCCGTAGATTGCGCCCTTCCTGTGATGAAGGCTGCGGCTCTGGAAGTTGTATCCAGTTTAGGACGGGAATGCATCCACGTCGGGTTCCAATCCACACTGTCTGAGCGCCTTCTTCAGTTCATTGGTCCGGATGGGCTTGGATACATACTCGTTCATGCCGGCATCGAGGCATCGCGCGCGATCTCCAACCATGGCGTATGCGGTCAATGCGATGATGGGGATTTGCGGGTCAACCCCTGTCACCGCAGCGTTCCGGATCATGCGGGTAGCTTCGAATCCGTCCATCACTGGCATTTGGCAATCCATGATGATACCGTCCACTGCCATCGAAGGCAGCTTTTGGATCGCCTTGAGCCCATTGTCCACTGTCGTCACGGTGAAGCCCATGCGCTGTAGAATGGATTCGGCCACAATCTGGTTTGCCGGGTTGTCCTCAACGATGAGCAGGTGCTGTTTGCTCTTGTTTTTTGCCACTTGTTCAGCGACCGGAGTCTCGGCAACGGCTTTGGTTTCCGATACTTCATTATCGAGTGAGAGATCAAACCAGAATTCGGAGCCGGACCCGGGTACACTCCGGAATCCGATCGAGCCGCCCATCAGTTCGACAAGTTGCTTGGAAATCGATAGTCCAAGGCCCGTGCCCTCCCGGCGTTTGCGGGATCCATCTTCCTGTTCGTAAGGTTTGAAGAGTTTTGCCTGAACAGCGTACGGTATTCCGGCTCCGGTGTCTTTGACGGTTACCCGAAACGATGTCTTTGAAAGTTCGGTCTTTACCAGAGACACCCCAATGACAACGGATCCCTGATCCGTGAATTTGACGGCGTTACCAACCAGATTCATCACGATCTGGCGGATGCGGGAGGGATCTCCGATGAGAATCGAGGGGATCGATTCATCAATTTCACTGCAAAGTGAGATTCCTTTTTCCTTGGCTTTGAGCGAAAGCAGGACCACCACGTCTTCGACAACCGATCGCAGGAAGAAGCGGGTGGAGTCGATTTTGAGTTTTCCCGCCTCAATTTTAGAAAAATCAAGGATGTCGTTGATAATGGTCAGAAGGGACTCCCCGCTTTGCTGGATGATCCGGCTCATGTCCTTCTGGTCGTCGGTGATTGCGGACTCCAAAAGAAGCCCGGCCACTCCGATAATACCATTCATCGGAGTGCGGATCTCGTGACTCATGCTGGCAAGGAAAGCGCTTTTGCGCTTCGAGGCCTCAAGAGCCTCATCCCGGGCGAGGGCGAGACTCTCCTCGAGTTTGACCCGGGCCGTGATGTCGAGCATGAACACCAGGATGCCTCCGATAGTTCCATCGTCGTAGTGCCATGGTCTGGACTCCCACTGGAGACAACGCACGGAGCCGTCGGGCAGTTCAATCCGATCGGCGTCGCGGTGTTCCACTTCTCCCTCCAAGCTCTTTCCAAATAGGACCTTCCATTCCTGCGGCAGGTCCGGAAAAAGGTCGTAATGGCACTTGCCCGTGAGATCTTCGCCGGGTCTGCCAATCTCCTGCAGCCATTGGGCACTGTGGACGAGGTAACGCATGTTCCGGTCAAACATCGCAACCGATGCGGGTGCATACTGGGCAAAAGTCCGGGTGAGTTTCTCCTCAGCCTTCTTAAGGGCGGTGATGTCCGTTGCGACACCCACCAGCCAGAAGGAATTCGGCCCGGTCGGTGTGATTGTCACACTTTCCTTTAACCAATAGAGCTGTCCTTCAGAGATGACCCGGAATTCCTGGGAGTAACCAGGCTCCCTTTTCAGCATCGCTTTGCGGCTGCGGGCATCCATTTCTGCCTGATCGGGAAGCTGGAAGCGGTAGTATAGTCCCACATCCTCTGGGGGCACTCTTTCTCCGAAAAGGCGATGGAACAAACCGGAGGGCTGTATGTTGAAACGCCAACTCCACTCTTTTTCTGTGCAGTCCACCCATCCTTCCCAAACAAGGCAATCCGCCCATCCCAGGGTGCGTTTGAGCTGCTCGGATGTGGAGCTCAGTGCGAGCGTCGCCCTCCGCGAGCGGATTCTGGCGCCAATCTCAGAGTTGACGGTGCGGGCGAACTCGCGGATCAGTTCGATCTCGTCTTTTTCCCAGATTCTTTCCTTGTGGTCGATCACGCAGAATGATCCCAGAATGAATCCGTCCGGAGTCATGACCGGATAGCCCATGTAGCTGATCATTCCTGCGTTAACGATCATGTCCCGTTCCTTCAGAAGAGGGGATGTGCGCGTGTCGCTGATCATGAGCTGGGCTCCCTCTTTCACCACATACTGGCAGACCGAATCGCAGGCGGGTGTGCCTCGTTGAACTGCGAGTTCGCCTTCCAGTCCGAACGCCGATTTGAAGAACTGCCGGCTGTCGCTGACAATCGAGAGCAGGCAAACCGGGGCGTTCAGAAACCGTGCGGTGAGCCGGGTAAGCCGGTCAAATACCTCCTCTGGCGGTGTATCCATCAGGCCGGATTCTTCCAGGGCATGGAGTCTCTCCGGACTGTCCAGCTCGCGATGGGGAGCGGTGTTGTCGATCCGGATAAGGTGAGTATCCCGGTCTTCGAAACTGGATTGAGTGTTCATGCTGGGAATGGGTTTGAGAGTCGGGCTGTGGCGACGATGCGATACGCAGGCTTTCCGGAGCGAATTACCCAATATGATATCGTCCAAATTCAGGATCGATTAACCTGATTCGGATCAGCCGGACTCACTTTTACATATCGTCCCTGTTACCAGGAGAGCACTTCAGCCAGAAAACTTTCATCCTTGGGCGCCCATATGGCTCCATCCAAGAAACCATGGTTTGCCATGGGGCTTGCATCGTGGATGACCTTCTTGGAACCCTCGAAGAACTCCCATGCTCCAACCAGAGCGGTCTTGTCAGATGGACCGAAAGGTGTCTGGAAAGAGAATATCTGCTGAGGTGAACGCGCCTGATTCCAGAGCCGGACGAAGTCGATCATCCCGTCAAACGCACGATCTCCGTTTGCCGATTCCCCGATGTAGACCGGCTGCATCCGGTTATCGTACACCCCGCCTTTCAGGCCGCCTACTCCGTAGCTTGTTTTTACCTCGTTGCCATCAATCCACATCCGGACGGAAGTCGCACCATCGTAGGTCACAGCGACATGGTGCCATCTTCCTGTCTGAAGGGATCCCGATGGAGAATTGGCTGTGGCCATTTGCTGGTCGTTTCCGAAGATGGCCAGAACCAGGCTGTTGTCCGGGTAGATTGCGTGTCCCTTTCCGTTCGAGAACAGGCTGATCTGATTCTTGTCGATGATTCTACCAAATCCGGGATCCCCGTATTCGCCGTTGCTCCGCATGTAGAACCGGCTTTCAATGGTGAACGGCCCGGTGATCGAAAGGTTCTCGCTCGGGTCGATCTTCACATGGCTCCCGGAACCATCGAAGAGCAGGGCGTGTTCGCCAACCGCCGACGTGAATACGGTCACTGTCGCTTGATTCGAACCATCTTTGTCATCTGTGATCGTGTAGGTGAACGTGTCCCTGCCGGTGAATCCAGGATTGGGTTGGTAGAACAGGGTGGTGGGAGTCGAGAAGGCAACGGATCCTGATGCCGCAGGTCCTACTTCGGAGATGCGGATCGGATCTCCGGATCGGTCAATATCGTTGCTCAGCACATCAATGTCAGCGGATCCACCTGTCGGGGCCACTGCGATATCGTCCATCGCAACGGGGCCGGGATTGGTCACACGGACAATCCCATGGGATGTGCCGCCCCTGCGGTCGGTGATGGTATACCCGATCTGATCCTCACCCCTGAATGAGGCGCGGGGAGTGTATTGTATCCTTTGGTTATCCACCAGACGGGCCTCTCCGTGGCGCGGTTGATGGATGGACAAAATCGATATCGCATCGCCATCCGGATCCGTGTCGTTGGCAAGCACTGCAATACTGAGCGGGAAGGAAGCCGAGTATACAGCATCGTCTCCTGCCAGGGGATCGCGATTCGCTTTGGGATTGGCCGGAGTTCCGTAGACGGTGAGGGTCCAGCGGATCAGGTTTCCAATGTTGGCGGGTGTGCTGTCAAGTATCTGCAGCGTCCAGTCCCCAAGCGAGGATTCGCCCCAGTTGCGGGCGGTGGTGAATGTCCATGATCCGTAGTTGTTGAGCGCATCCTTATGGGGCACGGCCAGGACGCTCTCCGTTCCTCCCGGTGAGATCAGCTTTACCGATAGCTCGCCCCAGTATTTGTGGTCGAGATTCAGGGTGACTTCGACATGTTCAACCGACAAATCGGTGCCGATGGCAGCCTTGGATTCCAAAGCATCGCCGGTTCCGTTCGGAATGGTCCTTGCCCCGGATTGAACCGAAGAAACGGATGTCTCGGCAGCAACTCTCGGCCAATTCAATGCGAGTCCAACTGCGGCACCGGCATCAATCCGTCCGAATCCATACTTGTGGTTGACCGGGCGTTTGGTCGCGTTGCGTGTCCAGTCCGCATCGTCGGGATCAACGCGCACGGCGGTCTTTACGAGAATGTGTTGAACATCCCGCCATGTCAGTTGCGGATTCGCCTGAAGCATGAGTGCGACGGTTCCTGATACCATGGGGGCCGCAGCAGAGGTGCCTCCGAACGTGTTCGTGTAACCATTGTCTTCCGTGGTGCGGGTCGTGGTGCTGATGCCTGCCCTGTTTCCCGAGCTTGGCGCACAGACGAGCAGGGCTGCCCCGGGCATGCTGTAGGATGCGTGCTTTCCAAGGTTTCCAACCGACCCTACGGCTATCGTCTGTCGGAGGTTTGCCCATCCGTTGTAATTGATGTTTCCGCCCGATTCCGCATCGTTTCCAGCCGAAAAGACGTAGACTGAACCAAGTCCTCCCCGCCCGTCGATAGTCCCTTTTTCGATGGCGGCTTTGCCGAGCGTGCTCGGTCCCATCAGCGCGACCGAGTCTCCGGAAGCGAGGGCAGGGCCCCAGCTGTTGTTGTAGATGTCCACATACCGCAATTGGTGATTCAGCACCGATGCATAAGTGGCATCCGAGCGGAGGCTTCCACCGATGAAACGCACCGGCACGAGATGGGCACCATAGGCGATGCCTACACCTCCGATATTATTGTCCGCGGCAGCGATGATTCCACTTACACTTGTGCCATGGGTTTCATCGATATCCAGTTCGGTGGATGAACCGACATAAAGGTAATTTCCCGCGAGATCAAAGCGGGTGTTGGATCCAAGATCCGGATGATCCATCTGCGAACCGGTGTCCACCACCGCCACCATGAAACCCCGGCCATTCATGCCGATGTCCCATGCGGGAATCACGTTGATGTCTTCACCGGCTGATCCGTTGCGCTGTCCATTGTTGTGCAGGTGCCAGGCTTCCGCAAACAAAGGGTTGTCCATGGGTGCTCCTTGAAATCCGGTCGGCAGCGGCATGGTTGTGGGAACCTGCTGCTCTGACCATAGAACATTTTCGTGCGCATCCAGCCATTCCTGAATCTGGCTTTCGCCCATTTCGCTGGACGAGAAATCGATCAGAAAAAAGCCGTCCAGTGCTCCGATCTGCCCTTTGAAGGTCGCTTTGGAATCGACCGCAACTTCCCGGGCCTCGTCAATACTGGTGGTCCGGACAGCCCATTCGAGCGCCTTGTCGGCTGCTCCCAGAAATGAGATTGGTGAGACTAGGGCGATCGTGATGAAAATGGATCGGAGGTTCATGGTTAAAGGAATGATTGCGTGTGTTTGAGGGATGAGACGCGAACAACCCGGGATTCCAAGGAAAATGGCTCTCCCGACTGCTCCTGACTATCCTTCTGATCAGACGGGTAGTCAATGCCGGATGTTCATTTTCAGGCGGGGCGATCCATGTTGACATGATTTGTGTCCGGAAATGCATAAACCGTATCCGGATTTGAAGCTTGATGCACCATCCGAAGCGATTAGGGTGTCAAAATGCTGTTTGGTATGCGTTATGAAGCCGATCCATGTCCGGACCGGTTGACGTTCAGTATCAGAATCCTTTCATTCGGGTATGGGATGTCCGTAACCGGAAGCTTCTTTCGACGCGGTTTGGCCGGGCAGTAATAACACGATGATCCAACGGGACGGAACCTTATGACAGGTAGCGACAGTTCACTTTCTCAGGAAGCCGACCAGCCGTCGGGATTTGAATCCACAACAGGCGAGATTTTGCGCCTGATCGACCGGAAATCGACGGCTCCGGTTTTCCTCAAAGGTTGTTGCGATGCCATTCTCCGCTGTGCCTATCCTGACGTGGTAGCGGTGCGGATCCGCCATGAGTCAGGGGACTTCCGGAGTTCCACCGGAAGGGATGAGGCGACCGTCATTCAAGGCCGGTTCCGGGTGCCGGATGAGACCGAGGGGGTCGTCGAGCTTGCGCTGCAGCAGCCGGACAGCAAGGACCCGGGAAAGCAGCAACAGATTTCGCGTTTGTTCCCTCAGTGGATCAGCGCAATCAAGTCCGGTCTGGCGGTCTCGGGCCTGCGTGAACTGCGGCATCACTATCAGGAGCGTCAGAAGGAGCTCGCGGGCATCCTGCGCGTGAACAAGATCCTCAACAAGGGTTGGCCCATGACACGTGCCCTTGAGGAGATCTGCCAGCATTTGCCTGCGGCATGGCAGTATCCCAAGTACACCGCCGTCCGGATTTCCTACGAGGGCCGGATTTTTCTCAGTGAGGGTTTCCGCGAGACCGAGTGGAGTCAGACTCAGGTGTTCAAGACTCCGGACCGTAAGAAGGGGCAGATCGACGTTTTTTACCTAAAGAGCTTTCCTGGTGCCGACGAAGGCCCGTTCCTTAAAGAGGAGCGGAATTTCCTGATCAACGTGGCGAACCTCATCGCGGGCCATGCGGCGCGTGACCGCTTCGGTCGGATCAAGCGCATCAACGCCGAGCGCGTGAAGGAGCTCAATGCCATCAACCAGACCTCAAGGATCATCGATGAGGGGAACAATGTGCATGAGACGCTTCAACGCATCTGCAACATTCTGCCTTTGTCCTGGCAGTATCCGAAATACACCGCCTGCCGGATCGAGTTTGAAGGGCGGGTCTATTCGACTCCCAATTTTCACGAGACCGATTGGATGCAGAAGGAGAACATCCAAACCGTCGACAAGAACAAGGGCAGCATCGAGATCGCATACCTCAAGGAATTTCCGGTGGAGTATGATGGTCCGTTTCTCATGGAGGAGCGGAACCTGCTAATCAACATCGCCAAACTGGTCAGCGGATACCTCAACAGTTGCAAGGGCCTTGAGATCATAAACCGGAAAGGGGTGTCGGCCGGAGAAGATCACCACAAATACGATGAGTTCAAGGAATCCCTGATCAAGAACCGCAAACCCCTGCAGCTCTACTTCAATCAACAGTCGATCGAGAAATACGTCTACCTCGACATGATGCGCTACAAGGTGAAGCACATCCTCTTTGTGTCGACCCTTTACGATGCCTTCATGCTCGAGAGCGAGGATACGTTTTTCGAGCGCTTCATGGGGATCATTTACCAATACAGCCTGTTCTCGCTCCCCCGAATCACGGGCGTCTCGTCGGCCGAAGAGGCGCTTGAGCTGTTGGAGACCACCCGGTTTGATCTGGTGATCCTGATGGTGGGGCTCGATCGCAATGCGCCGGTCGTCACGAGCGAGCGGATCCGGGAAAAGCATGCGGAGATCCCGATCTACCTGCTGCTCAACAAGAAAACGGACGTGAAGTATTTTGAGGGTCTGGTTCCTTCTTTGCGTTCAGTCGATGAGTTGTTCGTCTGGAATGGCGATTCACGCATCCTTTTTGCGATCGTGAAATCGATCGAAGACCGGGTCAATGTGGAGAACGATACCCGCATCGGGCTGGTCCGGGTGGTTTTGCTCATTGAGGATTCGCCATTCTACTACTCGAAGTACCTGCAGATTCTGTATTCGATCGTGTTTGATCAGGTTCAGCAGATTCTGCCTGAAGTTGAGAAAAACGAACTCGATAAGATCAGTAAGATGCGGTCCCGTCCGAAGGTGCTTCTGGCCCGCAACTACGAGGAGGCGCTGTCGATTTTCAACAAATACAAGGATCACATGCTTTGCGTGATATCGGACGCCGAGTTCGAGCGCGCGGGCAAGGTGGATAAGGAAGCGGGCGCGAAGTTCATAACCTATGCCCGTTCCCGCATTCATAATCTGCCGGTGGTGCTTCAGTCTTCGGAGCAGCGCAATATGGAAGTCGCCCGGTCCATGGGGATCTCCTTCGTGAACAAAAACTCCGAGACCCTGCTGGACGACCTCAAGCGTTTCCTCGTGAAGCATTTGGGTTTCGGTCCATTCGTGTTCCGCGACGAGGATGGCAAAAAAGTGGCCGTGGCCCGTTCCCTGCGCGAGTTCGAGACCAGTCTCCGCCGGATTCCCGATGCTTGTTTCTACAACCACGCGATCGACAATCAGTTCTCGCTTTGGTTGATGGCGCGGGGCGAGATCCAGCTCGCGAAAACCATCAACTCCATCCAGGTCAAAGATATGGAGCACGTCGCGGAATCCCGGGAGGTCCTGATCGAGGCGATCCAGAACTACAAACGCGAGAAGAAGCGTGGCAAAATCATGAGCTTCGACGAGACTGGCACACTGGACGAAGAGAATATTGTCTCCTTCAGCCGTGGTTCACTCGGAGGAAAGGGCAGGGGCCTGGCCTTCATCGACGTTCTCATCTACAACCTCGATTTCTCGGGACTGAGCTCAAGGATCAACATCTCGACGCCCATCACGGTCGTTATCGGAACAGATGAGTTTCAATCCTTTATCACCCGCAACAAGCTCATGGAGAAGGTCGTGGACCCGGATGTGTCCTACGCTGAGCTGAGGCGCTGCTTCTACGAGGCAAGCCTGTCAAATGCGCTGATGTACAAGCTCAAGGTCTTCCTCAGTCAGGTCGACAAGCCGATCGCCGTGCGCTCCTCCAGCACATCGGAGGATTCCATTACACAGCCTTTCTCGGGGGTCTTTGATACCTATATCATTCCAAATTGCCATGCGAACAAGCGCCGGGTGCTTGAGCTGATTTCAAACGCAATCAAGCTGATCTTTGCTTCTGTGTATTCAGACGATGCCCGGAGTTACTTTGAAGCCATTAACCACCGCATCGAGGATGAACGGATGGCCGTGATCCTTCAGGAGCTCGTCGGCTCATCTCATGGGGACTACTACTACCCGCACATCAGCGGAGTGGCCCAGTCGCACAACTATTACCCGGTTGCCGATATGAAGCCCGAGGAGGGTTTCGCAGTCGCCGCGGTCGGGTTGGGCTCCTATGTCGTCAACGGATGGAAGTCCTACCGATTCTCTCCGACCTACCCGAAGGCATCTGTCTACAGCACCCGTGACCTGCTCAACAGCACCCAGGTGAAATTCTACGCGCTCAAGTGCAACGATCTGTCCTGTGACCTGCTTCAGGATGGCGAGCTCGCTTCCCTTGAACTGCTTGATATCGCCGTTGCCGAGAAGCACGGCACCCTCAAGCATTGCGCATCCGTGTATGATGTCGATAACGACCGCGTGGAGCCCGGGCTCGATGCAAGGGGTCCGCGGATCGTCGATTTCGCGAGTATCCTCCAGCATGATTACATCCCGCTTGCCCAGACCCTCAATGTGATCCTCCGCGATGTGGAAGAGGCCCTCGGTTCACCGGTGGAAATCGAATACGCAGTCGATCTGGATCGCGGCAAAAACAACCTTCCGACATTTTATCTGCTACAAATCAAGCCGCTCGTCACCGGACTGAACACACAGACGGTTTCGCTTGACCGGATTGATCGAAACGCCCTCGTTCTCTATACCCAGTCGAGTCTCGGAAACGGGGAAATTGATTCGATCAGTGACGTCATATACGCCGATCCCGAACGCTTCAGCAAGCTTGAGACCCTTGAGATGGCATCCGAGGTTGATAAACTCAACCGCCAGATGACCCGTGAAGGCCGCAACTACGTGTTGATCGCTCCGGGGCGTTGGGGCACAAGGGATCAATTCCTCGGAGTGCCAGTGAACTGGGCGCAGATTTCACATGCCAAGGTTATCGTTGAGACCAGTCTTGAGAACTTCCCCTTGGATTCTTCTCTCGGATCGCACTTTTTCCACAACGTGACGTCCATGAACATCGGGTATTTCTCCGTGAAGCACAATTCGTCAACCGACAAGATCCGATGGGATATTCTACAGCAGCAGCCACTCATCACCGAGACCCGCCATTTCCGTCATGTCCGCTTTCCGAAGCCATTGCGGATCATGATGGATGGACGCAAACGCAGGGCGGCCATCCTGATCGATAAACGGCCAACATTGCCGGATCCGCTGCTTTTGGAAGATCAGGCCGGGGGCGAATAAGATCCCCCGGTTTATCTTCAATCCATCGAACTGAGTCCGGCGACAGCGCCGGCTCAACCGTCAATCTTCTCCGATAGGAACGCGAGGATTTCGGCCTCGTTCATACGCGTCTGTGTCGTGGTGTCACGATCGCGCACGGTGAAGGTTCCGGATTCGAGCGAATCAAAGTCCACGGTGATGCAGTAGGGGGTTCCCACTTCGTCCATGCGGCGGTAGCGTCTTCCGATTGCACCGGATGCATCGTAGGCCACGTTCCACCTGCGCTTGAGTTTGCGGTAGAGTTGGTCGCTCAGATCCACCAGCTCCGGCTTGTTCTTCACGAGGGGGAATACCGCCGCACGCACCGGAGCGATACGCGGATTCAGGTGCAGAACCACGCGCTTCTCACCTTCGATTTCGTCCTCATCGTAAGCCGCGCAGAGTGCCGCCAGCAAGGTGCGATCCACTCCCACCGAAGGCTCGATCACATGCGGGATGTATTTTTCCTTACGGGCCTCGTCGAAGTATTCGAGGGTCTTTCCGCTGAATTCCTGATGTTGGGTCAAGTCAAAGGCTCCGCGTGCTGCGATGCCCCAGAGTTCCTGCCGGCCAAACGGAAAGTCGAATGTGATGTCGGTCGTCGCCCGTGAATAGTGGGAAAGCTTCTCCTTCGGATGAATATGCTCGCCGAGCCGATCGCGCGGAATCCCGATGCTGACCAACCAGTTGATGCAGTTGTCGATCCATTCGCGGTGGCACTTCGGCCACACATCGTCGTCGGGCTGAATGAAATACTCGATCTCCATCTGCTCAAATTCACGTGAGCGGAAAATGAAGTTCCTGGGCGTGATCTCGTTGCGGAATGCTTTTCCGATCTGGGCGATTCCGAACGGAACTTTCACACGGGAGGAGTCCACCACATTTTTGAAATTGGTGAAGATCCCCTGTGCGGTTTCCGGACGCAGGTATGCCACTGAAGATTCATCTGCCAGCGCACCCACATGCGTCGAAAACATCATGTTGAATGCCCTCGGAGGCGTCAGCGATCCGGGCTTTCCGGTCGCAGGGGAGGGGATCTGAGGGATCTCTTCCGCGCTGGCTTCCGTGAAGTCACGCACGTTAAGAGGATCCAAATTGCCCTGCACCGCCTTCTTGCGCTTGAGTTCGAGTGCGAGCTTCTCCGCTTCCTGTTCGAGATCGGCGCATTCCATCAGCGAAATATACCCGATTGAGGCTCCGGCCACTTTGACCTCTGCCCAGAAAAGCTGATCCGCGCGAAACCGCATCTTGGATTCCTTGCAGTCCACCAGCGGGTCCGTGAAGTTATCCAGGTGTCCCGATGCCTTCCATACCTTGGAACTCTGGATGATCGACGAATCCACGCCGACGATGTCGTCGCGCATTTGGACCATGTCCTTCCACCAGGCATTCTTGATGTTCTGGCGAAGCTCCACCCCCAATGGACCATAGTCATAGAAACCGTTGATGCCTCCGTAGATTTCAGAGGCCTGAAAGATGAATCCCCTGCGCTTGAGCAGGGAAATGAGGGTATCCATTTTGAGTTCGGTTTCCATGATCGGTAAAAATCGCGCATCATGCCACATCGGCAGGAGGGGTCAAGTTCCAAAGCCTGCCTTACCCCCGGCGCTCCCGGTTTTTCCTCAGATCCCCTAAGTTGAGTTTGCTGCGTCGTGAACAGTATTCTTCAAAAACAGGAATTACTGGTTTGAAGAAGAAGATTTACTCGCGCAGAGACCCGGAGTCGCAGAGGGAAGAAGAGCATTGAACCACACATGAGTCACGAAAAGGGCCGTTTCCCCGGAGGCGGCGGCTTCAGCCGTCGCTCTCTTCAGAGTAGGGGGGAGCTAATGCTCACCATTATTCGTGGGACGTCGATTTTGAACAAAGGGCGCGAGCAGGGATGCTCCCGCTACGATGGCGGGAGATGAGGTTAGCCACAAAAGATCACATAGAACTCACAGAACCCCAAGGGAAATGCCGAAATTCTATCTGCGTCCATCTGCGGATGGGAAGAAGCCAACCACTGATGGGGATGATGGACACGGATATGGAGGGTGTTAGATATCATCCCATCAGTGTCTATCAGGTGCATCAGTGGTTGAATACTGTTTTCCTCTTCTTTCGTGATTTTCGGGTCGTTCGTGGTTAACCCTCTTCTTTCAGCCTCCAAACCTTGTGGCGAGGCCGAATCCATATCGACAGGTTGAGGTCGTGACTTGACTTTGCTATCAATGCTATCAATTGGTATGTCCTATGCCTCAGTTGTTGGTCAGAAACCTTGATTCCCATCTTGTGAGGAGACTCCGGTCCCGTGCGAGGGCCCATGGAGTATCGGTTGAAGAGGAGCATCGGAGGATACTGAAACAGGCCCTATCGAGGATGGATGACGATGCTTCGCTCATCGGGTTTCTTGTCAACGAGGCGAACGCCGTGGCTCCGGATATTGAACTGCCCATTGATCGCAGCGCGGAGTTGGACACAAGACAACTTGATTTGTGATGGCCTTTCTTCTCGACACCAATGTCTTGAGCGAGCTGCGAAAGGGCCGTGCTTGCGATGTCAGCGTCAGGCAATGGGCACTGTCCGTTGCGGACAGGCAGCATTTCATAAGCGTTCTTTCCATCGGGGAAATCCGTCGAGGCATAGAAACCCTTCGCAGACGATCGCCTGAGCAGTGTCCAGCCTTTGAAAAATGGCTTGAGTCGTTGCTCAGTCGATACAATGAGCAGGTCATTCGCATCGACGAATCCATTGTCGATAGGTGGGGGATCATGAATGCTGAGAGGACGATGCCGGTCATTGACGGACTGATCGCGGCTTCCGCAGCGGTCTATCAGTTGACAGTGGTGACCCGGAACATTCGGGATTTCCAATGCTCGGGTGTTCCGGTGATCGACCCGTTTCAGTGGAAAGCCTAATGCCCACAAGGTGGGGTTTGGATGGAAGGATTCTGAATCGCTTATCGATCGAAGATTTTCCGGAACTGACACGAAAGGAGAGCAGGATTTACGCTGACGGATGAGGTATCCATGGCAATCCTGTCGACTCGTCATTTTTTGGACAGTATTAACAGGATAGACAGGATTGAAGAGGATTCGCCTCACGCCCGTTTGACGCTGCATGCAGCGTCTGCACTTAAGGCGCAAAGCCGCAAAGGGAGATTGTCAGGTTTCTGGATTCGTAGCGGAAATCGTGAGATTTCCGTCTCCCGGATTCTCGGATTGGAAAAAGAATCTTAGCCATAAAGATCCCATCGAACACGGAGCTCTTTCGTAGCGGGACGCGTAAGCGTTCCGAACCGGTGTTGTTGGATGAAAGAAGAAGATGTTCTCACGCAAAGTCCCGGAGACCCAAAGAAAGATTTACAGGATCATTTCCCCGCGTTTTCCCCGTAGCGGAACACGTGAGTGTTCCGACATTCGATTCTCTATCGGGTCGGTCATGCTGACCGGCGTTAGTATGAAGAATTCAAGAATCTTCACCACAAGGGCACGGAGGACACGAAGGGTGGAGAAGTGAATTTCTCAATCTGCGGAAAACTGAGCCCAATCTGTGGATGAAAAGGGAATCAACCACTGATGGGGAAGGTGAATCAGGGGGCGCATTGTTGGAGTCCGGCCTTTAGGCGGTCTCTTTTCTTTTATGGAATATGGAACTGCGAGGGGTCTGTCCAATGACTCTTGTTTTTGGAAAACCATTCCGGATTCCATGCTTGTCGGGAGGGGGAGGGCGTGTTTGAATCGAGGCAATTCCTGCCTCTTTGATGTATCCCTGCCAGTCCAGCTTGCCTCGTCCACTATCCCCGTTTCTGCCATCCACCCCACGCATGGAAACCGAAGGGCCTGCTCCGAGTGACGGCGAAGTCGGTGAGCACCCGGATCGGTTACCATCGGAAAACCGCATCGGGCGACGAACCGACATGGAAAAAACCAAAAATGTTAGAAAGCGTGGACTGACCCCTTTCCCTCCTCCCAAGGGAAATGCCGAAATTCTATCTGCGTCCATCTGCGGATGGGAAGAAGCCAACCACTGATGGGGATGATGGACACGGATATGGAGGGTGTTAGAT
>JAPXRV010000022.1:0-38456 GCA_033813415.1 Opitutales bacterium | reverse complement strand
ACCCTAAGCCCGCCGTAGGGCATCAGGGCGCGCTTGAGGGGCTTGTCGGTCTGAAGCCCGACAATCTGCTCCAGGACCCGGTCGATGTAACCCGCATCGTGCGAGGCAATGCCGCTGACGACTTTGGTGTCGGCATCCAGAACGCCCCCTGCATCGAGCTCCTGTTGCAGGAGGGCTTGCACTTTTTGCCACAGCTCGCTGGTGCGTTCTGTCGGACCCACCAGAAAGGACTCATCACCTTTGTATGCGGTGTAGTTGTTCTGGATGAAATCACGGACGTTGATTTCGTTCCGCCAGGAGTCGCCTTTAAAGCTTCTCCACGCGGATGTTTGCTCACCTGCGATCGCTGCTGTTTCGTTCATTCCGTTTGCCTGTAATAAGTCGATTGATGTCGGGGGGTGACAGAACGAAGCAGACAGCCGTGGAGAGAATTTGAAATCCTGTGAGGATGCAATGTAATTATGCATCGGAATGACGAGGACGTCCAAGGCGTATGGGTGGCTACTGCAGGCATCCACTCCGATAAAGGTCAGTCCGATGATGTGATCGTAGTTTCGGTCTTGAGGCGATTTCCTCAGCTATAGAAACCATGTGCATTCCTTTTGTGAGTGGCCTTTGAGGAAACAAAACAATGCAGGCCATGAGGGCGAACGCCTACATGGCCTGCAAGTAGCGGCGGATGCTATCCGCACGCATTTGGATGTGTTGTGGTTGTAGGGGAGAGTTTCTATTAGCCGAGGATGGCTACGACTTTGGCTCCGTCCGTAAGTTCTGCTGAAGGGACGAGGTCGCCCGCGAGTGCCTTTCCATTGATGGTCAGGGATGCGATGCCGCGGTTGAGGCCCTTCGGATTCTGAACTTCGATGCGAACGGTTTTTCCACGGAAACGGCGTTCCATGGTGAATCCTGGCCAGTCTGACGGAATGCACGGGTCAATCCGGAGACCGTTGTTTTCGGCCCGGACTCCAAGAATATGGGCGGTCGCGCTGTAATATGACCAGGCGGCCGTGCCCGACAACCATGGGATGCGGGCCGCGCCGAATTGCGGGCTGTATTTCGCGTGGGTCGACTGGCAATGCACGTAGGGTTCGGACTGCCGGATTTCAGCCTTGTCGTTGAACGCAGCCGGCATGTAAGCCCGGTGGTATTGGTAGGCAAGGTCTCCGTTTCCAAGGAGACATTCGGCCATGACGACCCAGCCTTGCGGGTGGTTGAAGATCCCGGCGTTTTCCTTTGTTCCGTGGTTGAATAGAATCGCGAGCATGACGTCTGCCGGCATCGTTTTGACGGCCGGTGCGCACAGCATGACTCCATATTCGGTGCTCAATTCGCGCTTGAGGGTGTCCATGCAGGTTCTGGCCTGATCGGGGGTCGCAGCGCCGCTGATGACGGCCCATACCTGAGTATTGAGGTAGACCGCACCTTCCTTGGATTCATGGGTTCCGTAGAATGTGCCGTCCTGGCCAATGGCCCAGATAAAGCGGTCCTTGCTCCAGCAGAATTTCTGGATGCGGGCATCGAGATCCTCACGCTGTTTGAGCGCCCAGGATTGTTCCGCCTTTTCTCCGAGTGATGCGGCGATTTCGGCGTAGACCGAAAGACCGAGGCGCACCTGAAATGCTACGAAGAGGCTTTCGCCACGGTATCCGAGTCGCAGGCAGTCGTTCCAATCCGCCTTCAGGCCGCAGGGAAGTCCATGAGCGCCGGTGCGTTCGAGGTTAAACTCGAGTGCGCGTTTGAGGTGTCCGAATACGGTGGCTTCTCCCTTGTCGGCGTAGGGAATGACTTTGCTATAGAATCCATAGTCTCCGGTCTCCTCAACATACGCGGGAACTGTGTTGAAGAACCACAGACAGTCGTCGGACCGGAATTCACCATCCGGAATGACGGGGGTTTTGCCCGGCTTATGCTCGAAAGGCTTCACCACGGGAAGTGCGCCGCCATTTGAGAACTGCCCGGACAGCATGAGTTCAAGGCGTTTTCCGGCTTCTTCCGGAATGCAGGGCAGCACGGCGAGAATGTCCTGAACGGTATCGCGAAATCCGAGACCGTTGCGTTCGCCGTTGTAGACCAAGCTGGCCGCGCGGGACCAGGCGTAAGTGATCAGGCAGTTGTAGGCATTCCAGACGTTGACCATGCTGTCGAACTCGCCGTCGGGAGTCTTGACCGTGATCCCGGAGATGCGGTCGTGCCAATATGAACGGACTTTTTCGAACTCCGAAGCGGCGCGCTTGAAACAGCCGAACTCGGCGAGGGTCGCTTTGCCTTCAACCTCGGCTTTTCCGATGCCGAGCAGCACGAGCAATTCCTTGCTTTCGCCCGGTGCGAGGTCGATCTGCACATGGTAGGAACCGCAGGAATTGTCTCCGTAGGATTCGGAGTTCAGGCTTTTGCCGCTGGCGACTACGTCCGGCTTTTCGTAAGAGCCGTAGGTGCCGACAAAGGCCTCGCGGCTCAGGTCGTAGCCGACAGGGTCAGCGCCGATCAGGCCCATCCAGGAACGCTGTCCCTGATGGTTGTTGGCGAGGTTTTCGGGATCGGCGTCCAGGTTGTCATTGATCGCCATCCGGATGATGCCATCCTTCATTACGCACTGGCCGATGTACTGCGTGTACTGGAGGTTGAAGTTGTCCTGTTCGATATTCCAGTTGTTGCTGAATTCGCAATAGGTGAATACCGAAAGCTTGCGCGGTTTGTCGCTGGTGTTGGTCACCTTAAGCTTCCAATATTCGAAGCGCTGTCCCATCGGCACAAAGTAAGTGGACTCTGTTTTGATTCCGGAATACTTCGATTCGATGATGGTGTAGGCAGTGCCATGGCGGCATACGGACTCGTATTGATCAAGCGGTTTGCCGACGGGTTGCCATGAACTCGACCAGAAATCGCCGGAGTCCCGGTCGCGCAAGTAGAAATACCGCCCCGGCTGGTCCATCGGAATGTTGTTGTACCGGATGCGCAGAAAGCGCCCTTCGGCGGCCGAGCGGAAGAATGCGTATCCACCGGCGTTGTTGGTGATCACTGAACCAAATTCCGTGTCTCCCAAATAGTTGGTCCACGATCTTGGCGTGTTGGGCTTGTCGATGACATACTCCTTGGCAGCGTCGTCAAAATATCCGTATCTCATGGTCGTCTCCTGTTTTTGTGCTGTGTATGGGGTTCGGGTGCGTGCCCGTTTTCTTTTTGGGGTGATGGTGTTGAGTGGATTGGTTGATGTCGATCTTGAATCCACCTCCATCCCCCGGATGAGCAATATCCAAACCGATCCCGGGGGCGGGGGAAAGTCCGGATTATCGGCAGGGTGCTCATACATATGACACATCGGGTTGGTCCCTGCAAAATGTGATGATCGGGGGCGGACGATCCGGGAATCTTGATCAAAACGGGGGTTTTCGCTTGATGCAGAGGCGAATCGGGTTTCGTTTGGGCATGTCAGCTGTTTCCCGCCAGCAGAAAATTTCTGTTGTCATGACAGGGTTTTCTGATCCGGAGAGAGAAGACTGTTCTGACACCCAACGCATCATCGAGCCATGGCATTTTTCAGCAAACCTTCATACTCAACGATTGTCTATCAGAAGAAAGACATTCCCAAGGGGCTTTGGAGCAAGTGTCCGTTGAGTGGAGAGATCATCTACCACAAGGATCTTGAAAACAACCTCATGGTTGTGCCCGGGAGCGGATACCATTTCCCGATCAATGCGCGTGCACGCATCCATGCTTTGCTCGACACAGACAGTTTTGTTGAGGAAGACCGTGAGGTGCGCCCAGTGGATCCGCTTTCATTTGCTGCGAACGGAGCGTCCTACGCGATGAAGATCGAGGAGAACCGCCGCAAGACGAAGGAGAATGACGCCTTTGTCTCGGGAACCGGTCTTTTGCATGGGATGCCGGTCAGTTTGGGTGTTATGGACTTCCGTTTTCTCGGTGGTAGCCTTGGATCGGTGGTGGGTGAGAAGATCGTGCGTGCAGCGGAGCGCTCACTTGAGCGCCGTATCCCGTTGATCATAGTCAGCTCATCAGGTGGAGCCCGCATGCACGAGGGTATTTTGAGCCTTATGCAGATGGCCAAGACCAGCGCGGCGATCGGGCGGCTCTCCGATGCGGGAGTCCCATACATTTCGGTGCTGACCAATCCCACCACCGGAGGGGTGACGGCGAGTTTCGCGACGCTGGGAGATCTGATTCTGGCCGAGCCCGGAGCCCTGATCGGTTTTGCAGGTCCACGGGTGATCAAGGAGACCCTTCAGCAGGATCTTCCGGAAGGTTTCCAGACGGCTGAGTTTTTGCTCGAAGCCGGGCTGATTGACCAGATCGTGCCGAGACCCATCATGAGGGAACGCATTGCTGTTTTCCTCCGGGCATACTGCAGAAGGCTGGCAAACGCATGAGGATTACCTTTATCCGGGAAGCGTCCGGGCAATTGAACCCACGCCCCGGTTGACCTGCGGATTGGCTCAGGAAGTTGATGCGCGGATTTCCACTCTGCGGATCTTTCCACTGATGGTCTTGGGCAATTCCTTGACAAATTCGATGACCCTCGGGCTCTTGTAGGGAGCGGTGGAGGTCTTGACGAAATCCTGCAGTTCGGTGGCCAGCTCCGGTGATCCCTTGAACCCGTTCGCGAGCACGACAGTTGCTTTTACGGCATTGCCCCTGTCCGGGTCCGGAATGCCGGTCACCGCGCATTCGACGACAGCCGGATGCTCGATAAGAGCGCTTTCAACCTCAAATGGCCCGATGCGGTAGCCTGAGCTTTTGATGATGTCGTCGTTGCGTCCGATGAACCAGAAATATCCGTCCTCATCTTTTCGGGCGATGTCGCCGGTGTAGTATATGCCGTCGACCAGAGCCGCCGATGCACAGTGGTGCCCCGGGTTGTTGGTGATCATCATGAAACCCGGAGGGGGCTGCTTGCCGATGCGAAGTGCGATTTGCCCGGGAATGCCCGGAGCGCATTCATTTCCGCTGTCGTCGAGCAGGCAGACGTCCCACAGAGGAGCTGGCTTGCCCATGGACCCGGGACGTGGCTCAACTCCGCGGAAGGTTCCAATGACCGGGGTCAGTTCGGTCTGCCCGTAGGCTTCCATAAGTTTAATGCCCGTTCCCCGCAAAAACGCATCAAATACCTCGGGGTTGAGCGGTTCTCCTGCAACTGTGCAGTGTTCCAGTGCTGAAAGATTCCATGACTCGAGGTTTTCCCGGATGAGGAATCGGTATACGGTAGGTGGCGCACAGAATGAAGTGACACCGTGTTCCTGTATGACATCAAGGAGTTTCCGTGGATTGAAACGGTCGAAGTCATAGGCCATTACCGCGCATCCGGCGAACCACTGTCCGTATATTTTGCCCCATGCGGCTTTTGCCCATCCGGTGTCCGCGAGGGTCAGGTGCAATCCGCCGATTTTGACCTGTTGCCAGTATTTTGCGGTGACGATATGTCCAATCGGGTAAAGGAAGTCGTGCATCACCATCTTTGGATGCCCGGTGGTTCCGGACGTGAAGTAAATCAACATCGGATCCTTTGGTCCCGGAAGATCGGTATCACGCGGCTTGGTGAATACGCCGGACTCAGCGTCCATTCCCCGGTTGAAGCTCACCCAACCGCCGTCCATCCCCGCATTGTCATCGTGGACCAATGCTTTCAGGATGACGCCGGGTTCGATCATTTCCTCGGCTTCGGAAATGTGGTTTCTCAAAAACGGGCTGTCAACGGCCACAATCATGCGGATGTCGGCCGCTTTGACCCGGAAGGCGATATCCTTGGCCGTGAGAAGATGGGTTCCTGGGACGGCAACCGCACCGATCTTGTGCAAGCCAAGAAGTGCGAACCAGAATTCCGGCCGGCGCCTCAGGAGCAGAAGAACCGCATCGCCTTTCCGGAGTCCGCACCTCAGGAAAAAGGAGGCAGCCCGGTTACTGGCCTGCTCGATCTCGCCGAAAGTGTAGGATTTTGAGGCGCCCTGATCGTCGCAGGTGACGAGTGCCGTTGCTCCCGGACGATCTGCTGCGATTGCGCCGAGGACGTCATACGCGAAGTTGAACTTCGAAGGCACTTTCAAGCGGAAGGAATCCCGCCACGCCTCATACGGCGCGGAGTCCTTTGAATCCGTGTAAGACAAAAGAGGGGGAAATCGATGTGCTGCTGACATGAGTCTCAAGGATAGCCCGGGCAGGCGGAGAGGCTGGAACCGGACGGTGCGTCCGAGCCTTCGCTTCCTTCTGGAAGGGCACAGGGAACTCAGGTTGCCCCCGAAGCATTGCGTGTCAAAAGGATTTTCCGAAAACTTTCCAATCCGGCAATTCCGGAAACCAGACAGAGGGTCTTGACGCCCGCGACTTAGCTGACAAACTGATCGGTGATGCATGTGTCCTTTTCAGCTGGAAACAATCTCGCGATCAAGGTTCCGTCGGATGAATTCGATGCCACGGTTGCTTTCTACCGCGAGACACTCGGGTTGCCGGTTCTCCGCGAATCGGACCGGGGTAGCGTGGTGTTTGATTTCGGGGGAAAACGCCTCTGGATTGACCGTTCCCCATCAATGAGCCAAGCTGAAATCTGGCTCGAAGTGCTTTGTCCGTCGACGAAGGAAGCGGCTGATTACCTCAAGGAAAAGGGCGTGGTCAGGCGGGATGACATCGAGGTTATGCCCAAAGGATCATCCGCATTTTGGGTGAAGAGTCCCAGTGGTATCGTTCACCTCGTGTCCGAGGAAGAGGATTGATAATACATAATCCGTTGGGTTCCGGAAACGGGATAGGCAAATCGATCCGTTGGGGAATACGGACTTTAGATGGGTGTGTTCGACGCCCTGAGACTCCTACAGGGATAGCTGTTTGAGAATAGTCCTTTTACCCCGTGTGGTGCGGCGTTTCTTGTGCAATCGGTCTTCGTCAATATGTTGTACGAAAGCATTGCATTTGGTCCGGGATTTGCGTTTATGATTGGCGTGATTTGGATATGAACGGATTCAACCAGGGCAGATGGAGTGGCATTGCCCGTCCGTGCATCGTCCAGATTCTGTGAGAACGAAGATGGGCGATTTCATCGAGTTACAGAACGTCATCAAGCGCTTCGACGATCTCGTGGCGGTCAATAATGTGAGCCTGTCTCTCAAACAGGGAGAAGTATTCTCGCTATTGGGTCCGAGTGGATGTGGCAAGACCACGCTGCTGCGTATCTTGGCTGGGTTTCAAATGCCAGACAGCGGTTCCGTGCTGCTCAACGGGCAGGATATTACCCGGTTCCCTCCGAACAAACGGGCAGTGAATACGGTGTTTCAGAACTATGCCCTGTTTCCTCACATGACCGTTTGGGAGAACATTGCGTTTGGCTTGCGAATGTCCCGCAAACCTTCTGACGTCGTTCGCAAATCGGTGGGCGAGATGATCGATCTCATGGAACTGGGGGATCATGCACACAAGAAGCCGCATATGATAAGTGGGGGCCAGAAGCAGCGGGTTGCGATTGCACGTGCGCTGGTGAACAAGCCACAGTTGCTGTTGTTGGACGAACCGTTGGCCGCGTTGGATCTCAAGCTTCGTCAGCGCATGCTCATTGAGCTCGACAGCATTCACGACGAAGTAGGGATCACCTTTCTCTATATCACCCATGATCAGGGGGAGGCGATGAGTCTTTCCGACCGTATCGGGGTGATGAATCTGGGTAAGATTGAGCAGATCGGCACTCCGGCCGAGATATACGAAGCACCTCAAAGCAGCTTTGTGGCAGCTTTCATCGGGGATACGAACTTTCTCAATGGACGGGTTTGTGAAACGGTTTCTCCGGAGTATTGCAGAATTGAGGTGGAGAGCATCGGCCGCGTGATTGCCTGGAACGACAAAAACCTCAAGCCAGGGGACTCGGTGAACCTCTCGGTTCGTCCGGAGAAGTTCAGGTTGTTCCGGAACCGTCCGCCCGACAGTGAGCACCGCAACGTGATTCAAGCCAAGGTTGTGGACCTCATCTACATGGGATCCTCGACGAAGTACCGGCTCGAATGCGGAGACTATATCCTTATTGTTGAACAACAGCACGGCCGCTATCTGTTGGACGAAAAACCAATCACATGGGACGAAACCGTTTGGTTGGGCTGGCATGCGGAAGATGGCTATATGCTCCAACGCTACGAGGAAAAAGACGAGGCGCTGATGGCTCTCGGGGAGGATATGGCATGAGTGGGGCGAAGCCAGAAAAGACGGTTCCCCGCGATCCTCCGAATCGATGGCCCGAGATTCTCTTGAGCGCGCCTTCTCTTGTTTGGCTGTCGGTTTTTTTTGTCATTCCGACCATTATCGTGGGGATGATCGCTTTCAAGCCGCCTTCGATTTATGGAGGTATTGGCGAAGGATGGACGCTCGATACCTTGCGTTCATTGGCTCAGCCTAGCTATCCTCAGATCATTTGGCGCACCCTGTGGTTGAGCGCCTTGACCACTACGATTAGCATCCTGCTTGCGGTTCCAGTAAGCTATTGGCTTGCAACGATCCCCCAGCGCAAGCGCAACCTGATGTTGCTCCTGGTGATTCTACCGTTCTGGACCAATTTTCTGATCCGTATTTTCGCGTGGAAGACGATTCTGCACCCGGAAGGGTGGATCAAAAACGGGTTGATGGCGCTCGGAATTGTGGGCAAAGATGTGAGCTTGCTCTACAACGAAGGTGCGATCCTCCTGGTGTTGGTTTACACCTATTTGCCGTTCGCGATCCTTCCCATCTATGCTGCGGCGGACAAGTTCGATTTCAACCTGATGTCGGCAGCTCTGGATCTCGGTGCGAATAAGCTGAGGGCTTTTTGGAGCATCTTTCTGCCCGGTATACGGGTTGGTTTGGTCACCGCTGTTTTGGTGGTTTTTATTCCGGCGCTTGGATCTTACGCGATCCCTGAAATCGTGGGAGGTCCTAACAGCGAAATGATCGGAAACCGGATCGCCCAGCGGACCTTTTCGGATCGAAACCTGCCACATGCAAGCGCACTTGCGGCGATTTTGGCGGCAGTTGTTCTGACTCCGGTTGTGGTGATGCAGTTGCGTCAGATCGCAACTTCGCAAAGGAGGTCGTCCACATGAGACGCAGTCGTCTTCCGATGGTGGTGTCGATGGTGGTGCTGGTGTTTTTCTACCTGCCTATTGTCCTCCTGATCATCCAGTCATTCAATGCATCGAAATACGGAGGAAGCTGGCAGGGTTTCTCTTTCAAGTGGTATGGGCTGCTTTTTGAAAACCGGGCGGTCTGGAAAGCGACTCAGAATACGGCTGTGGTGGCTTTGTTTTCGACGATCTGCTCAACCATCCTTGGAACATTGGGCGCGTGGACGCTCCATCATTACCGGAGCCGGATCCAGCATGCCCATTACCTGCTGGTATATGCCCCACTGGTATTTCCGGATATTCTGATGGGGATCAGCCTGCTGTTGTTCTTCGTCCATATGCATATTCCCCTCGGTTTGCCCACGATCATCGTGGCGCACATCACCTTTTGCACAAGCTACGTGGCCTTTGTGGTGCTGGGCAGGCTGCAGGATTTTGACATGGCGCTCATAGAAGCATCCCAGGATCTGGGAGCCGGGTGGGGGACGATTATCTGGCGGATTCTGCTGCCCGTTCTCGGGCCGGGTATTCTCGCCGGTGCATTGCTCGCTTTCACCCTTTCGATCGATGATTTCGTGATCACGTTCTTCGTGTCCGGACCAGGCAGTGCCACATTGCCAGTCTACGTTTACAGCATGATGAAGATGGGATCACCTGCGATCATCAATGCCCTTTGCACTCTTTTTATGCTGGTGACCTTTTCTATTGTTATTGTTGGTCAACGCATGCTTACCAAGAACATCCAAACCAGTCAGTCGCGCCTATGAAAAAATACCTGATCCCCGTTTGTGCCGCATTTGTCGTGGCGCTATCATTCGCAACCCTGTCGTGTTCGTCCGGTAAACCGGTTCTGCATGTATACACGTGGGCGGATTATCTGGATCCGGAGGTTGTCAAGGATTTCGAGAAGGCCAATGCCTGTCGGGTTGTCCTCGACTACTTCGACTCCAATGAGACCATGTATGCCAAGATAAAAGCCGGTGCGAGTGGTTACGATGTGATTTTTCCGACCAGTTATCAGGCTGCAATCATGCATCAGGAGGGTTTGCTTCATGACCTGAATCATGAAGCACTGGCCAATCGCTCGAACATTGATCCAAAGTATTTGAAACGCAATGCGATCGACTCCGATATGCTCTACAGCGTGCCGTATATGCTCGGCACAACCGGCATTGGGTATCGGGAAGACGTGCTTCCCGATCTGAAGCCCAGTTGGTCTGTGTTTTTGAATCCGAACGTGAAGGGTCGATCCACCTTGCTTAACGACATGCGTGAGACCCTTGGAGCTGCGCTTCTTTCTTTGGGGCATAGTGTGAACTCGGTGGATGAGTCCGAGATTGCGGCTGCGGCAGAAGTGGTGAAGCAATGGAAGCAGGTCATCGCCAAGTTTGAAAACGAGCAATACAAGCCGGGTCTTGCTTCAGGTGAGTTCTTGCTCGTACACGGATACAGCGGCGATATTTCTCAGGTCATAGCTGACAATCCGGATGCGAAGATTCGCTACGCACTTCCCGAAGAAGGATTTATGGTTTGGTGTGACGACATGGTGATTCCCGCGGATGCTCCGAATGTGGAATTGGCTGAAGCGTTTCTCGATTTCTTCATGGATCCGGAAATCGCTGCGAGAAACATGGAATTCACCCGTTACAAGGCTCCCAATCAATCGGCATACGCCCTTGTCTCCGATGAACTCAAGCAGGATCCAAGCGTATTTGTTCCCGATGATCAGATGGAGAAGTCCGACACCGTCCGTTTGATCGGTGATGCGATTACGCTCTATTCAAAGTTCTGGGATCAAATCAAAGCATCGGAATAGCCGGATCTTTTGAGTCTGGTTACAGGCTGAACTGTGAAGGCTCTCTTGGATCCAAGAGAGCCTTCCACATTTGCCGAGGATGATCACCCGCTGGAACAACGCAATCAAAGGCAACTCGCCCCGCTGTTCTATGGGGTTCGCTGTGAGGAGTGGCCGCTCAGGTCGAAGTCGCGAAGGAAAACGGTCAAGCAGCGGACTCGGAAAATGCACGCCTGCTGCAGTTCTCCGGAATTCAGCATGGGGATTCTTGGATGAATTTGCTGAATCGTGGCGGTAATGAAATCCAGGGATTGAAAAAGATGCGACTGCGTGCAGATTGATCGCATGCCACGCAAAGCTGTGTTACTTCTCAATCTGGGATCCCCGGACTCCACCCAGGTGTCCGACGTGAGGAGATATCTGCGCCAGTTTCTGATGGATGAAAGGGTGATCAACACCCGCGCGTGGGTGAGGTGGATGGTGGTGCATCTGGCGATTTTGCCGAGGCGCCCGATACGATCGGCGGAGGCGTATTCACGGGTGTGGACAGAGGAGGGCTCTCCTTTGATTGTGACCAGCAGGCGGTTCCGGGATCGGGTGGCGGAGAAGGTGGGTGTGCCGGTGTATCTCGGTATGCGCTACGGAAACCCGTCGACCGATGCGGCTATCGAGCAGGCTAAAGCGGATGGGATCGATGAATTGTTGATTGTGCCGCTGTATCCCCACTATGCGATGTCGAGCTATGAAAGTGCCTTGGTTTGCGCGACGGATGCGATTGCGCGGCTACATCCCGGCATGCGCTACGAGGTGGTGCAGCCATTTTACCGGGATGCAGACTACATTGATGCACTGCTTGACCAATCGGAACCCTACTTGAAGGGCGAGTGGGATTATTTGCTGTTTTCGTTTCACGGAATTCCTGAAAGTCACCTTCGCATGGGCGACCCATCCCATGCCCATTGCCTTTGCCGGTCCGATTGTTGTGAAGTGGAGCATCCGGCGCATGCGACTTGTTACCGGCATCAGTGCTTCGAAACCGTACGGGCTTTTGTCCGGGCCGCAGGTATCCCGGCGGATAAATACGGGGTGTCTTTCCAGTCGCGTTTGGGCAGAGAGCCATGGCTTCGGCCTTACACTGACCAAATCCTTGAGTCGCTTCCTTCAAAGAGAGTAAAAAAACTGCTGGTGATTTGTCCCGCTTTTGTAACGGATTGTCTGGAAACTTTGGAAGAAATCGCTATGGAAGGAAAGGAGACCTTCCTTGAAGCGGGAGGTGAATCGTTCGCTCAGATTCCCTGTCTCAACCTGAACGCGCGGTGGATTGAGTGGATGGTGTCCCGGATCCGCGGCTTCGAAACAGCCCAACGCTGACGACAATGGAAAAATCCTGGTTTGTGTATGCCTGGGTGGTATTCGCCGCCCTTTTTGTTTTGCACCTGACATGGGCAGCGAAGCGCCGCAGGTTGACCCGTATGGTGAGCTATCCCGTGATGGCGCTTGGGATGCTGCTGCTTTCGTTTGGACTACACGGGCGGGGTGCGAGTGTGCAGGCGTGCCCGATTGGAAATGCGTTTGAGATATTGGGATTTGTCACATGGTCACTGGTGTTGCTGTATCTGGTGATCGGTCCGGTTTTCAGGGTGTCGCTGCTCGGGTTGTTCACGTCCGGACTTGCGGTTTTGCTGGGGGCTGTCGCGCTGTTGGTCCCCGGTTTGGATAGTGCCTATGACGTCAGTGCCGCGGTCCGATCCAGATGGGTGGAATTGCATGCTTCAATGGCGGTGTTCAGCTATGGAGCTTTTGCATTACTTGGAGTCCTATCAGCGATGCACCTTATTCAGCACTATGCTCTCCACTCGAAGCGCACCAGCGCGTTCTACCAGCTTTTGTCGTCGCTATTGCATACCGAACGCGTGGCAGTTGGCGTGTTGATCGTGGGTGTCTTCTTCCTCTCGTCCGCCCTTTTTGTAGGATCTTTTGACTGGATGTATCTGGAGGGTGATATCCCTGCAAGCAAGTGGGTATGGGCCTGCGGCGTGTGGGCGGGTTATGTCTTTTTGTTGGCGATGCGCCTGATGCATCGCATAAAGGGGGTGCGTTTCGCATGGGCCGGGCTGGTGATGTGGGTGTTGGCCTTGTTGGCGTTGATCCCTGTTGACCATGCCCGTCGCGATCATCCGCCTGTAGATTCGGAACAGACGGTTTCCTTTAAGCAGGAAGGAGACTCCCGCTAGGATGAAAGGAAACGTGGATATGATAGGCGGGCCCGTGTTGGTGCTCGCTTCCCTTAACCATAGGCTTGCGGACATCGCGGCGCGGGAGGACCTCCGGCACCGTTTGGAGCTGGCGGGTTTGATGAACGGAAGTGCGCTTGGCGATGAGGTGATGGAGTCGGTCATGATCGATACCTGCAACCGGTGGGAGTTGTATGTGCGCCTGAAGAACCTCAGTCATGTTGCGTCGATGGTCGAGCGTTTGAAGGGCGTGCTCGGTCCAGCGTCCGGGCCCTCCAGTGTCGACGATGGAAAGTGGGTTTTGCTTCAGGGTCCGGAGGTGGTTCGCCATCTCAATGCCTTGTGCGTGGGGCTGGACTCCCAGATGATCGGAGAAACTGAGATTTTCGGGCAGGTCAAACAGGCTTTCGCTGATGCGTGCGCGAGGGGAACCGCAGGTCCGTGCCTGCACCGGGTTTTTCAGAAGGCGTTTCATGTGGCCAAATACCTGCGCAGTCAGACGAGCATCGGGAAGGGACAGGTCAGTATCGGCAGCGTGTCGGTTGATTTGGCGACCCGTGTCTTTGGGGATCTTGCTCCCTGCCGGGTATTGGTGGTCGGGTCGGGGGAGGTTGGCAATCTCGCCGCCCAATCGTTGAGACTTCGCGGAGTGGGTCACCTTGTGTTCACGGGTAGAAATGCGGCCAGAGTGGCTTTGCTTGCGGCAGAGTCGGGCGGGTCGGTTTGTGATTTTTGCGAGCTGGAGTCACAGTTGTGGAAGAGCGACATTGTGATCAGTTGCACCTCGGCTCCAGGCCGGATCATCACCTGTGACATGCTTCGCGAAAATGCCGACCGGCGGCGCGAGAATCCGGTGTTTCTCATCGATCTCGCAGTGCCCAGGGATATTGATCCTGATGCCTCGGAGCTGGATCAGGTTTTCCTCTACAATCTCGATGATGTCTCTTCTATTGCCAACGAGAACATGAGCGTCCGCCGCGCCGAGATTGCTTATTGCCGCGAGTATGTGGATAGCAAGGCGCGTCGGGTGTGGGACGATCTGGTGCGGCGTATGCCGGATGCATCGATGGGGTGAATTTTCACTGACTCGCAGAAGGTCGATAGAATCGGCCCTTCTGTGAGTAGTTGAGAATAGGTCGCAAATAATAGCTTGACGGGGCTTAATAAATGCACTTGAGACCCAGTCGCTATGATCAAGGTCCGTACATTTCGTTCCCACTCGAATTTGGCCCGGCTACGCCGGATCGCATTGTCGTTGCCTCTGGCAATGCTGACTGCCAACGGTGTTTCGGGCGCGGAGGAAATCCTCCCCGAGCTTGAGACTTATGTGGTGAGTGCAGCCGGATACGAGCAGCTCATCCAGCAAGCCCCGGCGAGTATTTCCCTGCTGACGCGGGATGGTATTATGGAAAGCCGGGTGAATAGCCTTGCTGAAATGCTCGCGCAAGTGGAGGGGGTGGACATCGGGTCGACGGCCGGAAAAACCGGAGGCTTGAGTATCGGAATCCGCGGAATGCCGAGTGACTACACCCTCATTCTGATCGATGGTCGGCGGCAGAACCCTGCGGGAAATATCACCCCGAATGGATTTGCTGAGACCGGGACGGGCTTCATGCCGCCTCCTTCGGCGATCGAACGGGTGGAGGTGATCCGTGGTCCGATGTCGACGTTGTACGGGTCGGATGCCATGGGCGGGGTGGTCAACATCATCACCCGCAAGGATGTTGAATCATGGTCGGGTGAGGTGACTGCTGGTGGCACCCTTCAGCAGGACCGGGATTTCGGGGATTCCGGGAGTATGCATTGGTATGTTTCAGGTCCTGTTGCGGGCCATGCCTTGGGTATGGGACTGCGTGGCAGCTCGTTCCACCGTGTGGCATCCAGCCTGGAGTTCAGGGACGACTCCGGAAATGCAGTGGAAGTGAGCCGACGCGGGCCGAGTCCGGTGCAGGCCGACATCCACACGTTGGGTGGGAGGCTTTCATGGAACCCATCGGGAGCCCATGTTTTGCGCCTGGATCTCGATGGACTGTGGCAGCGCTACGACAACTCCGAAGCTCAGTTGGGAACTCTTGGAGTCCAGGGATATGCGGATAAACTAGAGTTCAACCGGCAGCAGGAGTCTTTGGTTCACCTTTGGCGAACAGAGGACTGGGTTCTTGAATCGGGAATCACCCGTAACGTTACGGTTACGGAGGGTCGTTTGATGCCTGCAGGAACTCCCGGCAAGGTGCCGGGAAGCCCGAGGGATCTCGAGAATACCAACCTGATTTTTGATTCCAAACTGGTGATGCTGATGGACAAGCATACGCTGACACTCGGCGGCCAGTTCTGGGATGCCGAAATGGTGGATGGTGTGGCGTTGGCCCCCTATCAATTTGATCAGTGGGCGGTCTTTGCTGAGGATGAGTGGAGGTGGACTCCATCGGTTGGGCTGACTCTCGGGGTGCGGCAGGACCAACACAGCGATTTCGGATCCCACACAAGTCCCCGGGCGTATTTCGTCTGGAATCCGGATGCCAGATGGACGTTCAAGGGTGGAGTCGGAATGGGTTTTAAGGCTCCCAGACTGGATCAGATCGCCGACGGAATAACCGGGTTTACCGCCCAGGGGACGCGTCCGACTATCGGAACCCCTGGCTTGAAGCCTGAGACGAGCACATCCGGTGAGGTGGCGGTGGCTTACGACAATGGTGGTGGATTCACGACGATGTTGACCTTTTTCCGAAACGCCTTCGAGGACAAGATCGCGAATGGCCCAGGAATTCCGAATGCATCCTTCGCGGGAAGTCCAAATCGTCCGGACAGCGTGGATTATGGATATTGGCCGGATGTGGACCTCTTCGCCCAGTTGGTGAATGTGGACCGGGCGGTAAGCCGCGGGGTGGAGTGGACGGGTCAGTGGGAGATTGATCCGAAGTGGACGGTGTCTGGTTCTTACACTTACACCGACAGTGAGCAGAAAACGGGATCATCCAAGGGAGCGCCTCTGAGTTCCACGCCAGAGCACATGCTCAACGGACGGCTGCGTTGGAAAGCCGATTCAAAACTCGCCTTCTGGTTGAGTGGAGAATACCGGAGCGAGCGATATCGGACTCCGGATACCGGAAGGAGCACCGCCAGGCAAACCTATGGCGACTACCGGGCTTACAGCCTTTTCCATATGGGGTGTTCCTATGAATTGACAGAGCATTGGATGATCCATGCCACAATCTCCAACCTGTTGGACAAGAATTTTGTGAAATACCATCCGTATGTCAGTGATACCGCATCGGGAGCAATCGCCTACACCAATCTCTACAACAACAATCAGGAACCGCGTCGACTGTGGTTGAGCGTGACATGCCGTTTCTGAAATCATATATCAACTAAGGTTGTGAGATGAGGACCAGGTGACGTGAGTCATCATCTGTGATCCTCTCCCCTTGCCAGATCTGCCATCTGCCCATGAAAGCCCAGTTTCGCAAAATCCTCTTTTGGTTCCATCTCATTACCGGAGTGTTTGCCGGAGTCATCATCGCCGTGCTCTGCATCACCGGAGTCGCACTTGCCTTTGAGAAGGAGTTGACCTCCTGGGCCGAGCGGGGCCTTTGGCGAATTGAGGTTGAACCGGGCGTGGACCGTATATCCCTGGACGAGCTTCCAATGTTGCAGGACGGGTCGAAGTCGTCCGCGGGGAATTTAGAGTTATCGATCCACTCAGATCCGCGAAGGGCGATCCTCGTTTCGACAGGCCGGGAATCGGGTCATTATGTCGATCCCTATTCGGGAGAGGTTATGGGTTCGGCCGAATCCAAGACACGGTCTTTCATGGGTGTCATGCTTCAAGCCCACCGTTGGCTGGCACTATCCGGGGATGCGCGGGTAATGGGGAAGGCGGTAACAGGAGCTGCAAACACGGTATTCTTCCTGTTGGCGCTGAGTGGACTCTACCTTTGGTGGCCCAGACGGTGGAACCTCAAGAACCTCAGACCCATCCTGATGTTCAATGGATCCAAAGGGAAGATGCGCGATTGGAATTGGCACCATGTGATCGGTTTCTGGACCTTGCCGGTCGTGTTGGTTCTGACGTTCACCGGTATGGTGATTTCTTATCCGTGGTTGAGCCAGTGGTTGGTTAAGGTGGCGGGCGATGAGCCTCCTGCACAGGCGGCCTTACCAGCATCGAATGGATTATCCGGCGCGGTTGATCAATCCGCTGATACGGTGGTGGTAACTGGTTTTGAAGCCGCGTTCCGGGTCTTTTCCCGAGCTTATCCGGAGTGGGATACGATCCAACTCCGGGAGGGCCTGCCCCGCCGGAGAGGGGCTCCGGTACCTTTGCAGCGCAATGCAGCAGGTGATCACGGGGTAGTGCGTGAAGCCGGGTCCGTTCCGTATAGTGCGACGATTCGGGAGAAGGGTGCATGGCCTTTGTTTTCGAGCATCCAGGTGGTTCTGGACAGCGCAACGGGCCGGATTGTTCAGGCATCGGATTATCACGGTATGTCAAATGGGAGGAAGCTGCGTTCCTGGATCCGTTTCCTCCATACCGGAGAAGCACTGGGATGGCCGGGGCAGTTGCTGGCCGGAGTTGCATCAGCAGGTGGTGTGGTGTTAGTGTGGACGGGTTTTGCGCTGGCATGGCGGCGTATGATTGTGGCCATTCGTCGAAGAAGACAGGGCAGGGCAGCCGCTGCGGATGCTCAGAGCTGAAGCACCGGGGGATTTGGAATCAGCGGGTTGTGTGGTGTCCGTTCTTCGAAAAGCATCGGGTTCGGTGTTTCATCGACAGCAGGCTCTTGAGTTTGTTGTCGCCATCTCGGAATACACAATCAGGTTGCAGAGTGATGCGCTTTGCACATACTGTTGGCATGGAAGATTCAATCTCTTCCTGTGCGTATTCCTTTTCTCTATCGAATCCTCATTATCCTATGAAAGTATCCCGTATTGCTGTCCGGGTCGCGTGTGTGTGTCCTTTGATCGGAGCCATTTCTGCGGCTTATTCTTTGAGTGCCGCTCCGGCTGAATCCAGCATTGATGCAGTCACGGTCTATCCCGATGCCGCATGGGTCAGCCGGGTGATGGACGTGGAGGTAGTGCCGGGTCTCCAGACGGTGGAGATGGAGCGTTTGTCGAGCGCGATTCAGGACGCTTCGCTTCAGGCCGAGGTTTTGGCCGCGCCAGGTCTCACGTTGATCCGGGACATCCGTTTTGAGCGTGAAACGGATCGCCCCGAGTCGGATGCTGTCAAGGAACTGCGGGATCAAATCCGTGGAATCCAGGAACAGGTGCAGGCGCTCGACGAGGAGGCTGCTCTGATGAGGCGTCAGATGTCCTACGCAGAGGAAATGGCGAAATCATTCTCGTCTGGCTACGGGACCCGTGAAACCCGGGTTCCTACTATGGAAGAGGCGAGAGCCACATGGACTTACCTGCATGAAACCGCGGTTGCGGCTCAGGACGGAATGCGGAAAATTGACGAGAAGCGTCGTTTGTTGAAAGAAGAGACGATGGAGCTGGAGAAGCGCCTCAATGAGCTGCTCGATTCGGATCGGCAGCTTCAGGGCAAGGCGATCCTTACGCTGGAAACCGACACCGAAGGCTTGGCAAAATTGCGGGTGCGCTATTTGGTGTCCCGTGCATGGTGGAAGCCGCTTTACGAAGTGCGGTCGTATCCAGAGAAGGCCGAGGTTGAGATCGCTTATCTTGCGGAGATTCAGCAGGTTAGTGGTGAGGAGTGGAAGGACGTCGAGTTGACGCTTTCCACCAGCCGTTCGGTGCGCAGCGGGGATATTCCCGAACTTCAGCCGATCCGCTTGAACAAGCTCGAGCCGATAGATTACGCTCCACGCGCGATGAAGGCGACCCTTTCAAGAAACTATGCGGCGATGGAGGATTCAGCAATGATCGCGCAGTCTGCTCCGATGGCTCCCGAAGCCACGGTGGAACAGGGCTTCAGTTCCTTTGAGATCAAGGCGCCGCATCGCGTATCCATCCTTAGCGTGAACCAGTCGACCCGTACTCCCTTGCAGCGCAGGACCGCGAAAGCGGATCTCTGGACGGAAGTTGTGGCGTCCATCACACAGGATGCCTACCTTCGCGCTTCGCTGATCCAGAACCTTGACATGCCCATCATTCCCGGCCGTGGGCTCCTTTTTGTCGATGACAAGTTGGTGGGGCAGACGTCTCTCGGTCGGGTTCTGCCCGGGGAGGAAATCAAGCTCTCGCTTGGAGTGGACGAAGCCGTCATGGTTACCCGTAAGGATGGTCGGTCGAAAGAGTCCCAATCCGGTTTGATCGACAAAACCACCACGCAGATGCGTCAATACATGACGACCATCAAGAATGCCCGTCGTTTTGATCACCGGATCCTGTTCAAGGATCAGTTCCCCATCTCGGAAAACGAGAAGATCGTGGTGAGGCGTTTGGCTCCTTCCGAAAAGGATGTCGTGCTGGATGCGACCACGGGCATCTTTGAGATCAACCGGGTGTTCACCGCCGGACAGGAGCAATCCTACGAAACCCGCTTCGAGGTTGTCTACCCGCGTGATTGGGAGATTCCGATGAGCTTCTGAGTCTGGATTGAGCGAACCTCTCAATGGGGCCGGGAACCCGATTTCAACCACTGATGGACACTGATAGTCTCATTGGACCACTCGCTTCCACTCCAACTTCGGTTGTTTGAAGTTCAGGATGTAGCCGAGTCGAAGTCCTGTAACCTTCAAGTAGTTCATCATCTGCCCGATTTCCCGATCGGTGGTTTTTTCAATCACCTTTGTGTTCATAACTGGTTAATTGCTATTTGTTTACCTCGCCAACGTATAATCTATCCTTGCGGGATCATCGCCCGACATAAAACACGTTTTCACTCGAGATTTCCGCATATGTTGGCTTGTCCAACCGTTGTTCAAGTCCGGGCTACATTCCTTATCCCGGCTGGAACTTCAGTTGTTCGGGTTGTATTGAATGTGCTTCACCACCTTTATCTGTCTGGGTATCATGCCGACCGCTTTATATGCCGCAAGTGCAGTGTTCTCGCAATCCACATAACACTCGATTGAATTGACGCCGCGCTTTGAAACAGTCGATTCCAATAGTAAGTACATGTTTCTGAAAACGCCCTTTCCCCGGTGATCTTCGTCAACGCAGACGTGGTCAATCGAGGCAACGGTCGATTCTGAATACACCGGAGCCTTATTCTCTGCTTTCGCAACGAGTGAACCCACTACGTGCTCTCCCTCGGTGCACACGATGCAAATTGCGTCCGGATCGTTCACCAGTCCGTCAATGTAACGAACGGCAGCATCGAGATACCGGGAGCGATCAGCGAGCTCATAATACCGGGGATCATAGGCGATATGGGCCGTCTGCATGAGCTCCCAAAGACGAAGCATGTCCTGAGTATCACTGGGTGTTGCGAGGCGTGTGTGCATCATTTCGTTGAATATTAAGGTGTATAACGGAGCAGAGCGTGCATCGGAGTTGACGCTACCGTCCGGATGGCCATCCGGTGTTCGTCGGTCTATCCAGTAATCGGGGCGTCGATGTCCATGTGCAATCGCAAGAATCCAGACCGATTTATTATTTATCAGGTAGGCGATGAAAAACGGGAACACCTGTAAATTCACTCGACGATAGACGCCATCTCTGAGGCGTGGTATCGTTGGGTTTTGCGCAATCCACTTGACATGAGTATCCAATTCCGCCCGAAAACGAACCCCTAATCCTGGTTCTTCCTCCTCGAGGTAAACAACCGCATCCTCAAATTCTTGGGCTGCTTCCGGGAGTAAAAGGACTTCCATCTTTATCTCCTGAGGATCGCATCAACCTTTTCCAGCACATGCCCATAGGCAATGCCTTCGGTTCTTTCTTCCTCCACAGCCTGAGCACGCTTCAAAATCTCCGAATGCCAGAGGTCTGAAGCTTCCTTGTCTTCTGCAGGGTCATCTAGTTCAAGGAGAAATCTCGCCAGAGCAAGTCGCTTGCTGCGAGGAAGCTGCACCGAATTTCTGCTGATTTCTTCAAATGATGCGCTCATATCACAAAAATACCTGAAAACGTGAATCTGTCGATTTCATTTTCTGGCCATCGTAAAGGGTTGGCACGGACGGCAGGACGCCCCATCGGCTGTCCAGCCGCGCCCCCTGGTGTGTGCTCAGCATGGGGGTGAAGCCAAAGGGGACATAACATGTCCCGTTGCAAGGAGAAAGAAAGCCACGGATGAAGCCATGGCCTCCGGTGTTGTATTCGTCTGCAGTGCCGGGTATGAACCGGTGTCTTCCGGAGCGGGACAGCTTCAGCCATTCGACGAAGCTCATGGCAAGCCCATTCGACCCTGCTCATGGCAAGTCCGTCCTTTCTTCTTCTTTCATCACCCCTGCCGATCAATGAGCTCCAAATCGATTGTGCAAAAACCGCACTCAACAACCGCTGGTTGGAATCTCAGGGCGTTCCCGATCTCAGAGCCATCTGGATTCGTCTTCACTACGGGCCTAAAGCCCGTGTCTAATCGGAACCGCCCTGTACGGACCCGTGGCTGTTTGAGCTGATACCTCAATCCGTTCCGGGGACCGAATTAGGCTCCTTCTTTTTATTCCAGACCAGGTTCAGCGTCCGGCTTTGCTCCGCGCAGTCCCTCAAATATAGATTTATGAGGTTCTGATATGGGATGCCAGTTTCGGAAGACATGGCCCTGAAGTAATCGACCACGTCATTCTCAAGGCGGATGGTTACCGCCTTCTTTTCTTTCTTGGTGTATGGGTTCCGGACGGCGTGCGAAAAGTCATACTCTGCTCTCATGATTTATTCTCCCAATAAGGTTTCTGTTCTTTGGTGCCGGCTCGTCGTGCTGAAATGATTCTAATGACACGGCTCCTTCTTCTCGAAAACAATGCACGACCACAAGTGCTCGATCGTGGGTGCTCATTCCTAGAATGATGAATCTATCCTCGGCCTGTTAGTGGTCAGGGTCGGGGATGACCAAAGCATTCTCGTCCGAAAAGACGGACTTGGCTTCATCGAATGTGACACCATGCTTCCTCTCGTTGGAGGATGCCTTCTTAGTGTCCCATTCGAATCGCAGGTCGCCCACAGAGTAAGCAATATGCCATATTGCTCTTGTATTTCAAGTCTTCTTCTTCCTGGGTCGAGGTTCAGGGTGGTGTGGGACCCGATTCGACAGTATTTTTCTCGCGCAGAGACGCTTGGGGCGCAGAGGAATTCTTCAAATGCCGAAGCCCCTGATCGGTTTGTGTGATCCTGTATCCATCGTTTCGGGGGCAAGTCTACGGTGGATCGCGATTGGAGTATCCGCACGTTCTTTGACAGGCTATGCCGTTTTTATCCTTCTTTGCGCTTTTGCGAGAGTATCCTTTTTTAATATCCGAGTTGGGATGCAGGTTGAAGTCTGCCCCCCCGGTTATGAAGCCAGAAGTTGTATCCCTCGTGCGAATCATAGCAAATCCAGAGTTGTATGACGGAAAACAAGTGGTTACCCAAGGGTATCTGGACCGTCGATTTGAGGAGAGCTGTCTCTACGTCGGAAAGGAGGACTGGGCAAATGGGATGTACCTTAATGCGTTGTGGGTGGTGGAAAGTGAAAACTTTGTTGGGAGCTTTGGTGGGTATCGCACAGTCAATGGTGTTTTCAGAGCAAGAAAACCAAATGACGTTCGCTCATTATCGGGGATATTTGAGATAAGCAGGGCTAGCGAAATCCCGACTCTGGATCGTCACAAAACTGCAGCACAAGAATCAGAGGAGGGTTCAAAATAGAGCGACTGAAGAGTGGATCTGGATCTTGAGCGGGATGGGCGGGGGTGCATCACAGAGATTGCATTCACGCGCAGTGGAGTCTACCTTGATGGGGAAATGCGGAGGTTATAATAAATCCAAACTGGGACGCCACTCCTCACTCAATCTACATCAGCCAGATGATGTTCCAGAATACATGAGAGTCGTTATGAAAGTGCATTCTCATCCTGGTAACGGTTGGCCAAGTCAACCTTGGGACTACCCGGCTTTCAGCACTCCTGGATCAATTCACAACTCTTCATGGGCCATGGTAATGACACAAGAAACGAGCTTTTTCATATCACCCAATCAAGTTGAACCTGGTTGGCACCCATACGACAATGATCAGTTGTTTTAGCGATGAAAACACTAATGTTGATTACATCATTTTTATTAGTAACGGGCATCCAAGCGGAGTTTCAGGAAAAATCACCACTCTATGCAGTGAATCCAACAGTGTTCATCTTGATGCGAGATGAGGGTATCCCGGGAGACTGGAGCAAAATCATCAATGCAGCGTTGCCAGAAGAGGAGCGGAGCAAATACCTGGATCGGATCAAATACTGGGAGAACATAATAATCGTGGATGAAGGGGAGTTTTGGGCTGTGTCATTCCATTTGCGGGGGAACCGAATGCTTTCCAGTAAAGAGGGAGCCAGGGGACTGCATGAGTGGGAAGGGTCGCCCGAGGATGGAGATGGAAAGGTCGTCTATCTGGAGAAAACGACTCTACGCGTTTGCAGTATTCCAGACAAAGGAATTCAACGAGCACTTGGAGCCTACTATCCTTTTTATGGTGAAAGAGTTCCGATTGATCTTGGAAAAATCCTTGATGAGTTCGAGTCCCAAAAGAATGATATTGAGGATCAACAAAGCCGGAATGAGTGAGACCAAGTCCATGATGTGCGAGGAACGCGACGGGGCGAGACTACTACCAAGGGATTGCTTGTCGCAACTGGAGGCTGATAAGTCAGAGGCGGAACCTTCTCCGGAATGAACGGTATCCCTCCTTCCGGATACTTTTGGACAGGATTCTCAGGATGGGAGAAGAATATTTACCCTCTCACGAAGCCGCAAAGCCGCCAAGGAAGTGGGATTGAAGAGTTTCTAACCACGGAGAGCACCGAGAGCACGAAGGGTGGAGAAGGGGATAATTTAATCTGAGGTTAAACTGCTCTTCCCTTTGCGTCTTGGGGTCTTGAGCGAAGCGGGCGTGAGGAATGAATTTTCGTCCGGGTTCGGGTGATTCCTGGCTTGTCCGGTTGAGGTTGGGTTGTTATTCGTTGAATCCATTCCTACCTCCGATGTATCCCCGACGACTTTGCAGTTGCGATCAGGTGCCTTCCTCCGGGCCGATGTATGTGCATGCGGGCTTGGAGGGGAGTGTGATTGCCCTGACCAATGTCCTGGGTGAATTGGTCGAAAAATACCGCTACACCGCCTTTGGTCTGCTGACGGTCCTCGATGCGGATGGTGAGGAAAAAGACGGGGAGGCCCTCAGTCCTTGGCTCTACCATGGGCGGCTCTATGAGCAGTCCACCGGCCTCTACTGGATGCGCATGCGGCATTACAGTCCCGATCTCGGGCGCTTCCTCCAGCCCGATCCCGCTGGTATCGCCGGAGGCATCAACCTCTACGCCTATTCCAATAATAACCCCCTGAGGTATTTTGATCCATGGGGCCTTTGGCCTGCCCCCGATGCCTCGGGTAGCAGCGATGGCAAGTATGGGGAGATGAATTCGAGCCGTTATCTACGCATAAGCAGGTGGATCCATGGGATATTATCTGTTGCCGGTGCAGTTCCTTATTGGGGAGTAATTCCGGATGCTGTCGATCTGATCTATACATTGGCAGAACTACGATCGGGGTATTCGTCTAAAGCGGACGTAGTGCTCGGCGCTGCTGCGGTCGTTGCGGTGATTCTAGGGCCGGGAGACGCGGCAGCAGCCGTTGCCAAAATCACAAACAGAGCCCTTGACGCAGGCGAAGTCATCGCAAAGAATGTAGACGTTGCCGCAGATGGCGCGAGCGCCGCCGCAAGGAATCTACCGACGCCAAATCGAGGTCCAGACTTCGTAGTTACTCCGAGCGGAACTGCGCACCCTGTTCCATCAGGTGCCACAGGACCAACTTCAACAAGAGCACCCGGGATGCAATATACGGGTGGATCGGGTGGCCCTGGAATGGATTCCAGAACTTCGGGTGTTCGGTTTATGGATGCAACGTCTTACCATAATGAACGAGTCATTTACATGAATCGCTCGGGACAAACGGTAGATCCGGCGACAGGGCAAACGATTCCTCCAAATCATCCGCGTGCTCATATTCCACCAGATTAATATCATGAAAGAAGAATCTATCAATGATCTTATAGGGGCAGTTGTGTCATCAGTGTCCTTCGTTCACAATTATCTCGAATTGCATTTTGATCGCCAAATTCTAAGATTCTTGATCATGCCGAGTTTGGAGAATGATAAAAAGGTTATTCCGGATGATGATGTATATCAGAACCGTCTCTGTTCATTGATTGGTGATAAGATCGTATCACTTGAAATTGAAGAGGAGTCCCACTTGTCAGTCACCTTTGATAGCGGAATCATGCTGAATGTGGCTGCCGATCCGGTAAATGAACCAGAATTTGTTCACTATGTAAGTGTGGAAGGAGGTCCTATACAGGTTTGGTGATTAAGTTGTTACCACTTAAATTGACATGGTACATTTGGCCGATTTGGGATCGTAGGGATTCGGGGTGGTTTCCAGGATTGGGATCGTACTTTGCGCTCTGAGAGGGGGCAGGAAGTGAGAAGTTACAAGGGAGAAGTGAGAAAAGATGGAGGCTCTCACGAAGGCTCCAAGGCACGAAGGATGGGATATAATGAAAAACTTTGTGGCGAGGCTGAAAGCCGAGGCCATCGTGGTGGGCGTAGACCATCCAGCGAGCTTTGCGAGCGATGTTGAACACTCTTCCTTGAACAACGTTCGCCCGTTGGGCTCACTAAGATCCGCTTCGCGGACCACGATGCCCCTCGCAAGCTCGGGGCTGCAGGTTTGAAGAAGAGGATCTCACGCCAAGCCGCAAAGCGCAAAGGAAGAGGGATTGAAGACTAATAACCACGAAGGGCGCAGAGAGCATGGAGGATTGAGGAGGGTATCTGTGGATGAGAATGTTTCTTTTTGGCCGGGTTGGGGTAGGTGATTTCGACTGCTGGATAGGGGATTACATGAGGTTGAAGGCGTCGACGTCGATGTGTTCCTGGATGTCTTTGTCCCACTCAAAGGATTCACGGAGTTGCTGGATCTGGGCCATGCTCTGGATGACGCGTGCGGCGAAATACCAGAGCTGGACCCGGTATTCGCCGTTGATTTTCTCGACCGGCGCGGAGACGGGGCCGCGGATTTCGAGGTCGGGGATATTGGCGGTATCGAGGTGCTTACGCCAGTTCTGCGCGTAGAAATTCGCTTTCTCGGGGTTGCGGCAGCGGATGAGGTGCCGGATGAGGTGGCGGAATGGCGGGTAGTTGAATTCGCGCCGGAGTTCGATTTCCTCATCGAGGAAGCCGTCGAAGTCGCACCTGCGGGCGAACTGGATCGGGGATGCGTGCGGGGTGGATGTCTGGACGATCACCTCGCCGGCTTTTTCTCCGCGACCGGCGCGGCCGGAGACTTGCACCAGGAGCTGAAATGTGCGTTCGGCCGCCCGGAAATCCTCCATGTAGAGGGATTGATCGGCGTTGATGAGCGCGACCAGGGTCACATTGGGGAAATCGAGTCCTTTGGCTATCATTTGAGTGCCGACGAGGATGTCGATGCGACCGGAGCGGAAGTCGGAGAGGATGGTTCGGAAGAGGTGACGCTTGTTCATGGTGTCGGCATCGATCCGGCAAACTTTCGCCCGGGGCAGGATGGCCTTTACCACATCTTCAACTTTCTGGGTGCCGAATCCTTCTCCATGGATTTTTGCGGATTGGCATTGAGGGCAGCGGGCGGGGGCGGGCATCTCGTAACCGGTGAGGTGGCACTTGAGGATGTTTCCGCTACGGTGGTAGGTGAGCGGGATGCTGCATTCGTCGGATAGGGCGACCCATCCGCAATCGGGGCAGATCATGTGGGTGGAGTAGCCGCGGCGGTTGAGGAAGAGGATGCTTTGCTCGCGTTTTTCAAAGCGGTCGAGCAGGAGCTCCTTGAGCGGGTTGGAGATGATGGTCAGCTGCTTGTTTTTCCGGAACTCACGCCGCATGTCCACGATCTGGGTGGAGGGGAGGGTGCGGTTGTCGACCCTGTGGTTCATCCGGATCACCTGGTATTTACCGACCCGGACATTGTAGAGGGATTCGAGCGAGGGTGTAGCTGAACCAAGAATGACGGTCGCATTGTTGAGTTTGGCGCGGTAGACGGCGAGATCCCGGCCGTGGTAACGCGGTGTTTCCTCCTGCTTATAGGCGGGTTCGTGCTCTTCGTCGACGATGATGAGGCGGAGGTTGTTGAGGGGGGTGAAGATCGCCGAACGCGCCCCGACCACGACCCTGGACTCGCCGCGTGCGATGCGCAGCCAACTGTCGCGCCGTTCCCCTTCGGAGAGGTGGCTGTGCCAGACCACGACGTGCACCCCAAGCGCTTCGAGGCGAGCCCGGAGTGTGCCGACGGTTTGAGGGGCGAGGGCGACTTCGGGAACAAGAAAGAGGGCAGTGGCTCCCGGCTCAGTGAGCACATGCTGAAGGGCCTTGACGTAGACCTCGGTTTTTCCGGAACCGGTTACGCCGTGGAGTAGTACCGGCTGAAATGACTGGGCATCGAGAATCGGAAGGAGGGTGTCGACCGCATTTTGTTGCTCCCCGGTGAGGGCATATTCGATCGGGCGGAGGGTGTCGCCAGCCGCGGCTTCATCTTCGTATCCGATGCGATCCACGTTTTTGCGGATCTCGTCGATCCATCCCTTTCGGATGAGCTCCTGACAGACTGCTGGCGAAATGCGGGCGGCCTTGATCGCAGCCGGCTTGGAAACAGGGCCTGGTTGGGAGAGCAAGAGGGCGATGAGCGCCTGCTGCTTTGGCGCACGGCGTGCGAGAGTGGTGAGGTCAACCTCCCGACCAGCTTGGGTGAGCGCCAGCGAGACGTGTTCCTTTGCTCCAAGTCCCTTGCGTATGCCCGGAGGAAGGATCCGGTCCATCACCTGCGCGGTGGAGCAGCCGTAGTAGGACGCCATCCATGTGGCGAGGGTGAGCGTATCGGAGGCGATCAACGGATACGGGTAGAGCACTTCGAGAATGTTTCTCAGCTTGGACTTTGGAAAATCGATGGAAGTGGGATGGGCGCTGACGATGCCGAGCTCGGTGCCGCGCATGAGAGGAATCCGCACGAGTGATCCGATGGCGGGCCTTTCCAGAAACGATGGAACCGCGTAAGTGAGGGGTTTTTCGATCCGGGAGATGATCCGGACCTCCACGATCATGGTTTGGTCTTGATTCATCCGGGGGTTGGCTTGAAGGAGGGCTGTGCTGTTGAAGTGGGTGCGGCGGGATGGCACGCCGGAGAACGCTGGTTCATGAAGTCAACAATGGGAAATCGGTAGACGAAGGCGACTTCAAATCACGAGGGATCGAGCTGTGTGTGAATGCCACTATCGGCGGCAATAACGAATGGATTGGTCGCGCCGGTGAGCCGATCCGGAATATTTCCCGAGATGTAGAGTCCTTCGGGCAGTGCTTTCTTGCGGGTTATGGCACCTGCCGCATGCAGTTGATTGACCAATTCGAATCGATCGTAGGGAATCAGCAATTCGGTGGGGTTGTGTTTCTCTGAGGCGAGTTGGTCCAGACGGGCGATAAGTGCATCCATCCCGCCGGGAGCCTTTGTGCTGGAGAAGACGGCATCCGGAAAACGGCTTGCAAGTTGGGTGGGCAGCTCGCTGTCTGCTGGAAGCAGGTCAAGTTTGTTGAAGACGAGCAGCCGCGGGTTGGCGGAGGCACCGAGTTCATCGATCACGCTCAGCGTGGTCTCGATGTGAACATCGATTTCCGGCTGTGAAATGTCGACGACATGGATGAGCCAGTCGGCTACGACGGCTTCCTCCAGTGTTGCTTTAAACGCTTCGACGAGCCGATGGGGTAGCTTGCGCACAAAGCCGACGGTATCGGTGAGGATGAGGGTTTGGCCGCAGGGCAGCTTGAGCCGGCGTGAAGTTGGATCAAGAGTGGCGAAAAGCTTGTCTTCCTCCAGAACCGAGGAGCGTGTCAGGTGATTGAGGATCGATGATTTTCCGGCGTTGGTGTAGCCGATGATCGCCGCGGTCGGGAGGGGGATTCGGGTGCGTTTGTTGCGCTGGACTTTGCGGTGCCGGATGACCTCGGAAAGCTCGACTTTGAGTTTGGCGATGCGGTTCCGGACGAAGCGTTGGTCGAGCTCGAGCTGGGTTTCCCCCTCACCGCGCTGCGTCACACCACCGCCGCGCTGGCGGCTGAGGTGGGTCCATGCCCGCTTGAGTCGGGGCAAGTTGTATTCCATGCGGGCGAGTTCGACCTGAAGCTTGGCCTCACGTGTCTGTGCCCTGCGCGCAAAGATGTCGATAATGACCTCCTGCCGGTCGATCACGAGGCAGCCCGCCAGCCGTTCCCAGTTGCGTTGCTGACCCGGAGTAAGTTCGTCATCGAATACAATGACATCGCATTCATTGGCCTTCGCGAGTGCCACAACATCGTTGGCCTGACCCTCGCCCAGCAGGTAAGCCGCCTGGGGTTGGCGCAGCTTGATCCATGTGGTTTCAACGATCTTGATCGTCAATGTCTCCACCAACTCGACCAGTTCGGCGAGCATGGAGACGGTATCGTTTTGACCTTGTCCCTGCCGTTCGATGCCCACGAGAAGGGCGCGTTCAACAAGTGCTGGATCGTCCCTGACTTCGTTCATATTGCTTGTGCGATTTGGAGCGAGTCAGCTTTTCCGAACTGGGGGTAGGGGCTTATCCAGGAATTCGGGAAGCTGTAGTCAATCCACTGCATGCTCACTTCGCGGGACCCCAGCGTTTGGTAAAGGGGAAGTAGATGAATGCTGCCTTACCGATGACTTCCTTTTCGGGAACAGGTCCGAAGTAGCGACTGTCGAAACTATTGGATGAATTGTCGCCCATTGCAAAAAAGCTGCCTTGGGGCACCTCATACTTCATGCCAGATTGCAGAAGACCGACATTGGTGTAACCAGGATAATCATCCGCCCTCAGTGAGTTTTTGCCGAAAGCATCAGCCCCGGAGGCCGGTTCACCATCTGCAAACAGGGTGTGGTTTTTCACTTCAAGCACCTGTCCCGGCATGCCGGCAAGCCGCTTGATGTAGTATTTGTCATCGGGCAACATACTCGGATACCCTGCACGGTTCTTAAATCCGCCTGTGCGGAACACGATGGGATCTCCCGCTTTTGGCGGAGCAAAGTGATACCAGAACCGGTTCACAAAGAGGGCATCGCCCATGAGGATATCAAAACGCAGAATGGATTGTCCTTTTGTAGCCTCTTTTAACGTCGACAGGCGGACCCGGCCATTTACGAAGGTAACCCCATCGCGTTTGTTGACCAGTCCGCGATAGGCTTCCGCAAGACTTTCAGCTCCCGGGAAAAATGCCTCGAGCAAGACATTGTCGAGGTTGAATTCGAAGGGCACCCGGATGGTGTGCTTTGTTTTTCCGACATAGATCGTGTATTCGCGGTAATTGGCAGGAAGAAGACCCGCCCATTTACGACCCTTGACCTTCTCGTAATAGAAGCCCTGGATTATGCCGCGTTCGGGATTACCTCCCAATGGAATGGAGATCGTTCCGGACTCTTTGGCATCCACTTTGTAATGGGAGGCACCACGCAGGACTTTGCGCAGGATCCGTTGGTGCAGGGCCGGTGCTTTTTCAGCCTGGGAGACCGCATCGGGCTCACGTCCGAAGTAGGTCGGATACATTGAGCTGGTAGGGATCACGAAGGGCTGGAAAAAGAACAAGCGGAAGCTCAGGATCACGATAGCGATGACCAGGAGGGTTTCCACGTTGTCATTCACGAACCGCACCGGATAGATTTCGCCACCTACCTTTGACAGGATCTCGTGCTGGGCGTGAAGTGCCGATTCGAGATCCGCTTCCTTTGTCTTCTTATCCCGGAAAGCCTGCTCCAGAACGGATGCACTTTCCCGCAAGGCGGTGATGTCCGCAGCAGCCATCACGTCACGCCGATAGTGGTAGACTTTGTCGCCGAGCCGGATCAGCTCCACTGCCTTTTTGCGGAGAGTCTTGAGGTGGGATGTGCTCATGAATGATAAAAATGAATCCGAAACCGGTATAGGAAGCAAATTCGATCAGGAACTGGAAGTGTTTTTGAGGATGCTTACAAACGCCTCCTGTGGAATCGAGACATTGCCGATCTGCTTCATCCGTTTTTTCCCTTCCTTCTGCTTTTCAAGGAGCTTGCGTTTGCGGGTGATGTCCCCGCCGTAGCACTTCGCGGTCACGTCCTTGCGGTAGGCTCCGACGGTTTCGCGGGCGACAACCTTGCCACCTATAGCGGCCTGGATCGCGATTTTGAAAAGTTGGCGTGGAAGGATATCCTTGAGCTTCTCGCAAAGCACCCGTCCCCGTCCCTCGGCTTTGTCCTTGTGGACAATCGAGGCGAAGGCGTCCACCGGTTCACTATTGACGAGAATATCCATGCGCACGAGATCGCTTTCCTGGTATCCGGCCATCTCGTAGTCCATGCTCCCGTAGCCTCGTGTGATACTCTTGAGCCGGTCATTGAAATCGATGAGGATTTCATTGAGGGGCAACACCGCCACGATCATGATGCGGGTGGGGTCCAACGTCTCGGTGTGGTCGCAGAAGCCCCGTTTTTCGGAAATCAGCGCGAGCAGATCACCAATGTAGTTGTTCGGGGTGTGAATGTGTGCCTTGATGATCGGTTCCTCGATCTTATCCAACTGGCTTGGGTCCGGGAAACAGAGGGGATTGTCCATTTCATACATGGTCCCGTCGGTCAGGGTGACCTTATAGACCACGCTCGGATAGGTGGAGATGATGTCGAGGTCATACTCGCGCCTCAAGCGTTCCTGGACAATCTCCATGTGAAGAAGTCCAAGGAAACCGCAGCGGAATCCGAATCCGAGGGCTGCTGAGCTTTCCTGCTGGTAGGTCAAGGCTGCATCGTTGAGCCTGAGCTTGCCCATGCCAGCGGTGAGTTTGCCGTAGTCGTTGGTATCAATCGGGTAGATCCCGCTGAAGACCATCGGGCGAACCGCTTTGAACCCCGGAAGCATCTCCTCAGCTGGCTTGGATGCGTCCGTGATGGTGTCACCGATTTTGACTTCGGATACACTCTTAATGTTGGTCACGATGTATCCCACATTTCCTGGATACAGGACCGGCTCCGGTTTCATCTTCGGCGAAAACCGGCCCACTTCCTTCACCTGGATGCGCGTGCCGTCGCTCATGAGCATCAGGGTGTCTCCCGCCTTGATGGCCCCCGAGAAGACCCGGACGTAGCAGATCACACCCTTGTAAGAGTCGTATACGGAGTCGAATATGAGGATGCGGGTGTTCGGATAATCCGCCCAGCGCGGATCGGGCACCCGGGCGACAATGGCCTCCATGATATCAATGATCCCTTGACCGGTCTTGCCACTGGCGAGGATGGCCTCGTCGGACGGAATCGTCAGCACATCCTCAATCTGATGCATGGCGGTATCGACGTCGGCACTGGGCAGATCGATCTTGTTGATCACGGGAATGATCGTAAGCCCCTGCGCGGTGGCGAGGTGAGCATTCGCGACCGTCTGGGCCTCAACTCCCTGGGCCGCATCGATCAGCAGAAGCGCTCCTTCGCACGCTGCCAGGCTTCGGGATACTTCATAGGAAAAGTCCACATGCCCCGGAGTGTCGATGAGATTGATCAACCATTCTTTACCCTTCAAATCACGATAAACCATCGAAACCGGATGGCATTTGATCGTGATCCCACGTTCCCGCTCCAAGTCCATGGAGTCGAGAAGCTGGTCTTTCATCAGCCGTTGATCCACCGTTCGGGTGAGCTCAAGGAGCCGATCCGAAAGAGTGGTCTTGCCGTGATCGACGTGAGCAATAATGGAGAAGTTGCGGATGTGGGCGAGCGACTCCATCAAATGTTTTCCGGGATCTCCTGATATTCCGAGACAGAAATGGCTGCCCAGGATTTGTCCGTGCGACGGACCAGGCCAGCAAGGACCTTGCCGATGCCGCATTCAACGAACTTCGAGAGCTTGTTTTCGGACTGTGCATTGCGCATGCAGTCCTCAAAAAGAACCGACGAAACGATCTGGCGAACCAGCGCAGCCTTGATGGCCTCAGGTTCGGATACGGACTTTCCGGTCGTATTGGTGTAGACCGGGAACTCCGGTTGACGGAAGGTGAACTCCTTCAGAAAATCGGCGTATGCATCCCGTGCGGATACCATGAGGCGACTGTGATAGGCCCCGGCTACGTTGAGCTGCTTGACCATCTTGAAGCCCATGGTGGATGCCTTCTCCACCGCAGTTGCGATTTTGGCGGCTTCACCGGAGATCACGATCTGGCCCGGGCAGTTAAGGTTTGCCATTTCGACATCGCAATCCTTGCAGAGCTGCTCGGCAGTGCTGCGTTCACCTCCGATCAAGCTGGCCATCGATCCCTTGGTGGCGTCACAGGCTTTCTGCATGAGCTCACCGCGACGGGCAACCAGACGAAGACCGGTTTCGAAATCGAACACATTCGCGCTAGCGAGAGCCGTCAGTTCCCCGAGACTCAGTCCGGTAGCGGCATCGATCTTCGGCAGCAGACCCTTTTCGCGAAGCAAGGAAAACACCGCGAAACCATGGACATAGAGGGCTGGCTGACAAACCCGTGTTTCAGTGAGCAGGGTGTCCGGACCATCGAAAGACGCGGAGGTGAGGCTCCATCCAAGGATAGCATCGGCCCGGTTGTACAAGGCCTTGGCGGTGGGCGCGTTGTCGTAGAGCGATTTGCCCATGCCAACGGTTTGTGCTCCCTGACCGGAGAATAGCAGTCCAATACTCATAATCTTTGCGTAGGATTAAACCGGCAAGCGCATAACGCCCGGCGATGCTTGTCAAGACCCGTTTAGAGCGACAGGCGCTTGTGCGATTGTAAGATGGAAGTGCCTGAATGACTTTGGAGTCACCAACCCGCTCGACGATATGCGATTGCTGAGAATCCGGACCTAAAGACTGAAACGTTCAAGGCTGACTTCACAGGGAAGTCCAAAATGGATCCCGGCACACACCCACTCGTCATCAACCCATATGTAGGTGTAGGCCAAATCGATAGGGATGGTCTGGAGTTTTCTTTCTCCCGGACCGTATGAAATGAGATGCGCCCCGTTTGCCACCTGCGATGGCTCAAGTTCATCAATAGACTCCATCAACGGACGGACAGTGATCAAGACTTCATAGTGTGATCCGTGGCCGGTGTAGTGGGCTTCCGCATGTGAGATCAGCCAGACCGCCAGCATGTCGTTTTCGCACTGCGAACAATAGGTGACGAGAATTTCGCGGCTTCGCAGGTTTTCAGCAACCCTGATGGCGTCTCCCTTGTCAAGATAGGCCAGTTGGTCTGCCCGGCAGCAGTTGATGGCTATGAAGCCGAATAAGATACCAACAATGATTCGCATGTTAGTTGGATTAAGCGAAGTGGAAGGTCGAGAAGACGCTTGAGGTTCAGGGAGCGTGGCAGGCATGTCAAGACATTGGCGCAGCTTCCGGTCCGATCCCTTTTCGATCCCCCGTTTATCCATACAATTCATCCCCGATTTGCAGAATCGTGCGATCCAAGGGCGGGGTCCACATCTCGTCATCCACGAATCAGCACTTTACCCATCCGGGGACTGGATGCCGCCTCAATGGCATCAACAATTTCGCGAAGGGAATAGGTGCCAGCGATTGGGGAACTGAGTCCGTTTGTTTTCACGAGATCGAACAGGCGGTTGTAGAGGGCTTGAATCTCATCCTGGGAATGGGATCTCATCCATTTGTCCATCCAGAAACCGCAGAGGTGCACGTCGTTGAAGATCAGGTTGCGCGTCGGGAAACGGATCGGATCGCCCACCATGCCACCGAATGTCACACAGGTTCCTCCATCCGCCATCCCGCGGATGAGCCGGATGACGCTGTTACCTCCCACCGAGTTGAGCGCGAGTTTGGCGAGATTGCCCCCCGTGAGAGTCTTGATCTGTTTGATGTTGTCGTCGTTGTCTTCGATCACCACATCGGCTCCGAGTGCCTGAAGTGGGGCGGCGAGCTCGTTTCTGCGGACCAGATTGATAGTATGCAGTCCTCTGAGTTTGCAAAGTTGGATCACCCAGGTGCCCACTGAAGAATTGGCCGCGTTTTGAATGACCCAATCTCCCGGCTTCAGGTCGACGAATTGCTCGAGAAGCAGCAGTGCGGTGGGAGGGTTGATGAAGAGGGTGGCTGCCTGTTCTGCAGGGATGTCGGATGGGACGTTGATCAGGCCATCGGGTTCGCAAATCACGTGGCTACGCCATGCGCCCAAAGACTCGGGCATGCGGACGCGGTCTCCGGTTTTCAGGGAGGTCCGGGTTTCCGGATGAATGGCTTCGACGGTGCCCACGCCCTCGCGTCCAGCGACAGCGGGAAGCTGGGGCAAGCGGCCATAGGTTCCTCCGATCATTCCCAGATCGGATGGGTTGATGTTGGCGTAGTCCATCCGGATGCGAAGCTGTCCCGGATTCAGGTCGACGAGTGGAACTTCTTCAAGTTTAAGGACTTCCTGCGCAGGCCCATGGCGGTCGTAGGTGATTCTGAGTTCGGACATATCGATTGTTCGCTTTCTGCTATAAGTGGTTGATTGGTGTCGGCTTCCGATTGTCTTTGCATGCCAGGCAGGGAGCCGGAAACGATGTCAAGGTGCGGACAGTGGCCGCCCAATAGAACGCTCGACAAAGGCGGTTTTCACCGATTGCCTGAGCACCATAATGTGTGGCACATCTATGGATCAATACCTAAAACATCCCTTTATCGACCAGATTGCCCCGATTTGCTGGTCTGAGCTTAAGCCTTCGCGGATCGGAGAAGATATCGATGTGGCAATTGCTCTTGCCGAGGCGGATCTCAGAAGGATCGAATCGATACCGGCTTCGGATGCAGGATATGAAAATGTATTCATGGCTTTTGAGGATGCGGGGAATGCCTTGAGCGAGGCATGGAGCAAAATCGAGCACCTGAACAATGTGATGGATTCCGCTGAGCTGCGGGATGCTTACAATGCAGCGTTGCCCAAGGTGATCGGTTTCTTTTCGGCCATCCTGCGCCGTCCCGCGCTGTGGGCATCGGTGCAAGCCGCCGCCCATAACTCCAGTCGGGAGTCCGTGAGTCCATTGCAGCGGCGCCACATGGACGAGATCCTTGCTGATTTCCGGGAGAGCGGTGCCGACCTCGATGAAGCCGGAAGGAACCGTTTGGGTGAAATTGATTCCGAGTTGGCCCAATTGACTCAGACTTATTCCGAAAACGTGTTGGATGCGACGAACGAGTGGGAGCTTATTGTTGACGATCAATCGGTGTTGGACGGGTTTCCTGATGTCTCGTTGGAGGCGGCCCGATTGAGCGCATTGGAAAAGGGTTATGGCACTGAGCAGGAGCCCAAATGGCGGTTTACGCTCAAAGGGCCATCGTTTGGTCCCTTCATGCGGTTTTCGAATGATCCGGTCCTGAGGGAAAAGGCGTGGCGAGCGGCGTGTGCAGTCGGAGCCGTTGCGCCCCGGGATAACGGGGATCTGGTGGTGCGGATTCTCAAGCTTCGCAAGGAGAAAGCATCCATTCTCGGAAAGGCCCACTATGCGGACTATTCCACCAGCCGGCGGATGGCCCGTTCGGGATCGGTCGCCCGGTCGTTTCTCATAAAGCTTCGGGATGTTCTCCAGGATGCTCCGGATCGGGAACTCGATGATTTGGCGCGATTCAGGGCTGAGAAGACTGGCGATGCTGTGGATCTTGTGGAGCCGTGGGATCTTGCATGGTGGTCGGAGAAACTGCGGAGGTCCGCCTACGATTTTGACGAGGAAAGCCTGCGTCCGTGGTTCTCGATCGATCGTGTGATATCCGGTATGTTCCAACTGGCTGAAACCCTGTTCGGATTGAGCATTAAAGCAAGACCGACCTATGTGGGTAGGCCGGATGTCGGGCAATCCAATGGGGTTGAAGTGTGGCACGAGCAGGTCGGCTACTACGATGTGTTTGATCGTGACAGTGGACGATTGTTGGGTGGTTTTTTCACCGATTGGTTCCCGCGCGAAAGCAAGCGTTCCGGAGCGTGGATGGATACCCTGCGCCAAGGGGAATGGGGTGAGTCCGGGCCTGTGAAGCCGCATCTTGTGGTGTTGTGCGGTAACCTTACGCCTCCCGACGCTGACGGGCTGTCTTTGCTCACTCACGACGAGGTTACCACCATCTTTCATGAGTTCGGGCATCTGTTACACCAGATATGCGGTCGTGTCCCGGTTCGCTCGCTCAATGGGATTTCGGTGGCCTGGGACTTTGTCGAGTTGCCTTCCCAGCTATTGGAGAACTGGTGCTGGGAAAGGGAGTCACTCGATCTCTTTGCACGTCATCATATCAGTGGCCAACCCATACCCGAAGACTTGTTCCGGAAGATGATCGCCGCCCGGAATTTCCAGGAAGGGCTTGGGATTCTAAGGCAACTTGCGCTTGGAATACTGGACCTTGAACTCCACATCTCCTTCATCGGGTCGGATGGAGAACCGGTTGAGGATCTTGAATCCTTCGCGACCCGCGCGATTGCGAACTACCGCCCAACCCTGAAAACCCAGTCCCCGCCGATTCACCGCAACTTCGGGCATCTGTTCGGAGGGGGTGGGGGATATGCTGCCGGTTACTATTCCTACAAGTGGAGTGAGGTTTTGGAGGCGGATGTGTTTGGAGGTTTCAAAGAGCACGGGGTTTTGAATGCCGAAATCGGACGTCGCTTCCGGGATTGCATTCTGAGCGTAGGAAAAAGCATTGAGCCGATGGACGCATTTATTGCATTCCGGGGGAGAACGCCTTCTCTTGCTCCTTACCTCAAGCGAAGTGGTCTGCTCACGGACGAGGAAATCAGGATCTCAGATCCCGCGCGTTTTCAGTTTGGAACCTGAGCGGACGCCGCTATCCGACAGAATCCTCATCTGTTCCTGAACAGGATTTGGGTTTGAATACGGCCATTCACTCAATGAAGATCGATTGAACAGCCGTCATAAGGCATTCTCGGGCGTTTCCCATTTCCCCTGATCACAAAGAACCCCAATGAATAGAGGCCTTTCAAAGGCCACGATCTGTTGCAGTTTGTTGCAGTTTGTTGGATGTTTTTCGCGATTTATGGGTCATTTTGGGTCGTTTTGAGTCGTTTTCGACCCTTTTCAGGCGTTTTGCCTTTTGTGTTTTAAGTCCTTGATTGCTATGGCCTTAACTGGCCCGGGAGGGGGGAATCGAACCCCCGACCTTCGGTTTAGAAGACCGAAGTTTATAAGGGATTGAAGCCTGTTTTTTGCTCCGTTACCATTTTG
>JAPXRV010000021.1:0-38631 GCA_033813415.1 Opitutales bacterium | reverse complement strand
GCTCTGTGGTTAAAGCCTCTTCCCTCCCACTTCATCCTTCATAATTCATAATTCTCACTTCTCTCCCTCTTCCCTTGGCGGCTTTGCGTCTCTGCGTGAGATCCTCTTCTTCTTTCCCATAGTAGCGGGAGCATCCCTGATCTCTGTGGTTAATCCCTCTTCACTCCCACTTCCCTCTTCCCACTTCATCCTTCATCCTTCTCTCCCTCCCTAATGTCCTTCGTGCGCTCTGAAGTTAAAAAGTCCCCTCCCATCTCAACTGTGCGCGAGGATACCTTCAGGCGATATTTCCAACAATCCTGATAGTCGCTGCATAACACGCCGCGGTTCATCGTATTGTTGTTATAAGACGATGGAACCCGTCCATCGCCAAAACAACAACGGATACACCGCAGTATGATCTCCACGTTCCTTAACAAACTCTCCCCCGTGAACCCTGAACAGGCCAAAAACTGGAAATACTCCCGACTCGTCCTGCTCGACAAAGTCAAAACCCTCTTCTGGTATCCCGCCAGCGGACTGGATCTCCAGGCCCCGCTGAGCTTCCAGCCCGATGCCTGCCAGAAAAACGGGCTCCCCGCCGTCGACCTCTTCTTCTACTCGGACTACATGGAATCCCGCCGCCTCAAGGAAATCTGCGAAGGCATCGAGGCGGAGGTCCTTGAACGCAAAAACCAGCATTTTCACTACAAAAAAGGGGATGTGGAGATCACGCTCGAAGATATCATTCCCCTGCGCTACTTCAGCGAACCGGAACTGGAGGCCGCCATCGAGGCACAGACGCAGACTCACCCCAAGAGCGCACATGGCCACGGCCCCATGATCGACCCCGATCATCAGTTTTACTACTGCGAGTTCAACATCGATGTCGGCATGTTTGGTGTGGCGGAATTCCCCATGATCTTCTCTCCAGGCGAGACATGGTTCCTGAAGGACCAGATCTTCGCGAAGGATGGACTGCAGTTTGACTACATCTGCGGAGTCTGCGATGGCTGTTGCAAAGGCGGCGCCTACCAATGCATGAACACCCGGGCCGGCGAATTCGCCCCAGTCATGAAAGATCCCGGTTATTGGGTCACGGACCACCTCCAATGGAAAGACGAGCCCGACCCAACCACCCTTCGCCTGCAACACACGCCCCCCATCCATACCATAGCGGGATGGGGCGACTATTCCGGCGAAGCCAAGTCCGCCAAAGTATACCCATACCCTCACGATGCAAAAGCATCCTAGAGTAGAGTGAGCCATCCTGCCCGCAGGCGTTTTGCCGCGGGCCAATATGAGAGAAAAGCAACCACGAACGGCACGAAAACGAAAGACAGGTATAGATTCAGCCACACAGATCACAAGAAACACAAAGCAGAAAGGGTATGATCGGCTGCCAATCTTACCCCTTTGTGCTCTTTGTGCGCTCTGTGGTTAAAACATCTTCTTCCTCTTCCCAAGCCCCCAGACGGAACGCTCACGCGTCCCGCTACGGTAAGAGCTTCACTCCCACTTCCCTCTTCACCCTTCATAATTCATCCTTCTCACTTCTCTCCCTCTTCCCTTGGCCGCTTTGCGTCTCTGCGTGAGAACCTCTTCTTCCCCACGTATTAGCGGCTTGCCCAACACCACCCAAGCCCAACCGTCCACGGATGAGCGGGGACGCTCATCCCTACCCACAACAGGCAATCCATGGTAGCGGGAGCATCCCCGCCCGCGGCCTTTTCTCCTCTTCCCGAAATGGTGAGCATTCGCCCGCCCACGCCCGGAATCCCCCGAATCAGGTAGGGCGAATTGTCATCAATGAGCCGCTCTACTCTTTCGTGAATTCCGTGCCTTTCGTGGTTAAAACATCTTCTTCCTCTTCCCAAGCCCCCAGACGGAACGCTCACGCGTCCCGCTACGGTAAGAGCTTCACTCCCACTTCCCTCTTCACCCTTCATAATTCATCCTTCTCACTTCTCTCCCTCTTCCCTTGGCGGCTTTGCGTCTCTGCGTGAGAACCTCTTCTTCCCAAGTATTCGCGGCTTTCCCAATCCCACCCAAGCCCAACCGTCCGCGGATAAGAAGTCGACGGCTGAAGCCGCCGACTCCGGGGCCTCCCCCCTTTCGTGCTTTCCGTGTATTTCGTGGTTACAATTCCATTCCCCCTTCCCTTCGTGCTCTTCGTGACCTTCGTGGTTAAAACTCTTTCTTACCCACTTCATCCTTCATAATTCATCCTTCTCACTTCCCTCTCCCTCCCTTCTTGTCCTCTGTGGCGAAAATTCTTCTTCGAACACGCATGGAACGGGCAATTCCCGGCGTATGCAATACACACGGATGCTGCCGTTCACTGCGAGAGCATCGCACCTGATATACCGAGACAAATCACCTATGACGCAACCATCGAACGAAGACGATACCCCCGGATGCTTTATCTTGTTCGCGCTTTTGGCCGTATTCCTGACGGCAGCCGCCGGGGTTTATTGGGCATGGAACGGCATTCTTCCACTATGCACCGATCTCCCGAGGATATCGTTTCTCACCTCGATGGGCCTGCTCATCGTTCTGGGAATCATCTCTATAGTAATCTCCAACATCATCGGCATCTTCAAACACAAGTAACATCACGAAAAGCCGCTCCATCAGGAATCCCCTCAAGCGAAAGCTCGCCTTCGGGATAATTCCGCTGATGATGGAAGGATGCCAAAATCCATCCTGCTCAGACCCATCGACGAAGCCAATAAAGACGAGCGCACCGTATTCAACTGCCTCAGCACCCTCGACGATTCCTGGCATGTGGTATGGGGTTACTACACGCAGAAAAACGGCGAGGAGGCTGACTTCCTCATTCTCGGGCCGCAAGGTGGGCTGATGGTGCTCGAGGTCAAAGGATGGGAATTCCTCGCAGTGGACGCCGAAGGCAATTGGAAAGGTGGCGACCACGAGAACCCCTTTCTTCAAGTCGACCAGATCTGGCAATGGGTGATCAAACATATCAACGTGGACCTCGAGCCGAAACTGGATCCCATCCATGTGGTCCGTGCGCTCGCCGTGCCGAATATCACGCGCAACAACCTGAACAAGCTCCCGGCCATAGGCCCACGCTTCACCCACATCCTCACGGTCCCAGAACTCGAAAACTTCACAACAGCATGGGATACTGCCTTCAACGTTGTCGACAAACGTTACTACCCCAATCCCAAAGCCCGTGGGCGCTTCTTCCTCACGGATCCGGGAATCCGTTTCAGCCAGAATCCGGAACAAGTCTACGAATCCCTGCTGGACATCGACCTCGACCGCCTTACCCGCGCCAGCATGGACTGGGTCGAATACCTCGAGGAGGACTACACCCGGTATACGATCCGTGGTGGCCCGGGAACCGGAAAAACATGGGTGATCCTGAAGCTGGCAATCCATTTCCTGCGTTCCGAGCGTGAAGATGGCTCACCCCGCAAGGTACTGATGCTCTGCTACAACAAGCCACTGAATCGTCACCTTGAGCTTCTCACCCAGCGCCTGTTCAAGAGTGAGAAACTGACCAACGAACAGAAAGGGCAGTTCGAAGTCTTGAACTGGGAATCCCTCCTTGCCAAACAACTCAGAGCAGCCGGCACCTATCAGAACCCCCCTAAGGACAAGGACAAACTGGCAGCATACTACAAGGAATGGCTGCCACAAGCCATCCAAGACCTGCTTGCATCCAACAAACTATCCCCCTGCTACGATGCCCTGATCGTGGACGAGGCACAGGACCACACCAACACTCCGATGGGCGACAACATGCCTGATGGCTGGTGGACCTTCTACAAGGCGCTACTCAACAACCCGGACACAGATCCCATCGCGGCCGCCTATGATTGCGATCAGGTGCAAACATTCACCGACACCCATTTCGAACCCGAAAACCTTCGCAAATGGATGGGATACAAATGCGCCCACCTCCGCCTCAAGGCGAACATGCGCTGCACCCGCGAAATCTTTAGCTACCTTAAATCCCTGTCCGGAGAGGGTGCCATACGATTTCCCCTTCCCCGACCCGAAGCCCTCAGTCCAAGAGGCCCGGACGTGGAAGTGATCACCGCTGAGAAAACGCTCGGAGAATCGGTCACTGCCTGGATCTCGCAATGCCTGGAGTCCAAACGCTACACCCCCGCAGACATTATCATCATCGGGCCCTCGTCCAGCCATGTTACGCACGGAATCCACGCCAAAATCCACGACGCCGAAGTGGTGCCCTATCCCAAGCGCGCACACAACCAGCTCGCCTATGTCTCCGCAGGCGCCTGCAAAGGAATCGAAAGCCAAGTCGTCGTCGTAGCCGGCTTCAAACCATTCAATGAACTCACCCCAGGCGAGCAGCACTCCTTCTGCCTCGCCGCCTCCCGTGCCCGTGTCCGCCTCGTCATCATCCATCCCCCCGAACCCGCCAGTAACCCATCCGACCCCTTCTAAGCGGGAACATCCCTCTTCCGGAGTGGGTGGCTTCAGCCATCCTCTATTTCCCAACTCCACCAAGCCCAAGCGCTTGCGGATGAGCGGGGACGCTCATCCCTACACGCAACAGACATCCCATGGTAGCGGGAGCATCCCTGCCCGCGCCCTTTTGTTCCCGTAGCAGCCCAATAGCAATGAAGCCAAACCACGAACGGCACGAAAAGGAAGGCGTCATTCAGCCACACAGATCACAAGAAACACAAAAAACGGGGATCATATCACCACAAGGTGTCCCCATGGTGCTTCGTGGTAAAAACTCCTTCTGACATCGCTCGCCTTGCTCGCTGGAAGCCCTTCGGGCCACATACGTTTTGCTGGCGCAAAAAAACAGATTTTCCTCATCCAGTATGTTGCCGAAGCGAAGCTGAGGCGTATGTGCCCAGAGCCACAGGCGAAGGGCATAAGCCCGTCAGGGCGATGTTAAGAAACTCTTTCGAGGTTAAGCTCTCCCTCTTCCCTTGGCGTCTTTGCGGCTTTGCGTGAGATCCTCTTCTTCTTTCCCATAGTAGCGGGAGCATCCCTGCTCTCCACCCAGGCCCAACCGCATGCGGATGAGCGGGGACGCTCATCCCTACCTTTCGTGCCTTCCGTGTCTTTCGTGGTTATAATTCCCCCCTTCTCTCCCTCTTCGTGCGCTTCGTGGTTAAGCTCTCCCTCTTCCCTTGGCGTCTTTGCGGCTTTGCGTGAGATCCTCTTCTTCTTTCCCATAGTAGCGGGAGCATCCCACTTGATGGTGCATTTCAGCCCTCCAACAAGCCCATCCGTCCGCGGATAAGAAGACGACGGCTGAAGCCGCCGACTCCGGGGCCTCACCCCTTTTTCGTGCTTTCAATCCCACCCAAGCCCAACCGCTTGCGGATGAGCGGGGACGCTCATTCCTACCCACAACAGGCAATTTCACGCGACCGGATTATCCCACGCCTGAAATCCCCGAACCCGGTAGGGCGAATTGTCCCCAATGAGCCGCTCTTCTTTCGTGCCTTTCGTGTATTTCGTGGTCAATCCCACTTCACCCTTCATAATTCATCCTTCTCACTTCCCCATCCCTCTCCCCTCTGTGCTCTTTGTGCGCTCTGTGGTTAAAGCATCTTCTTACCCAACCCAAGCCCAACAGGTCGGAACGCTCACGCGTCCCGCTACGGTAAGAGCTTCATCTTCCCTTTGTGCTCTGTGTGTGCTCTGTGGCTAACAATCTTTTTTCGAGTCCGCAATCCGGAAGACGGAAATCGCACGATTTCCGCTACGGGGAGGACTTCAATTTCCCCTTCCCTCTGTGTGTGCTTTGTGGCGAAGCTCCCCCTACCCTGTTTCACGGAGGCCAGGCAATCAGGAGTAACAGTATATGGCTCAATCGAATTGGTTTGATACTGCCCGGCTTGACCTTACCACAACCCGTGAATAGCCTATCCGGAACATAATCGCAAACCATGGCTGACAAACACTCCAAATTCGCTGACAACGTCAAAGGCAGATTCTACGTCGATGAAAACTGCATCGACTGCGACCTCTGTCGCGAAATGGCTCCGGACTTTTTCGGACGGAACGACGATGAGGGGCATTCCTTTGTGCAGCGGCAGCCGGTCACTCCGGAAGAAGTTGCTCTCTGCAAGGAGGCTCTTAACGATTGCCCGGTGGAGGCGATTGGAAACGACGGCGAATAGGATTCTCGACCCGCACGGAGCCCGAACAGGACGATTTGAGGGGTGGGATTCGTCTCAGAGGACCAGTTGCGTTTGTCCAGCGCCAGTCATCCACGCTTGCAAGCCCATGGAGTTTGGTGTTAGGCACTCACTACCATGCAAGAACACAAGAAGAGCTTTGGTGTATTTTTTGTCGGAGCCGGGATGATGGGCGGATCCATGGTGCGATCGCTCCTTCGCAGCAACGCTTTTGCGCCGGATCAGATCGGTTGCTGCTCCGCCAAAGACGGAACTGCCGAAAAGCTGGCGGCTGAAACCGGCATTTCCGTGGTCGATCTCGACAGCGAAACGCAACCGTGCACCAATGTTGTCGTGCTTGCATGCAAGCCACAGCAACTCGCAGCGCTCAGTCCAAGCGCCACAAGTAGCTTCAACGGGGCTCTTCTGATTTCAATTCTTGCGGGAACTCCTATCTCAAAAATCCGGGAGCGTTTTCCCAATGCACGTGCGATTGTCCGCGCCATGCCAAACACGCCGGGCAGCATCGGAGCAGGGATCACGGGATGGGCATCCGACCAGACGCTACAACCCGAGGACGCAAGCGCCGTGGCAACCGTTCTTGGATCGCTTGGAGAGGCCATCCATACGCAGGAATCCGAACTGGATGCGGTTACGGCGATTTCCGGCAGCGGGCCTGCATACCTGTTTCTGTTCACTGAGGCACTGGAGAAAGCCGCGCGCGGATTCGGATTCGATGACGCAACCGCGCTCAAACTGGCCCGTCAGACTATGATTGGTGCGGCGAAACTGATGAGTGAAAGCCCGCTACATCCGAGTGAACTCCGGCGCCAGGTCACTTCACCCGGAGGAACCACTCAAGCCGCCGTCCAGTCTTTCGAGCAGGGAGGGCTCCACGATCTCGTTCGCACCGCGACCCAAGCCGCCCATGCCCGCTCAATCGAACTGAGCAAGCTTTGAGTCCATCCGGTTTGGATTCAATCGATAGTGGCTATCACCTTAACGCCCCGGAAAATATGAACCAGCCCCTCAGAATCATCTCCTGGAATGTAAACGGCATACGCGCCTGTTTGAAGAAAGGATTTGAGGATTTCGTCCGCGAATATGATCCGGACATCCTATGCCTTCAGGAAATCAAGGCCGATGCGGCTGAGTTCGCAAAACTCGAGTTTCCGTTTCCCTACATCTACGCCAACTCAGCTGAGAAAAAAGGATACTCCGGGACTGCGGTTTTGTCGAAAATTCCGGCGGAAGAATGTGTCCTGGGCATGCAGGACCCAGCCGATACCGGCGAAGGACGTGTGATATCGTGCAAGTTCCCGGGCTTTGTGCTGGTGAACGTCTACACTCCGAATAGCCAGGATGGCTTGCGTCGCCTGTCCTACCGTCAACAGGAATGGGATCCGGCCTTTCGCCGACACCTCAGCGCATGGGATGCGAAAATTCCGATTGTCTCCTGTGGCGATTTCAACGTGGCCCATCAGGAGATCGACATCGCACGACCCGATGCCAACCGTCGCAGCGCAGGCTTCACCGACGAGGAACGCGAGGAATTTGGCAAACTGCTTGATACCGGCTTTGTGGATACCTTCCGACACTTCAACCCGGACGCGAGGGATCAATATACCTGGTGGAGCTATCGGGCCGGAGCCCGTCAGCGTAACATCGGGTGGCGCATCGACTACTTTCTGGCTTCCCAAAGGTTGCTGCCAATGATTAAGCAAACGGCCATTTTCCAGAGCGTTGAGGGCTCGGACCACTGCCCGGTCATGATCGAACTTGCCCACCAGTGATCCTTGGCCTATCCTGTCCGGTATTCGTTCGTGCGCTGGGCACAGACAGATACTGTTCGGACAAGCACCCCTAAGATTCAAGATCCCATGTTCTTTTTTAAACCCCTCTTCTTATCCGTTATGGCAATCGGATCCATGCCTCTGGCAAATGCCAATCAGGAGACACCCGAACCTTTCCCGATCCGGGTTGCCGATTGGCCTGACAACCGGAGCGCCGCATTCACCTTCACCTTCGACGACGGGTATGTGAGCCACTACGAACACGCCCGGCCTGTGCTCAACGAATTCGGATTCCAAGGCACGTTCTATTTGTATCCAGGGGCCTTGTCGGAGTCACTGCCCGGAAAATGGCGCCATGGAACCTGGGCCATGTTCCAGGAGATGGCTGATGAAGGTCATGAAATGGGATCCCACACCGTCACCCATCCGAGATTGACGACCTTGCCAATGGGAGATGCTGAGACTCCCGGCACGATCATGCACGAGCTTACCGAGTCCAGAAAACTCATTGAGGAGCGAATTCCCGCCGCGGCTCCCTGTATCACCTTTGCGTATCCATACGTCGACCGGAACGAATCCGTGGATGAAGCGGTTTCGGGGATCTACCTTTCGGCCCGGGGAGGCGGACAAGGAGGAAACGATTCGAGAAACCCTGTCTGGATGAACCTCACATCGCCAGCGATCATGCATGACCAGCCACGGAATCTCCTGGCCGAGGACCTCCACGAGCTCTACGGACAACTCGAGATGATCCACCAGTCCATCCTCAAGGGCGAATGGCACATCCTCATGTTGCATGAAGTCGTGCCTCAGGCCCAAATCCCTGACGCGATCGCCCAAGGCTCCTGGGAACCGGTCTCGACCGAGGCATTCACGATTCTTTGCCAATGGATTCAAACCAGGGCGGCCCTTGGTGAGGTCTGGGTGGACACCATGGGCAACCTGACCCGCTACGTGCGTGAGCGAAACGATGCCCGCATCAACATCCTCCGCACGGCAGAGGACTCCCTCGTTTTTGAGGTTGCGGATGGATTGGACGATTCCATTTTCGACTTCCCGCTAACGGTGATCATTTCCGTGCCCGAAGGCTGGACCCATGCAACCGTTATTCAAGGGAAACACCAGCAAAACTGTGTCGTAGACGCTGCCGATGGAAATACCGTGAAATGCCAGGTCACTCCGGATCAAGGACAAGTCACGGTCTCGATCCATCATCCCGCGAATCCCCCGTCCGACGGGAATCCCTGACACTCCGGTCCACCCATTTGCGGAACTCATCCACAGTCTCAAGATAGGCTGTGCTGCCATTCGACGCTACATCGTTGTGTCCGGCGCCTTCCACCCAGAAGAACAGCTTGGGATCATTTGCCAATTCCCACAGTCTTTTTCCATGGGAAAAGGGAACGACCTGGTCTTGTGTTCCATGAACCACCAACAGGGGGACTGTGGACTTCCGGATCATGGATGCATTGTCAAAACGATCCCATGGGATCACCCGGATCGGCATGTACACCCGTTGGGCTGACAAAAAGGTGCTCTCCAGAATCAGCCCTGCAAGCGGATGAGAAGTGGCAAGCTTGAGAGCAGGACCACCGCCAAGCGACCTTCCCAAGGCGAATACCCGCTCAGGAGGATATCCCAGGTCATTCGTGACATAGGAGTATACGCTCTCCACGGCGGCATAACTCCCGGCTTCAGATGGTTTCCCGGAACTCAAGCCGTATCCCGGATAGTCGTAAGATATCACATCATATCCGAGAGCCACAAACCCGCGCAGGTAACCACTGAGCATTCCAAGGTCCTCTCCATTGCCGTGACTCACAATGAGGGCATGTGTTGAGCGGGCATCCCGCATCCGTAGAAATGCAATCCGATCTCCGGCGGACGACTCAAGCACCCCCATACCCGGTCCCAGTCTATAGCTCGGGGGTGGCGCAGGAAACAGCATGGCGTCTCCCACGAGCGACACCAATAGCCAAAGCGACAGCCACATCACCCCCAATACCGCCAGAATCTGAATCATTTTGCGCATTTAAGCCCGGAGCAGATGCGTCCTTCCACGAGTCCCTAGGACGGGTCCTACCCTAATTCTGACAAACATGATCACGACAGAAGCGACAAATTGCACGCCCAAAATCCCGGGCCCACTCAAGCGCATGCCTAGTCTGGCATCAGTCGACAGGTGCAATCGCGCAAAGAAGGGTCTTCCGCTCCCGTTTTCCGGAGAGGAAACAAACCACCAACGCCGATGGATGCTTTAGGGAAATGAGGGGGCCCACCACGCAACACCCTCATACAGCAGGGAAGCAGACCGCTCCGCAATCAGGTGGTCGCGTTCAGCCACATCTCCGGTAAAGAAATGGCTTCCCGTGGACGGGTGGAAAAACCGGAACACGGGCATGCTGCCCTCCACCGGCTCTCCATAAACATAGAAAGCGACACCATCATAGGTGTAGGCTCCGGTGAGGTGCGTGCTGACACTTTCTCTCTCCGACTCCGAAGCCGTATAGAAATGACCTCCCCCATTCCGGCTGAAACGATACACCGGAACCACCCCTTCAATCTCCACTCCAGCAAAAACGGGATGAACAATCTTCTCGTAGACAAAATCCGGTTCGTGCATTTCGAGGCGCATCCTTTCGACTTCAGAAGCCGTGAAGAAATGACTGTCGTTGTCGAGCCGGTGAAACCGGTGAAGGGATTCAATCGTGTCGGGAGCCTCAATGCGGAAGGTGATGAGCGCCTGGATCCCGAACGGAAATCCCACCGTCACCGGCCGGTACTCCATGGTGCGGGGTTCGTGAAACCAGCCATCGTGGCAAACCACCAAATTTCCAGACTTTGCGCGAATGTACCCGATGATGGGAATCGCGTGATCGATGCGGCCATCACCATCGCTATCGGCGGAGCCAAGCAGGGGACGCCCGGCATCAATCTCATCAACAATCAGCTCAAAGGTTTCTTCGAGGTTGCTGACCGTCACCGGAAGCAAACCACTGTTCTCGATTACCGCCTCCGGATGCCGGTCGAGCACAAAAGCCTCGATCCCCGAAATCACGTTTTCGGGCCAAGTCGATCCATAACTTAGCATCAATGCGCTCCAGGATGTCCTCAGGTAATCCGCGACACAATTGTCCTCATGTGCGCCGCCCAGGGTCGATCGGTCCGCCATAATCCAATAGCCCGAATCCATGGGCAGCGAGTAGTTCGCATAGTGTTGCGGACTTGCGATCGTGGACTCCGTGCGCGGGTCCAGATAGTGGGTATCTTCCCTTCCCATCGGGATCACCCCGGCATCTCCGGGGAACAGGTATGGAAATCCATGGGCGTCATAATACGCGAGAAACATGGCAGCCGCAGTCGGCGCACAGCCATGCAGCCAAATATAGGTGGGCATACCCTTGAGCGTCTTTGAATCGGCTGCGTCGGTTTCGTCATGCAACACCGGAACCGAAAACCTGACCAACGGCGGAGGCTTGGACGGACTATCGAAACAATCCTGCCGCTCCACAGCCGCAAGAGGCAGGCCCGCGAGAACGGCGAGACAACCCACACGCCATAACCACTTCTTTATCATGAGCATTCCGGAAGATACATGGAAGGTGAACCTATACCACAATTCACTTCGTATCCAGTCGGAAATCCGCTTCATTTTGCCATTGATCACCCGCACGCTTGCGTTTGACTCTAGGGATCATGTCACGCAAATCGAGGATAGCGTCCGGGATCATTCTTGTGGTCGCCGCATGCATCGGGCTCTGGCTGTTCCTGTATCGGGGATCCTCGTCGTTGGCTGCGTCATATCTTCCCGCGACACCGGATATGACTGGATGGGCTGCACCATGGGTCACGCAAATGAAAGCGATCGAATCCGCAGCCGAAAAAGGGAGCATCCGCGATCTTGGCGATCTGGGGCTGAACTACCATGCAAACGGTTTTTTCCAAGAGGCCTCTCTGGTCTACGAGGGCATGATGAGGTTGGATCCGTCAGATCCATTGTGGCCATACCTCTACTCCGATATTCTTTCAGGGTTCGGCAAGTTGGAAGACGCGATAGAACTGCTCACCACCACGCTTGGGCTGGATCCCACATACCCCACCGCAAGATTACGCCTCGCCGAAGGGCTGCAGAAGCTCAACCGCACCGATGAAGCGGAGGCCGGGTTTCGCAAGTGCCTGGAGGACAACCCGAAAGACTTCCATGCCATGATAGGATTGGCCAGAATCCACATAGACCGCAAGGACTGGGATTCCGCAGAACAGATGCTCCGCCAAGCCACATTGATACGGCCTTCTCTCGGTGCACCCTTCGCACTACTCGAAAGCGTGTATACCCAAAGCGGAAAACCGGGCGAAGCCGCAAATGCCCGGATTGCGGGTATAGGCAAACCCGCCCACGAAGACCCACCTGATCCATGGAAGGATCATCTCATTGATCGATGTCAGGATCCCTACCGGTTGAGGGTGGCCGCCGCAACTCCACGATATGAGAACGATTCCCTGGCAGCCATCGCGCTGCTTGAACGCGCGATCTCTCTGGCTCCCCAGGACGCGTCCATTCACCGTCAACTCGGCATGCTTCTATTTCGCAACACTCAACCCCAGGCCGCCCTATCCCACCTGCGCAAATCCGTCAAACTGGACCCCGTGGATCCCGACGGATGGGCATACCTTGTCCATGTTCTCACGGAATCGGGTCAGTCTATTGAAGCCGAAAACCAAACGGTTATCGGTCTGTCCCATTGCCCGGAAGCACCGGGACTTCATCTTGAACGCGCCCGCCAACGGATCGCATCGGGAGACTACACGAGCTCGATCCGGTCTTTGCAAACACTCATCCGTCTCCGACCGGAAGAGTCTGTCGGGTATGTGGAACTCGCCCGGGCCTATTTCGCAAGCGACAGAATTGATGACGGGATTGCCCAGATGAAAAAAGCACTTGAAGTGGAACCCGGCCATCCGGTCGCCATCACCACACTTGCCCTTCATGCGATCGAATCCGGAGATCAGGCTGCCGCCCGCCGTTTGCTTCTGGATGCCAAAGCCCAACTGCGTGTTCCGCCATCGGACATCCAAGAGCTCACCACCGCATTTTCGAACCAATTCGGGAGTCAGCCATGAAGGAGGTCTATTCAACTGATGCGGCTTCCGGCTGCCACAAATCCGAATCATCCAAGAAAACCGGAACCATTCGCCGCAATCCCGCGGCCACTCTTCTGCTTGGATTGACCCTGTCCGCACTGATCGCGATCACTTCTGGATGTGACGCCAAGCCGAAACCAACCCGTGCGACCCGGCTTTCCGCGCCCGAGCAGGTGCAGGAGTCCACCCATCTGCTTCGCCCCGTCGAAGTCGGCGCATCCTTCACGAACCACCCATGGATCGCTCATGTCAACGTGGCGGACCTCGATCTGGATGGCCGTCCCGACATCATTGCCTGCGAATCCCGCGAAAACAAGGTCCTCTGGCTCAAACAAACGGATCAACATCAATTTGAGGAGATCGTGATCCACGAAGGAACCCCGGCCCCAGTCCATGCGGAGGCATATGACATGGACAGAGATGGAGATCTCGACATCCTCCTCTCAAGCATGGGCCAGGTATTTCCGAACAACGACAAGATCGGTTCAGTGGTGATACTCGAGAATGATGGGTTCATGAACTTCAGGCCCCATGTCATCGCGGAAAAAATCGCCCGGGTATGTGATATCCGTGCCGGTGACTTCGATGAAGATGGGCTTCCCGATCTGGCGGTGGCCCAGTTCGGCTACGATCAGGGGGAGTTGCGATGGATGCGGAATCTCGGACACGATTGGCAATTCGAGAGCATCATTCTGCTCAGTTTGTCGGGTCCCGTGAACGTTTTGGTGGCGGACTTCACTGGAAACGGGCACCTCGATATCGCGTCCAATGTCTCTCAGCAATGGGAAGAGGTCTACCTATTTGCAAATGAGGGTGGCGGACGTTTTGTTCCCAAGGTGATTTTCGGCTCCACCAACGAAGACTACGGCAGCAGCGGCATCAGCACTGCAGACCTCAACCGTGACGGCCGCATCGATATTCTATTCACAAACGGAGACGGATTTGATTACGCCGAGCCAGGTCCACGCCCATGGCATGGCGTCCAATGGCTTGAAAACATGGGAGGCGGATTCTTCAGGCACCACTGGATCGGAGACATGCCCGGAGCGTATAGTCCCGTCGAAATCGATCTCGACCGGGATGGCTTTCGGGATGTCATCGCCGTCAGCGGATTCAATGACTGGAGCAAACCCAATGCGGCCTCACTCATGTGGTTCAGAAACGATGGGAACCAAAGATTTGAACCCCACGTGCTCGCCCATCATCCAACGCATCTGATGTGTGCAGCATCGGGAGATTTGACAGGTGAGGGATTCCTCACACTCGTCACAGGCGGGTTCCACGCCTATCCTCCCTACAACCACCGGAGCCGGCTCCTCATCTGGGAAAGAGCCGACCCGGAAAAGTGAGGCTGAGCCGATCGAACCCCGATGCCACTAATGGCACGGTTCCCGCCTGCCGCCCGGAGTAACTGATATCAGGACTTTTTCGAAGCCGTAGCCTTGGGCGTCTTTGGCAAGGTCGAACGCAGCATCCACAAGGACTTTTCGAGCCATTGAATATGGTCCGCGTAAAGATTCCCTGTCGGAATATCACCGGCTTCATCCGCAAGCGCATTGATCTTTTCAGCGGCTTTCAACAGTGCTTCAAAGTCTGCTTCGACCGCCTTCAAAACCTGTTCGGCAGAGAAACAATCCCCGTTTTCCTCCTTGAGGGAGGCATTGTCGAGGTAGTCCTTGACCTTTGCGAAAGGCTTGGAGCCCTTCTGTAGAATTCTTTCAGCCACATCATCGAACAAGCCGAAAAAGTAATCATAGAACTTCTCGGTCATTTCGTGAATGCCGAAGAACTGCAGACCACTCACATTCCAGTGGTAGTTGTGAAGTTTGATATTGATCACGTGCAGGTCCGCGAGGTTGCTGTTCATGGCTGACACAAGGTCTTTTTTACTCATAGTCGGGTTCCTTTCGAATGGTTAATTTGTCGCACGCTGTCAAAAAGGGATGATTCGTGCTGAAGTGAGCTTCCCTTCCAACGGCCGTTTACCTCATTCATAGGATTCTGATTGAATGAATAAACGCAAGCGTGCATCCTGTAGTCTTTTACATATTGTCCATGGAGAACAGCATTAGCATCCTGAATGCCAGGATCGTCAACGAAGGCACTATTGTCACCGGCGATGTGATTGTTGAAAATGGACGTATCGCGTCCGTTGGATCCTCCACTCCCTCGCAACGGAAAGGGAAAGTAATCGACGCCTGCGGTGCATGGCTCATTCCCGGGCTGATCGATGACCAGGTTCACTTTCGTGAACCCGGATTTCCCGAAAAGGCCTGCATCCGCACCGAGTCGATGGCGGCAGTGGCAGGTGGTGTGACCTCCTACATGGAAATGCCGAACACGCGACCTCCAACCACTGATCAGGCGCGGTGGCAAGAGAAGATGGACATCGCGGCAAGGGACTCGCATGCACACTTCGGATTCTATCTGGGAGCCACGAACGACAATTTGGAGGAAATCCGTAGGGCCGATCCAAAGCGTATCCCCGGCATCAAAGTGTTCATGGGCTCCTCCACCGGAAACATGCGGGTATCTGATCCGGATATCCTCGAAGCGGTCTTCAAAGCCAGCCCGACTCTAGTAGCCACGCACTGCGAGGACGATGACATCATCGCCCGCAACATGGTGGAATTTGAACAGCGCTACGGAGCCGATATCCCGGCGGAATGCCACCCGGAAATCCGTTCCAGAGAGGCCTGTCTAGCATCTTCCAAACTGGCAGTGGAACTGGCCCGGCGGCACAAGACACGCCTGCATGTTCTTCACATCACTACCCGGGATGAGCTTGAGCTATTCGAATCCGGTCCACTTGATTCGAAATCGATCACGTGCGAGGCCTGCGTTCATCACCTCCTGTTCAACGACGAAGCATACGCCACGCTCGGGCACCGGCTTAAATGCAACCCGGCCGTAAAAAAGGAATCCGACCGCCAGGCCCTGTTGCAGGCGATCCGCGGGAACCGTATCGACGTTATTGCGACTGACCACGCACCTCACACCGCGCTCGAGAAAGCCCAACCTTACAAATCCGCACCGTCCGGACTTCCGCTGGTGCAGCACACTCTGCCGATCCTCTTGGATCTGGTTGCCCAGGGATCACTGGACATTCAAACCGTCGTGAGCAAATCGAGCCACTCAGTGGCGAGACTATTCGGAATCCCGCTCAGGGGCTTCATCCGCGAAGGGTATTGGGCAGACCTCGTTCTATGCGAAATCCCCCATAAGGAGAGCCCCGATCCCCTCCTTCTGTCGAGATGCGGATGGTCTCCATTCGAACACAGACCCCTTCGTGGCAAGGTGTTGAGCACCTTTGTCGACGGTCAGCTTGTATGGGATGGTCACCGCATTTGCGGAAAACCGGATGTGCAACCGCTGCAATTTGCTCGATGAGCCTATCAGAAAGTCTCTTTCAACGAATCGCCGACTTCCTCGACGATTACCCGCCTTTCCAATATCTGGGAAAGGAAGATCTGCTTCAGATCGCGCGTCTCGTGAAAATCAAATTTCACGAAAGAGACGAAACGATTTTCGAGGAGAACACGCCCCGCCGCAACCTCTTCTACGTGATTCACAACGGAAGCGTAAGGGTCTTTAACCGCAAAGGCAAAAAGCATCAACTGCGGGATCTCAGAGTGGAAGGCGAGCTCCTTGGGATCGGGCACATCTCGGGATTGTCCAACTACACTCAGTCCGCAGTCGCCGAGAACGACACCATTCTTTACTCCATACCATGGGAGCCGTTCTCCCAACTACTTCCCGCATACCCTGACGTGATGCGCTTCCTTCGCGCGAACACGTCGCTCCACCCGGAGTCGCGCTCCTGGGGTGGCGCCGCGAGCGAAATGCTACCCGGCGATCCGGGAGCCGATACGCTTGTGGGTCACATCAACGAGACCACTTACCTTCCCCAGATCGTTCAGAAACGGTTCCTGGCCTGCCATCCGAACGACACCTTGCAGGAAGCCGCATACAAGATGCTCCAAAACGAACTTGAAGCCATCATCGTAGTGGATCAGGAAGGTTTGCCAAAGGGCATGATCACCAAAACGGACATGACCCGATGCATACAAGCCGGAAGGCTACCGCGCAAAGCGCTCGCAAAGGAATTCATGAGCGCACCAGTCATCACGGTCGGTGAAAATCCACGCTTGGGAGACTGCATGCGGCTGATGCTCAAAAGCGGATGCAGGTTTCTTTGCATGACAAAGGACGGAAGCTCATTCACGCCAGCTACCGGTGTGATTTCCGAACGCGATCTGATGCTCTACTACGGAAACAATCCGATGGTCATCATCCGGCAGATCGGAATTTCTGACAATTTTGAGGAGCTGACACACCTCCGCTACCGGGCCGACATGCTCATGCTGAACGAACTCCGGAGCGTGGATGCGATCCTCTGGTTCTCCGAAGTGGTGCATGACCTCAACTGTTCTTTTGCAAGGAGGGTGCTTGAACTTGCTCAGGCCGATTTGCGTGCGGAGGGATACTATCCACCGGATGTGGATATCTGTTGGATGGCCGCGGGAGCCGGTGGGCGCAAAGAGTTGTTCACCCGCACAGCAATGGACAGAGGCATGGTCTTCAAACCCTTGTCGGCTCCTGCTGAAGCCCATGCGAACGAACACCTCAATCGACTCACCGCCGCAATTTCCAATGGCTTGATCAAGTGCGGGTGGACTCCCAATACGCGACAGATGACCGAGGCCAACATTCAGTGGAACCGGTCGCTCAACGATTGGGAAGCCTACTTCCACCAATGGATCAATCACACCCTCGATGACGAGCTTCCTGCGGTTCTTCCGTGGTTCGACCTTTTACCCATCGCTGGAGATGAGTATCTGGTGGATAGTTTTCAGAGCGTACTTGTTCGTGAGATCGCAAGCCATCCCGCATTTATCCGGCGGTTGGCAACTGTGACCATCACGTCCATTCCGAAGCCCGAATTCTATGAGTCGTTTTCGACGAGAGGAAGCCGCGAGGGAGAAAGGCGTTTTGACATCGCCCATTCGGTTCTTCAGCCCCTGAGTCACCTTGCCCGGCTCTTCGCATTGCGCGAGGGAATCGTTAAACACACTTCCACCATCGACCGCTTTAACAAGCTGGCGAAGGTCTCACCCGCCAATCGCCCTCTCTTCGAGGATGCAGCCGAGGGTTTCAAAATCGCCCTCTTTTGCTCAGCTAAAACCGGTCTTCGCGAGCAGAGCCCGGGGAATCTGATCGAGCCCGCAACGCTCACAGGTATCGAGCAGCAATCCATCAAGTCCACATTCCGTTCCATATTCGAACTCCAGAACCTCGCTGAGGCACTGACGACCTGATCGCATCTGGTTCACAATTCCCACAAGCCCGCGGCATGAGACCAACAGACCAATCCATTAACATCCCGTCAAGGTGGGTGGTGCTCGATACCGAAACCACAGGAGTCATCGCCACGCGTGACCAAATCGTGTCGATTGGAGCGGTTGCCGTGGTTCAAGGAGAGATCCAACCCCAGGATTCATTTGAATGTGTCATCCGGCAACCCTACAACAGTTCGTCCGTCGTGGTGCACGGGATCACCCAGGATGAAAGCGAGCGCCGGGGCACCGGCGAAACAGAAGCCCTAAAGGCATTCAGCGACTACATCGGCGACTCGTGTTTGGTTGGCCATCACGTTGAGTTTGATGTCACCATTCTCAACCACAGGATGAAGGAAAAACTCGGACGCGGAATTCGTAATCCTTACCTCGACACCATGGAACTTGTCATCGCCATGGAAAATGCTCAACAGATCGATCCGAGACCTTCTCCGAATGATTTCGGACTCGATGCTCTTTGCCGACATTTCAATGTGAAACGGAGCGGACGCCACACTGCGCCCGGAGATGCCTTCATCACGGCGCTGATCTTTATCCGGCTACTGAGTATATCCGCCAACCGGGATCCGGAGATGGTCGGCCGACTGGTTCATCCCGGCATACAGGAATAGTCCAAACTCGAACCTCGAGTAAAAACTCAAGCCCCCGGTAGAGTTCACTCAGATACACCACCCGCACGTGTCGCGGGCTCGACCTGTTTCAGCTTGAGCGTCGTACGAACGGCTTCGCCAGAACGCTTGATTCCGAAAATCTGGGCCTGAATAGGTGCCTCAATGTGAGCCAACAATTCCATGTGCCCGCGTTGATCGGCTACCACACTGCGAAGCACTTCAGACAACGGCATCTTACCGGTGAGTTCCAAGTAGTATGGAATCAGCCATTCGCCAATACCAAGCTTGCCTGCAAGGTAGTGAACATAAGCCTTCGGATGAAAACTCTCGCTGAAGAGAAGCATCGAAGCCTCATAAGTCGTCCACTGCCCCACACTCAGATCCTCAGAATGCTTCAGGTAACTCAACACATCGGATTCCCAGCGCAGAATTTCTGAAAGCTTGGAATCCTCCATGACAACCTGCACTTCACCGGCAGAAGGAGTTGCGACAACCGTAGCCATAACCTGGGAAACTTCCTTTTCCGAAACGCCACCCTTGGCATTTCTATATTCCATTTCCTTGCGGTAGGCTGCTTCATAGATTTCGGCAAAACGCTCATTGGAAACCGACACCCCGATGCGGTGCATGATACGCTTGCGGATTTCAAGAACCAGATCCTGCACCCTCGCCTTTTTCAAATACACACGGGTCACTCCTGGACGGGCTTCCATCCCTTCTCCATGAGGAGCATCCGTCACAGTGATTTCCTCCCCTGACGGGAAAAACACACTCAATTCGACGAAGACGCCCATCCCGTCATGCCGATGAAGGGCAGCCATGATGTGATCGGTCGGACACACCAAACCCATCAGCCTCACACCCGAAAGCTCGGAAACCCGGTAAGCATCTCCTTTTTCAAAACCAAGATGCTCCAGAATCCGGATAACCGATTGGGCGCGCGGATGACGGATCCACAATGGCTTCGAGTCCTTTACCAGAGTGACTTCTGAAGGGGTGCCCTGAATCGATGCCCTGAGTTTGTGCAGGTAACGGCCCTTCCACAAGAGAAAGGATCCTCCTGCTGCGGAAATGACTATCAGTCCTAAAAAGGCAATACCTAGAATTTGAAGAAACATGGCTCGCTAGGGGTTGGTTTGACGATGCAAGAAAAATCTTGCATAAATTTTTAATAAAAAAAAGCAAAAAGTACAATCAAAATGCACAATTAATGAAATCCACCAATTCAAGCTGATTTGACTCACGATTCACAAATCAGCACAGATTTCGATATTCCCAGATGCCGTATTTTATTTTATTACATAATCAATTCAAGCAGCATACCGACTCAGCCTCGCCTCCAAAGCGGAGATGGATAGAAACCGGAAGCCACCTTTTGCCTGATTCCATCCACCACATGTTGTCGATCCGATGGATGCGTAACCCCCAGCCAGGAATCCGGAGTATCCAACAATCGCACACTGGTCCGGCCATCGCGAATGGCCTCGTCAATCACGGCGGGGATATAACACTCCGCTTTCAAATCGCGTCCGCAAGTTGAAAGGAAAGAAACCAACGCGCGTTCTGTCCATTGAAAGACTTGAGGAGTGAACCCGAACAGATTCATGGACACCGGCTGATCGTCGGAGAGATGAGCCACTTCACCACACTGACCAACGCATCCGATACGCCCATCCGGCTGCCGTCCGATTCCGTGGACTTCAGTTATTCCCCGCAGCATCCCCGCAGCATCCCTTTCGCACAAACCGCGGGAGACAGTCCCGCCTTCTGAGAGGGTCTGTCCTAGCCGGTATGCAACCATGGCTTGCAACGCTCCTCCATCGGGCACCTTCCGCAGAAAATCCGCGAGGCAATTAAAACTTGCCCTTCCGTATAAATCATCAGCGTTGATCATCGCAAATGGGCCTTTGACGGCGTTACGGGCGCACCACACCGCGTGCCCGGTTCCCCATGGCTTCGTTCTTTCCGGGAAAGCATCAAAACCCACAGGCAATGCGTCCAACTCCTGAAACACCAATTGAAATGACACCCGCTCTGGCAAGCGGCTGCAGACGCGATCGACAAAATCCTGACGAATCGCCTCGCGAATCACAAAAACCACGCGATCGAAACCCGCCTCAAGGGCATCGTACAGATTGTATTCGAGCAGGGTTTCGCCCGAAGGCCCCACACCTTCGACCTGCTTCAGACCGCCATACCGGCTTCCCATCCCTGCCGCCAATACCAACAAAGTCAGCTCCATAGTTGTGATCCCTTCGTTTTTCATCCGCTCGCTCGCATGGGAACCAACCATGAGAGGGTAGCTGCCTCAGGCAAAAACGGACATCCACTCCTGTCAATGCCCGAGATTCTCCGATCAGTTGATATTGAAAAGCTTCACCACTTCTGCAAACCTCGGCCGCATTTCCATGAAAATCCTTCTCACATCCTATGGTTCCACCGGAGACATTTTCCCGGTCATAGCCCTTGGAGCGGCCTGCATCAGAAAAGGCCATGAAGTAGCTTTTGCGACCTCTCCCCTCTATCGTGGCGAAATCGAACGCGCGGGACTACGCTATGTCTACCTGCCACCCGATTGGGAGCAATGGCAATATAATGATGCGATGCTCAAGCTGACGAGAGCCCGGACTCCCATCGAGACACTCCAGATCATTTACCGGCACAGCCTACCTTATCTCGATGAGATTGTGAGCATTCTGGATCGGGAGATCGTCCAAGCGGATCTGGTGGTGTCTTCGTATCTGGTTCCATACTACCGGACCCTCGCGGAGCGTCAGGGAAAGCCCTTCGCGGTGATCACCTTCACCCCGAATGTCGTCCCCTGCGCGTCTGTTCCACCCCCCCACCCGCTGGCCATGATCCCGCTCCCCCAATTCTTCCGGCCGGCATGGAACCGTCTCTCATGGAAAATCGCCGGCATCGCTGTCGATAGCGCGATCAACCGGGTCATCGGCAAGCCCCTTCGCAAGATCGGTATTCCGAAGTTCAAAAACTGGCTGCTGCACCCGGCGGATTGCGCGCTGGTTTCGGTCTCCCCTGCGCTCTTTCAGCCCCCGGGGGAAATCCCGAACATCTTTCGCTTTGTGGGATACATGCGTTGGCAGACACACCCGGATCCCGGAATACTGAAAAAGGTGTCGGATTTTTGCCAGGGGGATAAGGTTCCCGTGATCACTTTCGGAAGCGTCACTTTCAAAGATCGCGAGAAGGTTATGGAGCGTTTTCTGCGCAACTGGCCTTCTGACCGACGGATGATCATCCAAAAGGGTTGGGTCGATCTCGACGCACCTTCCAGTCAAACCAATCTCTGCGTGGTCGGCAGCGTCTCTCATGATGCCCTGTTCAAATATGCATCCGTTGTGATCCACCACGGCGGAGCAGGCACCACCTCATCCTGTCTCCACGCCGGAGTTCCCCAAGTTGTTATTCCACACATCGGAGACCAATGGTTCTGGGGACGGGAAGTCAGGCGACTCGGAGTCGGAAAGAGCCTATCCCGGTCCCGCTGGCCGGAAAGGCTGTGCTCTGTGCTGGATCACATTTCTGCTGACGATGGGTTCAAGACAAGGGCGGAACAACTTCGGCAAACGCTGGCAGCAGAGGACGGAGCAGCACAGGCAGTGGCTGAACTCGAAGCCTACGCTGCCCGGAGCCGTGACCGGATCACAGAGCGGCCCGGAAAGTCCTGAACGATTCATCCTTGAGCCAACCCCGGGTGCCGTCCGCCGCCTCCACATATACGTGCTGGTTCAGCGTCCGCAACTGTCGCGCATAGCTACCATCTTTCAAGGTGATCAAGGATTCACTCTGGGTGGTGGGCGATACCTTAAGGTCTGCATCTCCTGCCCAAACAACACCGCGATGCGAGTCCTGCACAATCCCGACCCACGCGGCAACACAAACGACCACCGTCAACAACGTGAGTATCCCGAGATCCCTGTATCGCGCCCGACGCTTCAGCAGCCCGACATAGGCACTCCAGCAGAACACCGACAACCAGAATGCGCTGGCAGCCAGCAATGACCAGGCATTTTCCGGCAGCAAAAGCGCCAATTGCTCGAGCAATCCCGCTTTAAGCTCCGCAATACCGTTGACCTGCCTCAGATAGCGGAGGGCGTTCTGGGTGTCCGGATGCATGAATCCCATGCGATCGGCCCTTTCCAGGTGCCAGAGCGCACGTCCCGGGGATCCCATCCGGTAGTGGGCGACCCCGAGGTTGTGATGAACAGCTGCTGACTCTCCCTCCTGAAGACAAACCGTCCACGCATCCAGGGCATCCCTGGTGGATCCGTTGGCATACACCTGCCCCCCTCTTAAAAACGCTGCCTCAGCATCAGGAGACCATCGGATCTCCGCGGCCTGCATTCCACCCGCCCCAAACAGGCAGACGACAGCAAATAGGCGGAATAGGACCGGAAGCATACTGAACGGGATTGCCACTCTCATACCCGATTCTCCTTCCTTCGGGTTCTCAGGCTCATCTTCATCAAATCCGAACACAAACCCGAAACCCGTTCATACTCCGGCTTAAGTGGGGGAGTATCCGCTCGGGCTCCTGAGAACCGGGACTGCTCATACTGCAAAACATAGTATTCCGAGATACGCTTCATCTCCGCACCCGCTCCACAAGATTCCATGAGACTTGCCAACTCGTCCGATGTCATAGCCTCAACATGATGCGTTCCCAACACCGCAACGGAGGCACACAAGGCGAGATACGCATCCTCGAAAAACACGTCCGAATCCCCTTTTGCGGCCGCTGACTTGGCAAGCCTAAGATAATGATGCATCCATCCCTTTGCCTGTTCCTCTCTTGCATAACGCTGATTGACCTTCAGTCGGATGGAATGAATCCGCCACATCGCGAAGCATCCAAGGCAGGCCAGAGGAATGAGCTGCCATAGCCAAAACCGGGCGGTCATAAACAACGGAACGTCCATTCGCGAACGGTCACCCATTTCCCATCTGAGCCGAGACACCGGGACCTCAAACGGAACCGCATTCACGCCAACAGCGGAATCCTGACTCGGGCTACGCTTCTCAGGCTGATCCGCCACGATCACTTCGGGAATCAGGCTTTTTCCGGAAACACGGATCGATACCGGATCCGAAGCCAGATCACGGAACTCTTTCGACTCAACATCGAAGTATCGGTAGGAAACCGACGGGAAACTCTCCATATCAGGCTCCAAAGGAATCAACACATACTGATATTTCACCTTGCCCCGAAACCCAAGGAAGTCCTCATCCTTGAACTGACTCAAGGGAGGGAACACACGCCACGAGTCCCCTAGCCTCAGGACCGGAGCCTCCAGCTTGCTGAAATTGCCTTGTCCGCTGATTTCGAGGGTCAGATCCACCGGCTTTTCGACCTGCATATCCGTTTCCGAAAGGGTCAAAGCCATCTCGAACTTCCCTATCCCTCCGTAGTAGGACGTCTCTGGGTCCGGCATTCCAAGGCCGGTCACCCGAACATCACGATCTTCAGTGAACACCGTAAACGAGCTCTCGGTGAAATCCTGCAGCAGCCTTTCCCTCTCCAGCAAGGAAGCCCCATTCTGATCCCGCACCCACCGCAAAAAGCCATCCCGGTCGTTCGGCATCCGGAGGTTGACGCTGATCCTGAAGACAGTCCGAACCGGTCCGGATCTCAATGGAGAATAGGTAAGTGGCCAACTGTAGACCCGGTATCTCAAGTCGCCTCGCGTCACCAACCGCTCAATGGGACTCGGAGAGATCGATTCGAGTGCGACGTCGTTACCGATCTTTTCCGGCTTACCATACGTCACGTTTTGCAGTCCATCGAGAATCAAAAGATTGAGCGTGGCCCGGACACGCTGGCCGACCCAAAGCTCATCCGACGGATCCTCCAGCTCCAGCCTCACCCAATCCGCCCGGGCCTCACGTTGGACTGTGTCCGGCTCCGCCACCCGCAAAACCGATGCCGGAACCCGCAGGCTACCTCCCTGATACGGCATCATGAAAGACGGCATGATGATCCGACCCTGGAAGTTTGGATTCACCCGAAACTCGAGGCGAATGCCCCCCGGCTCCATCCCCATGGACGACATGTATTCCTCAGAGGTCTGAAACCTTCCGAAGGTCAGATGCGCATGAGCCGGCAACTCTGGCTGAGGAGGTACCGTCAACTTGCTCTCAGGATCACCTTCCCTGCGGCGGATCGTGACGATATATAGACATTCCTGACCAAGCGAGACCTCCGACGGTTCAAATCGGGAAGTCACATCATAGTTCAGGGGCTCGCCACCATGAAGCAAGGAGCACAATCCGAACAAACCGGCCACATACATCAGACATGCCGACACAAAACGTCCGACAGATCCTCTCATGGATGGCATGTTTCGTGTTGTCCGCATCTCAGATGCCGCCAGTCTATAGCAGGTGATGATCCTTCGATCAAGGGTTTCGTTCGAACATGATCGAGTCCTCCCCCTGATTTCATCCGACCCCAGCCCCCGAAACTGCCTTTGATTTTATCAAAATTCGTTGACAATTGGGAAGTTTGGAGTTACCGCTAGCATACTGCTTCCGTCACCAGATCATCAGTTTTTATGAAATCGCATTCATTCGTAGCTCTCATCGCCTCAGCGCTCATGGCGCTGTGTCCACTGCACGCACAGAACACCATTCCGGGATCAATCTCTTTCAAAAGAATCAGCGGAGACGCCTACCTCACCAACCTGAATACAGGCTCACGCGAGAAGATCACCGAAGGAACGGTGATCACCCAGGGATATTCTATTCAAACAACCGGCGATGCCTTTCTTGACATGGCATTCTCCGATGGTGTGGCGGTCAGAGTGGCACCCAACACCGGTCTGGAAATTGAGACTTTTGCGCAGCAAGACGCCAGAGCCTCGAATCAGAAAGGAAGCAAAACGCCGTCGCTCAAGCTCAAACTCAGTCAAGGCGATATCGTCGTCAATGCTACCCAACAAACTCAAGGCTCGTCGATTCTCCTGACGACACCTTTGGCGACTGTTCGCGCGGACCAGTCCAAATTCTTTGTATCCCATGGATCATCCGCAACAGGTGACATGAAAACATCACGCGCTATTAATCTGGGAATGTCCCCGCTGAATGTGGAGACATCCGGTCAAACCAATTTTGTGGCGATGGATGGACAAACATTCTACGCCACGTGGAACGCAAAAGGAACAATCAGATCCAAAACTCTTGATTCTGAGTCGACCGCGATCATCCTGCAAATTCTGGATATTCCTCAGCTCGACCCGACCGCTCCAGCCTATTCAGTGACGTCATTTGACTTTTGTGTGAACGAAAAGCTCAGTGCCACTGCAAACAATCTACTCCAGAGTGATCCCTCCGCGGGATCGAATGCCATCGTTCTTTTCACGGACGAAGGAGCCACCTACCTCAACACACAAACCGGAACCACCGGACCCATCGTTGAGGGGATGGAGATCCCTGCGGGAACCATTCTCCGCACACCGGCCGAAGGAAAGGCAATCCTTGCTCTGCCGAACGAAGCGCTGTTGAGCATCGATCCGGCTTCCAATGTATTCCTTGAAAGCATGCTCTCCCATCTCCTCCTGAGCACAGTCCAGCCCACTGACATTACCCGGGTGGGCCTTAGAGTTGAAGCGGGAAAGGTGGTTGCAAACATGCTGAATGTCCCACCCATGGATTACGTCGCATTGATAAGCCCACTGGATCAGCACCGCATCGGATCAAACTCACTGGTTTCGGTGGAGTTCCTTCAAGTGGAAACCAATGCTTTCCAAACCATAAGCCGTAACAATACGCCTGCAGGCGTCACCGGGATCAGCACCACCGTAGTGACATCCAACGAATTAAGCTACACCGACGAAAGGGTGACGTTTATTGAATACCGTGCGGAAGGGGGACCATTATCTTTCAATACCCCCCCCGGGTTCACCCACATCACGGAATCGGCAATTGTTCCACCGGGCTATGACTTCATCGACCGCACGATCGCGTTCGCAGCTCCAGCCGATCCAGCGGGGCCTTCCCCAATTGGAACTCCTGACAACCCGGGCAACGGGCTTCAGAACACGGAGATCATTCCGCCGCCTCCATCGCTCTGAGCCATTTGATCAGATCTATGGATCAAAGCCCATAATCCGGCATCCTTTGGCTTCACTTCCCGGGCGTATCCCACATTCAAATGGGTACGCCTTTTCTTTTTGGTTGAAGCTGACAAGATTTCACACTAACTTCTTACGCAAAAACATCGACAGCCTGCACACAGGGTTTTCATCCACACACATTGAATGGCACAGTATCCCAGATCCAGCAGTTATAATCGTCGGCAAAGCGCCGGAAGCTCAGTCAGAAAGAACGAACGCATACGGGCATCCGAGGTGCGGGTTATCGGACCAGATGGGAAACAACTGGGAGTCATGAATCCCGCCGATGCAATGCGCATCGCCAAAGGAGCGGGACTCGATCTCGTGGAAGTATCTCCCACCGCAAAACCTCCCGTTTGCCGCATTCTCGATTTCGGGAAATACATGTATGAATTGAGCAAGAAACAGAAGGAAAGCAAGAGCAACGCGGCCGTCACCAAGGTGAAGGAAATCAAACTCCGCGTTTCCATTGACACCCATGATTACATGACCAAGGTCCGCAGAGCGGAACAGTTCCTCAATAAGGGAAACAAACTCAAGATTTCGCTTCAGTTCAGAGGCCGCGAAAACGAACACCGCGAGCTCGGCTTTGAAACCGTCAAACGTGCCATCGAAGATCTCAATCACATTGGCAATCCGGATGCTGATCCCAGACTCGTTGGCCGAAGTGTTTCCGTTTCGCTTTCTCCTCTTCCCGCTACTAAGCGCAAGCTGAAATACAGCACTGGCGACGAACCCGAAGAAGAAGACGACGGCGATTGATTTCTTTTAGGAAATCCGGGGCAATTTGGTTGCAGCCGGCCGTGGGATTGTTTCACTCCGAATCTGTGTCCAGGACCATCCATTCCCGCGATACCGCGTTCGGCATCCTACATACCGCCATCCGTCTCGGATGGGTGTTGTGGTTGGTCATCGTCTGCCACTGCACTCTCTCAGCTGCGGTTCAAAGCAAGACTATTGCCGGACGGGAGGTGGTGAGCTTGCCGGACGTCTCAAGCCATTTGGGTATGCGGATGCGCTGGGTGGAAAAAGGCGAGCGCATCTCGATCAGCAACAAATGGACCAGCATCGACATCCGCGGCAAGGAACGGCACATCCTCATCAATAACATCAAGATCTCTCTTGGCCGACCCGTACTGTTCTATCGGAATCAACTGCACATCGACACCCTCGATTGGCACTTTTCGCTGCTCCCCATTCTTACTCCGCAGCAATTCAAACCGTCAAAACCCGGCCCCATAAAAACCATCGTGATCGATCCGGGACATGGAGGGAAAGACCCAGGGGCCGTTGACAAACGAACTGGCCTTCAGGAAAAAAACCTGACTTTGGATGTGTCCAAACGCATCCAGCAACACCTCACGCGCGCAGGTTACCGCGTTGTTCTGACACGCGAGAATGACACCTTCATCGCGTTGGAGGATCGAACCATTATCGCAAATCGCCATAAGGCAGACCTCTTTCTCAGCATTCACTTCAATTCTCACGCTGACGGATCGGCTCAGGGGATCGAGACCTTTGCCTTCACTCTCATCAACCATCCATCCACCGCCCGGTCGACCCCCGTAAAAAGCGACAGGCTTCATGCTGAGGCCAATCGCCACGACCCGTGGAACGCCCTCCTCGGTTACCACCTCCAGAACCGTCTGATCCGCGGACTTTCCGAGAGGGACCGTGGACTCAAACGGGCCAGGTTCACCGTACTCCGCGATATCCGCTGCCCTGCCGCCCTTCTCGAGTTGGGTTTTGTCAGCCATCCCGAGACCGCCCGCAAACTCAAGAACGCCAACTACCGCAATCAACTGGCTCAAAATGTGGCTCAGGGCGTGATCGACTACTCCGCGCGCATCCAAGCGATCCGGTAGCATTTTCGCTCCGATTTGTCCGGGCGGTTTGACCCAACCGCCAAATCCGTCCACATTCGATCCCATCATGAAAGTTATTCGGGCAAAGAGCGCCGGCTTCTGTTGGGGCGTGGATCGGGCCATTCGCATCGCAAGAGAGTTCGCAACGATTAAAAACAAGACCGTCTTCACGGATGGACCGCTCATCCACAATCGCCAGATGATGGAAACCCTTGGAGCGGAAGGAATTCGCGAGATCGGAGATTATCAAAGCCGCGATGCGATCCAACTTTCCGAAACGGAGAAGGCCAACGCTGTCATGGTGGTCCGGGCGCATGGCATCTCCCCCGAACGCCGCAAATACCTGCGCGAGCTGGGCATGGACTTCAAAGACGCGACATGTCCCGACGTGGGCATCATTGCCGGTAAAATCAAGCAACACAGTCGCAAGGGATACGCAACCGTCATCTTCGGAGACCCCGATCACCCCGAAGTCATCGGACTCATGGGGTATTCCGAAGGGAAGGGCCACGTGGTACAGAGTATGGCCGATGTGGAGGCCCTTCCGCCCTTGGGTCCTTTGGTATGCATGGTTTCCCAGTCCACCATGTTCACCCACGAATTCGAAGCACTCGCCAACCGCCTGCGGGAAAAATACCCCGAGGCAGTCGTCATCGACACCATTTGCGGGGCAACCAAGGAGCGCCAAAACGACCTCGTCAAACTCGTAGAGCAAGGTGCTGAGGCAATCGTTGTAATCGGAGGACACCATTCCGCCAACACACGCAAACTCGCCAAACTCGCCACCCTTCAGGGCAAACCCACCTTCCACATCGAAACAGCCAAGGACCTCGACCCCGAGGCATTCCGGTCTTATAAGGTAGTCGGCGTCACCGCCGGTGCCTCTACCCCGGACTTCATCATCGACGAGGTCTGTTCAATCCTTGAGGGTATTTGACGGACTATTGGGTTGATCCACAGCATCCTCTGACAAAGTAGGATACTCCGTTGTCGCCAGAACAATCCCGGCGATCACCGTGTAAGTGGAAGCCACGAACCAACAAAAGAAAAGGGGTGAATACCACTCGAGCCCATCAATCATTGGAGGGGGATTTTCTCATGTATACCGAATAGGGTTCATCCACGATTTCGTAGAGAGGGGCAATAGCGACTGTGCCAGTCTTGGTGCTAAGCAAATAGTGTTCCGACTGCCAGTCTCTACCGTCTTTATAAATGTGCTCATATCGCGGGTGCATATACAACCCATCACAAATGACCGGTTCCTCATTGGAACGCGCGGCCAATACCACCGGACCATCCAGCAATGCAAGTCGCGACGGGTCCCCCGGGAGAGGCTCTTCCACCACTCGCTTGCGGAAGCTAATGACAACCCGCTTGTTGGCACCGGCTATTCCCAATTCCAGATGTCCGTTGTCAGACAATGGAGTATCGACTAATTGGCCATCGAGGCAAACCGTTCCGACGTCAATTGCCCACCATGGTTGACGAACCCGCAATACCCATGAATCAGTCGCCTGCGATTCAATATCGAGTGTCACGACCCAGGAAGTGGTATCGTCTTCCGATTCGAAATTCGATCTTGATCCGCTCGTGTCGAGCTTCTGAGACACGATTACCTGTTTCCCGCCTATTTCCCATTCAGCCCGTGATGGGATGAACTGACTGATGCTCAACCCATCTTCTGTACGATAATAGATCAGGTCTTCGAACATCGCCTGAGCTTGAACTAACGTGCCATGACAACACCAGAAATCCTTTGTTTCAGATCCCCAACCTTTGCGTGAACCAGGTTCAAGAGGGAGGAAATAGGCGACAAGGCCGGTTTGAGGATTCTGTTGAGCCAGAATTCCGTTGTACAAGGCCCGCTCAATATAGTCCGCATATCCGCTGTAGCCCGTCCATCGGTATAAATAATCCGCAACCCGAATCATATTGTATACGGTACAGTGCTCTTGAGTTCGGTTTCCCAGAAAACGCCCGAATTGATGAGGCGGGACCCAGAACTCTCCAGCATTGTTTCCGGTTGTGGCATACATTCCCCTCTCCTCCACCGCTTTCTTCCAGAATAACACAACAATTTGCCTGTACCGCTCGTCACCAGTCACTTCATACAAACGCGCCGCACCTTGGATCCATGGGATACTCGCGTTGGTGTGATCATTGGAAAGCGGATCCTCACCTTCCAACAACCCTTTGAACAGATCCGGCATTCCATATCGGCGACTCAACTCCAAGTATCTTTTGTCTCCTGTGAGGCCATACAAGTCAGCCCACAATTCCAACATACCTGCACATTCACCGCTATAGATCACTTCCCCATTTCCCTCATCTATCAGCCTCGACGTCCAACGATCAAACCAGACCGAACTCTTTTCCAGCACCTCCAACGCCCTGGGATTCCCTAAATACCGATAGACATCCAACAAGCCCATGAGCGTCTTGTGAACAGTGTACTGAGGCGACCAAACAGCCTTCCCGTCCTCCAGCATCCCGAAATACTTCTCCGGAATCGATCCAACCCACTGCCCTCCATTCAAGTGCTGACAGCGCTCTAGGTCATTCACCACTTCTCCGGCTCTCGCCATCAGCACAGCGTCGTTGTCGATTTTGCCAAAGTGTGCGGCTGCAGACATCCAATGCCCCAGGAAATGCCCCCTCAGCTGATAATGTGGAGCCTCCCATCCTTGGTGCAGCCTTTCCGAAGGATCGTCTATACGAACGCCAGCTTCCAACAGATGATTCTGAAGAAGATTTCGCGAGGACAAGCGACCGAGATATCCCTTTGTGATATCCCGACGATCCTTGAACAACCCTGGAAGCAGTGTAACGGATCCGGAAGACACTTGCTTGAGGCTCGACCCCGGAAGGACCTTCTTGACCTCGATTTCCGCGAGACCCGGATAAGAGGATGCACTGTTACTCTGAATCGCTTGGGCCCATGCCATGGCAACGGGTAAGAATACCGCAGATAGGCAGATGATGTTGGCTGTTTTCATAATTGTTTCCTTCTTGATACGACTAGGACATGAATGACATTCTCCGGGATCATATTATCACATCTGGATACGTTTGGAAATGTCTGTACCCAACCAATACTTTAGCGAAACCCACCTTATTGGACCAGAGTGCACCCAGAACGAAATTGACTCCGAGCATTTTCCTGCCTTGACTGAAGCCCCTTTTCGATGGGTGGGTTACAGTGTTTTGAAGACCCCATACCGGATGGTTCGCATGCGATCCGTCCACAGCCATATCGTTGCCTCCATTCAGGGAACCGGCCATGTGTGGATCGATGATACGCTGGTGCCATTTCCACCGGGAAGCGTCATGCTCGGACCCGTTGGATGCCACCATGCATTTGAAGCACCGAACGAATCGACGTGGACCATTGCCTGGGTTTTCTATGAGGACAGCATCGCTGCGCCCGCCTTGCACTATCCATCTACCCGACTTGTCCGGGCTAACGTTAATGCCTTTTCGACTGTTCTCCGTTCACTGCTTATGGAGGCCTCCGGTCCAGCCCAGTATTCAGCCATGAGTGCATGGGTTCATTTGCTCCACCTCCATTGCCAGAGAATCATCGGATCCGACTCCACCGATGAGCGCTTGAGCCGACTGTGGATGCATGTCGAAGGACGCCTTTCACATTGTTGGTCCGTGGCGGAACTCTCCAAACTCGCCGGTATGAGCGAAGAGCATCTTCGACGCCTTTGCCACAGATACTACAATCGAAGCCCGATCGAACACCTCGGTCAATTGCGGTTGAGAAGAGCCGCGACACTCCTCAAATCCACAAACCACAAGGTGGACACCATTGCCCAGCATGTCGGATATGGCTCCATGTATAGCTTCTCGGTCGCTTTCAAACGTTGGAAAGGATGCTCCCCCAGAACCTTCAGATTCGAATCAACTCCTTCCGGATCCGTTCGCTGAGCGTATACGCCTTGAGTATACCAAAACCTCCACGATTTCGACATCAACGAACCCGTGGAAACAACTACTCATAGCCAAAGCGACACCCCGGGGGTTGGCACAAAGCCTGATCTGAAAAAATAGGCTCTGGAGGGCAAGCCCTCCAGAGCCAAACGATTTCCAAAAGAGATATAGTAGCAGACTCAGGACACCAGACTGCAGACAAGGTCACCCACTTCCGAAGTGGAGTATCCCATCTTTCCGGCGGACAAACTCTTGAGCTTCTTGCCAGTGACTTCCATCACTGCCGCCTCGATCTTGGCAGCAGCTTCGGTTTCGCCCAAGTGGTCCAGCATCATCTGTGCGGAGCAAATCGCGGCGAGAGGATTGATCACACCCTTACCGGTGTATTTCGGTGCACTTCCACCGATCGGTTCAAACATCGAAACTCCTTCAGGATTGATATTCCCGCCAGCTGCAATACCCATCCCCCCCTGCGTGATCGCCGCGAGGTCGGTGATGATGTCGCCAAACATATTGCCGGTGACGATCACATCAAACCACTCCGGACTCTTCACCATCCACATACAAGTGGCATCGACATGGTAGTAGTCGCGCTGGATTTCCGGATATTGGTCCTTACCCATTTCATGAAACGCCCGTTCCCAGAGGTCATACATGTAGGTCAGAACATTGGTCTTACCACACAAGGCCAAGGTATTGCGCTTCGCCCGCTTACGGGTGTATTCGTAGGCATACTTCAAACAACGGTCCACCTGAAAACGGGTGTAGATACCGGTCTGAACCGCGGTTTCATGCGGAGTGCCCTTCATCGTGAAGCCGCCTGCTCCGCAGTACACGTCACCCGAATTCTCGCGGATCACCACGTAGTCAATGTGCTCCGGGCCCTTGTCCTTGAGAGGAGTTTCCACCCCCGGGAAAAGCTTTACCGGACGCAGATTGATGTATTGGTCGAGCTCGAAACGCAAACGCAACAGAATGCCCTTCTCCAGAATACCAGGCTTCACGTCCGGATGCCCAATCGCCCCGAGAAGAATCGAATCATAGCCACGAAGCTCCTCAACCACCGAATCCGGAAGAACTTCTCCTTTTTTCAGGAAACGCTCACCCCCAATATCATACTCATGCAACTCCACCCCAAAATTATACTTGGGCGCAATCGCATGAAGCACTTTTACGGCTTCACGGGTGACTTCGGGACCAGTCCCGTCTCCGGGAATAGTGGCGATTTTGTAGGTCTTTTTCATGTTTGGATGTAAAACGCTGTAAGATACCCTGCCGACCTCAAGCCTTCGCAAGTGCAAATTCGAGGTCCTTGAGAATGTCTTCGATATCCTCAATTCCTATCGAGAGTCGAACAAAATCCTCCGTCACCCCCGAAGCAACCTGTTCTTCGGCCGTCAGCTGGGAATGGGTCGTCGTCCCAGGATGAATCGCAAGCGACTTCGCATCGCCGATGTTCGCAAGATGGCTGAACAGACGAAGCCCTCCTATGAAACGCTTTCCGGCCTCCGCTCCGCCTTTAATCCCGAAACCAACCAAAGCCCCGAATCCGCCTTTCATGTAGCGTTGCGCAAGGGCGTGGTATGGACTGTCCTTGAGGCCAGGGTAAGTGACCCACCCCACTTTGTCGTGTGACGCGAGAAACTCCGCTACTTTTAGGGCATTCGAACAGTGACGTTCCATCCGCACGTGCAAAGTCTCCACCCCCTGCAAGGTCAGCCATGAGTTCAGGGGAGAGGGACATGCACCCATGTCCCGCAACAATTGAAGCCGCATTTTCATGATGTATGCCACGTTGGCCCCTCCAAAGGGCGCAAACGAGCGGAAGGCATCCCAATGCACCAACCCGTGGTAGCTGGGATCCGGATCCGTAAAGCCAGGGAACTTCCCATTCCCCCAATTGAAGTTTCCTCCGTCTACCACCATACCGCCAATAGAGGTTCCGTGGCCGGCAAGGAACTTGGTCGTGCTGTATACCACCACATTCGCCCCATGCTCGATCGGCCGGTGAATGGCCGGAGTCAGCACCGTATTATCCAGAATCAGGGGAACCCCCGCCTCCTTCGCAATCGCAGCCACCTCCGCAACCGGGAACACATTCAAACGCGGGTTACCCAAAGTCTCGCCAAATATGGCCTTCGTGTTGGGCTTGAGTGCCTTACGGAAGTTTTCCGGATCATCCGCATTCACAAAACTCACATCGATCCCGAGCTTGGCAAAAGTGTAACGGAAAAGGCTGTAAGTCCCCCCATAGATCTGCGAAGCCGATACGATGTGATCACCCGATCCGCAAATGTTCAGTATCGCGTTGGTGATCGCGGCCTGCCCACTTGCATGTGCCAAGCCACCAACACCTCCATCCAGTGCCGCCAATCGTCCTTCCAGCACGTCATTCGTCGGGTTGTTCAGCCGGGTGTAGATGTGTCCAAGATCCCGAAGCGCAAACAAATCCGCGGCGTGTTCCGCATTTTTGAACACGAAACTCGTTGTCTGATGAATAGGCAACGCACGCGCTCCGTTGGACGGGTCGGGCGACTGGGCGGCATGGACGGCCTTGGTGCCGATTCCGGTGAATTGTGGGTCAAGCATAGTGTGACAAATCTATCGTTGTTAAATTCGTTGGATGATTCAGCTCCGTGCAAAACTCCATGAAATACCAGCTCTCCTCTGCTGTCAAACAAGCCGGACATTCCGTCCAAAGCAAGAATCCATTCGATACTCCCGTCGGCCCCGTTGCCCTCAACGCTTCCTTGACCCACACTTCGAGCCTGGTAAACATCCTTGATTTTACATCTTCCTAAAAACGGACCATCCCGACTCACCCCGCATTACAAATGATGAACGCCCCCGATGCAGGTTCAGCCCAAGGACACACCCCACCTACATGGAAACAATGGGGACACGATCTTGATCCGGCCTCCATCGAACAAATGAGGGCCGCCTGCTCGCTTCCGGTTTCGGTTGCCGGAGCGCTCATGCCCGATGCCCACACAGGCTACGGATTGCCCATCGGAGGGGTGCTCGCGACAGTTGGCGCTGTCATCCCCTATGCGGTGGGAGTGGACATTGCCTGCCGCATGAGGCTCACCGTGATTGACCAACCAGCCTCAGCCCTCAGCGGACAGAGAGATCGCCTGGCCAAAGCCATTGAGGAACAGACCCGATTCGGCATCGGCGCCGAATTCCGCGATCGCCGCAATCATGATGTGATGGATCTCGACTGGTCGGTCTCACCCGTGACCAAACGCTTCCGCGACCGCGCATGGGCCCAGCTCGGGACCAGCGGTTCCGGCAACCACTTTGTCGAATTCGGCGAACTTCATGTCACCGATCCTTCACTTGGAATTCCCACCGGAGACTACATCGCGCTGCTCAGCCACAGCGGTTCGCGCGGTCCCGGCGCACAGGTTTGCCAGCACTACAGCCGCCTCGCAACCGACAAGCACACCGAACTCAGTGGCCCTCAAAAGCAACTCGCCTGGCTCGACCTCGACTCATCAGAAGGCTTGGAATACTGGGCGGCCATGGAATTGATGGGGCGCTTCGCAGCCGCCAACCATGAGCTGATCCATCGGCACATTGTCAAAGCCATCAACGCCAAAACCCTCCTTGCGGTCGAAAACCACCACAACTTCGCGTGGAAGGAAACGCATCGGATCGATGGAGTATTGCGGGACGTCGTCGTTCACCGGAAAGGCGCCACGCCAGCCGGCCTTGGCACCCTCGGCATCATTCCGGGATCCATGGCCACTCCCGGATTCGTCGTCCGCGGCCGGGGCAATCCCGATTCCCTCTGCAGCGCCTCCCACGGCGCCGGCAGGCTCATGAGCCGGACCCAAGCACGTAACACCTTCACATGGAGCGCCACCCGCAAACTCCTCGCCGAACGCGGCGTGCACCTACTCTCCGCCGACATTGATGAGGTTCCCGGCGTCTACAAGGACATCCATCAGGTCATGGAAGCCCAGCGCGACCTCGTCGAAGTGCTTGCCTCCTTCCAGCCCCGAATCGTCAAAATGGCCCCACCCGGCGAAAAAGCCGAAGACTGACCCAACAGACTTCAAGCCGCTTTCCCAGGATTGGATTTCGGGTTTGTCATGGATAGGACTGTGTGGTAGTTAAACTAATGGATCATCTGTTGATGGATCCATTCCTAATTCGAACACTCCCAATCCATGAGGTTTTTCATCCCGATCGCCCTGCTCTGAAAAGAAAGAAACTCTCACAAAGGCGTGGAGATGAACTCATGAAGAATGGAATCATCCGAACGATTAATGGACAACTCGATGATGAAAAAGAGAAGATGAAAGGCGAAACCTGTTGTTGTTTCTGTTACCGTGTTCTGAAAAGAAAGAAACTCTCACAAAGGCTCTAAGGCACAAAGGATGACAGAAAACGACATCGCGAAGATTATTGTTGATGAATGTATCCAGCTCCATCGAGCGTTGGGGCCGGGATTGCTTGAGATTGTTTACGAGGTCACACTGGCTCGTCGTTTAGAAAAGAAGGGCTTGAAAGTCGTTCGCCAAGTCAGCGTTCCCATTGAGTTTGAAGGCGAGAGGTTTGACGAAGGGTTTCGAGCCGACTTGATCGTCGAAGAGAAGGTCATTTTGGAACTAAAGTCTGTAGAGAAAATCAATCCTGCTCACAGAAAGCAGCTCTTGACCTATCTGAAATTGACCGGGTTGAAACTCGGTTTACTCCTGAACTTTGGAGATGAACTCATGAAAAATGGAATCACCCGAACGATTAATGGACAACTTGATGAATAGCTTTGTGCCTTTGAGCCTTGGTGAGAGAAAATCAGAACCAGTCGCTTCTCGACAACGTCGCTAATGCGCAGCGTCAGAGTTTGATGTTTCCCTTTTTCGATGCTTGGCTACTCAACCGAATCTGACCGATCATGAATAGAACCACCGTCAAAGAACATCTGCATTGGTGTTACGCAAACCTGGCAATGGCACATTCAGCAATACAGGAAAACGGCCAATCATCCACATACAAGCCGGTCCATTTCATGATCCGCGCAAGGCTCTACAAGGGATTGAATGATGGATCGATGACAGTCCGGTCGCTATTCGATGATGAAAAAGAGAAGATGAAAGGCGAAACCTGTTGTTGTTTCTGTGGGGATCATGAAAACCTGTCGATCGACCATCTGATCCCACGCATCAAGGGCGGGGTTGACGAGGGAGACAACCTCATCCTGGCATGCCGGACGTGCAACAGTTCAAAAGGAAAGAAGGATTTGCTGGAATGGTATTCCAACAAGGGGGAATTCCCTCCTTTGCTCATTCTGAGGCGCTACTTGAAGCTCCTCATAAGATACTGCACCGAAGAGAACCTCATGGACTTGAAGTGGAAAGACCTGCAGACCATAAAAACTCCGTTCAATCTGATCCATTTCCCTGAGGACTTTCCCGCCCCAAATGCCCTGTCATTAAGAGTAACTCCTAAATGACGGATACCCGGCTGACGAAATTTCCGTTTTCGCGGAAGTTCCCAGGGGTGAATGGACGAACGGAAAAACAGGGAGCAGGATCGAGGCCATATTGGGAGCCCGGAAGGCGACCTGCTTTCCGGGAGACAAACCACCCTCCTTTTTCATTGGCATGCATCCTGGCAGGTTTGACAACCCGTTGAATGTTCCCGATGCTCTGCTTTCGGCAATAC
>JAPXRV010000020.1:0-39031 GCA_033813415.1 Opitutales bacterium | reverse complement strand
CGTAAGCGTTCCGTCTTTGTCTGCGGTCTCGGTTCCAACCCCACGCGTCACCTCAGGATCACGCTGCTTCGGAATGCTCACGCATTACGCCACACCTCTTCACGTAGCGGGACGCGTAAGCGTTCCGTCTTTGTTTGCGGTCTCGGTTCCAACCCCACGCGTCACCTCAGGATCACGCTGCTTCGGAATGCTCACGCATTACGCCACACCTCTTCACGTAGCGGGACGCGTAAGCGTTCCGTCTTTGTCTGCCGTCTCGGCTCCAATCCCGCGCGTCGCCTCAGGATCACGCTGCTTCGGAATGCTCACGCATTACGCCACACCTCTTCACGTAGCGGGACGCGTAAGCGTTCCGTCTTCGTCAGCCCGCTTTGGATTCATCCAACCCGCACCTAATTCAACAAGCCTCCACAGATGATCCTGAAGGGGATCCACCATCGGATATCCCGGAATCACAGAACCCAGATAAGGCCAATCATTGGCATGTTCCACCAATCCTTTTCGCTGGGGATTCGCCAAAATATAGGCAATGGTCGAACGCAAGGCCTCTCGATCCAGATCGGCTTCCCGAAGAACATGCTCGAAGGCCTGCTTCTGCCACGAACAACCGCAGCGATGGAGAAGAGGCCCACTCTCGGATCTCACGAATCGCATCGCCATTCGCTGATCCGCCACACGATCGAGTCCAACTCCCAGAAAATGCGCATGGTCCGGCATCAGACAATAAACAGGAAATGCCACATGATACCGCCACGACGCATGCATCATGAGCTCCCTCAAACGCAAGTGAGTCGTTACATCCAGCCATCCGGTTTTCCGATCTGCAATACATAAGGTCCAGAAAACATATTGTCTGCCAATGTATCGGTTAAGCGGAAGCCTTTTGAGGTAGGAACGAGCCATATCCGAATAAAAATAACCTAATAAGACGTGATGTAACAGGGTACCAATAACCAAATACCATAATAATGCGTTTTCAAACATAATATACTTCGGAATGCTCACGCATTCCGCTACGCCTCTTCACGTAGCGGGACGCGTAAGCGTCCGTCTTTGTCTGCGGTCTCGGTTCCATCCCCGCGCGTCACCTCAGGACCACGCTGCTCCGGAATGCTCACGCATTCCGCTACGGAGAAGAAGGAAGATCCGGGGGAACGATACACGAAGAGCATCGAATCCATCTTTTCTCCGCGGCCTACGCAGCTTTGCGTGAGAACATCTTTTTATTCCAATCCGAAATCCCACGTTCCGCTCGAACAAAGTGTTCGCCTACTTTTTGGCGGACGGGGTTCACGACCAGGAAGTGACCACTTGTGGCGTTCTGGAACACACCATCGGGTGAATGGACGATCGCCCCCGGACCCTGGGCGAAACACACTTAAAAGCATACTCTATACCTTTCAGTCCCGTCGTAGTAATGCCTTGACAGCGCCCTTTATCCATGAACTTACTCACCCTTTATCACCCTAAAAAGGAAATCAAGTATATGAATTCGAAACTGTACCCCCTCTTCGGTACCCGTCTCAAGTCCACCGCCTGCGGTATTCTCCTCGTAGCGGCCGCAATTGGAGCCTCCGCGCAGGATGCGGCAATCGACGACACCACCAAGGAGGAACTGAAAAGCATTCGTGCAGAGTTTGTGCAGATCTCCCAGGATTTGAAACAGGCCCATCAACAGGCCATGGCTTCCGCTGAGGTTCTTGGCAACCGGGACGCGCTGAACGAGGCCCTCAAGGCCGAAATGATCAAACTCGCCGGTGAAGCCGAAAAAGCAGCCATCGAAAAGCGCTTCGACCTGATGCGCGCGATCGACCATTTCTCCGGATCTGACCAAGCGGAACGCAATGCCCTGCTCGAACAACTCCAACCACTCCTGCAAGCGCAGCAGTCTCTCGAACAGCAAGCCAATCAGGCCGGAAACGTCAAGTCCCTCCACACAAACCTGATCGGCTCCATCCAAAGCGCCATGGCAAAGATCAACCCGGAAGTACCGGCCTTGATGAAACGCCAGCAGGAACTCGCCCAGCGCGCTCAGACCCTTCAGAAGAAGGCCAAAACCGTTCAATAAGCTGCTTCTTATTAGTGTTTTTTCTCACGCTCAGGGGTTCCGGCTTTCCGGAACCCTTTTTTTTGAATCGATCACGGCATCGTGGTCCGCGCAGCGGGAGCATCCTTGCTCGCATCCTCCTTCCACGTTCACTTGAAAATCCCAATATCCATTGTCTCACGCCCATTCGACGCTGTATGCAGCGTCTTCAATTAGAAGGCCCGCTTGAGCTCAAGACGCCAAGACAAACGTTACTATCTTCCGCTTTCGTGCGTTTCGCGCATTTCGCGGCTCAGATTCTTCTTCAATCCAAACATTCCACAGGCGACAGACCTCGCGGCTAACCCCTCCTGAACCATCGCATCCGCTGCCTCACCCTTTACCCCATGCAGTGGACAAGAATCCCGGACAACCAAGGCACCAAACGGTCACCGGATGGCTGAACTCAGCCATCCACTACATCGTTTTCCAGAGCCACTCCAGGAACCTTTTTGCGGGCCACCCAGAAAAGGCATTCATCGGAAAACTCACGCACCTCTGGAGGTTCATTCGCGAGTTCGCCCCGCTCCCGGCATGCGAGGAGAAAAAAACCGGACCGGGTCAAGGCATCATGTATTTCGGCCCGATCGGGAACATGGATAAACATATCGCCCCAAGGAGTATCGCCTATGCGGTCGCCGAAATCTTCATAGAGCGGGTGCTGTTGTTCAAGCTCCCATGCGCGTTGCTCATCCTTCCAATGCTTCCGATACCGGGGATTTGAGCGGTCGTGGGTCGTGAACACAAAATACCCGCCCGGCTTGAGCACTCTGGCAATTTCGCGCATGGCTAACTCACGGCGATCCAAGCCGGGAATCTGCATTAAGCCGTTAAAACCGAAAATCACACCATCAAACTGGCTGTCAGTGTAGTCCAACGCACAAGCATCCCCGACCGAAAAAGGCACCTTCACCCCGCGCTCTTCTGCCAGCGTTCGTGCCACATCAATCATCTCCTCCGAGCAATCCATAGCCGTCAGATTACGGTATCCCTCACGATACAGGCCAATGGCGATGCGTCCCGCACCACACCCCACCTCGAGAAGATTGTGCTCAGGAGTGAACATCCGCGTGAACAGATGCTGTTCACTACGCCACAAGCCAACCCGATCGACCGCCACCGCATAGTGCAGCACCACACCCGACTGCTCATAGAAACGCTTTATTTCGTCTGGATTCATGGTAAGAATGCATCAAATCACAACAACGTTGATGTATTGACTTGCAAAGCCAAAAATTTATGTTCTGATCCTTTCTTTTTCATGAAAGCGACGATCAAAACTCAAGGCAGGCAGTTCACCGTTCAGAAGGATGACACCCTCAAAGTCAACCAGTATCCTGACGCACAACCCGGGGACAAAATCGAGATCACCGATGTGCTCATGATCAGCGATGGAAGCACTACCCGCTTCGGCAATCCTGTCATACAAGGGGCCAAAGTGACAGCGGTTCTGGTCGAGTCCATGAAAGACGACAAGGTCATTGTCTTCAAGAAAAAGCGCCGTCAGGGTTACAAGCGTCGCCGCGGCCATCGCCAGCGCGTGTCGCTCATCCGCATCGAATCCATCGTCGGATGATTCAAATCCCTCATCGAAACATCTAACACACTTTATCCATGGCACATAAGAAAGGACAAGGAACCTCCCGCAACGGCAGGGACAGCAATCCAAAAATGCTGGGCGTCAAGAAATATGGCGGTCAGGCTGTGATTGCCGGAAACATCATTATCCGCCAACGCGGGACAAAGTATCACCCGGGCGTCAATGTAGGCATGGGTCGTGACTTCACGCTTTTCGCTCTTAAGGACGGTATCGTGACTTTCGACAAACCTCACAGACGTGTGGCGGTTGTTCCAGAAACTGTGGAAGCATAATTGCATTTCCCGAAGCTGACCCTCCAAGAGCGGGTCAAGCACTTGATACGCACAAACCCCTTGGGTCGTTCCGGATCCTGTATGACCGGAAAAACCCAAGGGGTTTGTGCGTATCGGGATCATAAACGATCCGGATCCAAAGGTTAACGCGCCGATGGATACAATCGTTCCCGTTTGCACACCTGCAGCCGGCATTGGCAAAACTGCCGGTCTGCCAAATCCTACGCTTCCAGAATAGAGACGACCAGCGCAGTCAGGTTGTCCTTCCCCGAATTGGCGAGTGCTTCATCGACCAGACGCTGCGATACCCGCTTGTCTGCAATGCGCGGGTGGGGATTGCGGATAATATCCGTGATGGCATGATCAAAAAGCCCGTCACATATCCCATCGGAACACAAGGCAAAGGTGTCACCAGGAACGACCCCTATCGAGCCAATCTGAGGGTCAATTTTGCGGATTCCACCCCCCAATGCCTGATCCAGAATATTGCGGGAGGGGTGCATCTTCGCTTGGCGCTCATTGATCCTGCCCTGTCGCAGCAACCAACCCACATGGGAATGATCCTCGGTAACCTGTTGCATGCGGCCCTCAACGGGAAGGTGGTATATGCGGCTATCTCCAATGTGAGCGAACAACAGCCGTTGAGGATTGATCCACACCATGCTCAACGTTGCGCCCATGCCATTGCACTCCTCGTAAGCCCTGCCCATATCGAGCATAGTCAGGTGAATACTCTGGAATAGATTACGCAGGATACTCGCATCATCCTCAGCATCCCCATGCATCGCGGACCGCAGGGCTTCCGGCAACCGCTTGGTGACTGTCTGCACAGCGATCCGGCTGGCATACTCCCCGGCGTTGGCCCCGCCCATTCCATCACTGACCGCAAAAACAAACTGTTTATTGTCATCGACCGTCAGCTCATCCTCCTTGCCTAGATAGTGAACTTCCCTGGCATCAAAGATCAGTCCCAGGAAGGCATCTTCATTATTACGGCGAAACCGACCCGGATGGGTCATACCAGACCAACGTAACCTCATGGCGTGACTCTGGGCTGGTTGGGACGTCCACCCACATCCTCGATGCGCAGGCCATGCCCGGTCTCGAGATTGGTCGCAAATTCAAAATCGATAACGCAGAACCTTCCGGTTTGCATGTTGTAGGTGATGTTGCGCACAAAAGGATCATCATGCCTCACGCCGTATTGTTCAAGCTCCCGGAACAGGCGGATCTGGGTTTCCTCACTCACATTGTCCGCCCGATGCCCACAATTCGTTGTCACGATGTAGAGATCCTCCGGATGGTTTTCCAGAATGCGCGGCACAAAGGTGCAACCCTTACGTTCGAGGTATTCGAGAATGCTAACCTCATTCTCGTAGCGCTCCTTCGCCGAAGGACCGCGGTAGTATTTATGAACTCTTCCGTCGTATCCGACCTTTACGACTGAACGTTGGGTGTCTTTGACGTCATGCATTGGTGGTCAAAAAGTGTAATTTTAAATTTCTGAGATATAAAATTCGGCTTTTTTGTTTGAATGGCAAGCCGGTTGCTAACGTAATTGCAGCTTCATCAGGTTAATCCTATCCGAGTAACCTTTTCGCACTTGAGGCTGTAACCTTACACCATTAAACGAATAAAAACTATGCCGAAATTCAAACTGGAGTATATCTGGCTCGATGGCTATCTCCCGGAGCCGAATCTGCGCGGGAAAACCAAGATTGTCGACGCCGAACCCAAGTCCATCGATGACTGCCCGATGTGGGGATTTGATGGAAGTTCGACCCGTCAGGCGGAAGGGCACAGCTCCGACTGTATGCTCAAGCCCGTGGCTCTCTATCCCGATGCGGCGAGAGACAATGGCTTTATCGTGCTCTGCGAGGTGCTTCTGCCAAATGGAGACCCACATCCATCCAACTACCGGAATACGGTTCCCGACATGGAAGATGCCTGGTTTGGATTCGAACAGGAATATTTCCTCCTGCAGAACGGACGCCCGTTGGGATGGCCGGAAGATGGATATCCTAAGCCACAGGGCCAGTACTACACTGGAGTGGGTTACGAAAACGTTGGCGACATCGCCCGTGAAATTGTTGAGGAGCATCTTGAGCTTTGCCTCGCAGCTGGAATCAACCATGAAGGGATCAACGCTGAGGTGGCAAAAGGCCAATGGGAATACCAGATCTTCGGCAAGGGATCAAAAAAAGCAGCAGACGATATTTGGGTCGCACGCTACTTGATGTCCCGCATTTGCGAACGCTACCAGGTCACAGTTCAGCTACACTGCAAACCTTTCCAAGGGGATTGGAACGGCTCAGGAATGCACTGCAACTTCTCAACCAAGTTCATGCGTGAAGTGGGCGGCAAAGCCTACTTTGAGAAGCTCATGGCTACCTTCGACAAGTATCGCGATGAACACATCGCCGCCTATGGTCCGGATAACCATCTCCGTTTGACCGGACTCCACGAAACCCAGTCGATCGACAAATTCAGCTGGGGAGTGGCAGATCGCGGAGCCTCGGTCCGGGTTCCCCACAGCTTCGTCAAGAACAACTACAAGGGCTACCTGGAAGACCGTCGGCCGAATTCCATGGCCGACCCCTATAAGATTGCAGCCCGTGTGCTCAGAACCCTTTCAGAGATTCCCACTGAATAAGCAGGGATCTTTGTTTGATGGTAAGGATGTCCGATCGAGAGTTCGGACGTGCGAAAAGGATCCCGTCGTGAGACGGGGTCTTTTTTTTGCTTAACCGAAACCCATTTGGACCGAATAAACTAATAGCTTATGGCCCAAGCATTCAGTATTTCATACGGCGAACTAGCGGCGATGATGAATGCGGCATTACGGGATGTGTTCACGATGATGCTGCATTCTTCCATTAAACTCGAACCCTGGACCGAGCCCCCAACGGTTGCTTCGGGAGTTGAGAAGCTTTTTGGAAACGATACCCCCCTGATCGTTTCCAACATTGGTTTTAGCGGCGATATCTTCGGGTTTGTGTATCTTTTCATGGGACACGACACCGCGGACTTCATCGCATCGCGCATGCTCAAGCCTATCGAAGGCGGGAAGCATCCGGTGGATATCGTCAACGATGCCATTGGCGAATTCACCAACATATCGATCGGTGGATTCAAAAACCAGCTCAGTCAGTTCGGCTTTCCATGCTCGCTCACGCTTCCATCCATTCTGCGGGGAAAGAGTCTTTCTGTGGAACCGGTATCGGGCTGTGTGCGGAAGACATTCCTGTTTATGGTACGGGGAAAGCCCATCTTGAGCCTTCTCATCATAAAGGAAGACTAAACCGCGGGCACATCCGTAAACGGCAGAGGAAACCAGTGAGAGATTGCTCAGCCGACAAGGGATCGTTGATCCGCGCCTCACTCCGGGTGAGCATCCCGAGAGCAGGGAAAAACACCACGGACTAATGCTTTAGGCTACGTCAACATGACGGCCCGGACAAATTGGCTTTGACCCGCATCGGATTCCCGTGATGGGATCAAGCCACTCGTCCGATAAACCCAACCCCCTTCACGCAAATGGAAAACAGAATTCAGCCTTCGGTCCTCGGTCTTGTTAAAACATTCGGATTCGGCGATCGCCTGGGACTTGCCGGACGCGGCCATCTTGAAGCATTGAGGGGGCACCGCTTTAAGCCCATCCTCGCCCAACAGTCGATCCGCGAACTCACCCGGATCGGCCGCACTCCCGATGCCGTTATCGATGCGGCCCGCCAAGCCATCATACGAGAAAACTACGACGGCCTATGGGGAGCGGATGCCGATCACCTCAAAACCCCGCAGGATGTGGCCTACACAGCATCGGCCGGATTCACATTCTTCACCGTCGATCCATCCGAATACGTCAACAACCGTTCCGACGGCATGAGCGGCTCCGAACTCGAACAGAAGGTCAATGCCCAGAACAATGAAGGTCTTTATGGCGGGGAAAAAGTGCAGGATCTCTACTTAAGTAAGTCCTACTCAGTAAACAACGGTCCGGCTCTTCAATATGACCGACCCACTCTTTTGCGTGCAGCCGTAAAATATGGACGCGCGGTCGCCCATTGCGAAACCATGGCAAAAGCAATCGCCAGCGAAACAGCCGGGCGTCAGGCGGAAATCGAGATTTCAGTTGATAAAACAGACCAACCCACATCACCTCTTGAGCATCTTTTTTTCACACTCGAACTAAAACGACGTGGGGTTTCCTTTGTCAGCCTGGCTCCCCGTTTCGTTGGCGACTTTGAAAAAGGCATCGACTACAAAGGCGATCTGACAGACTTCGAATCCGACCTTCGGAAGCATTTCGACATCGCGCAGGCATTCGGACCCTACAAGATCAGCATTCATAGTGGATCCGACAAGTTTTCGATCTACCCCGCAATCAGCCGCGTATGCGGAGATCTTCTCCACGTAAAAACATCAGGGACCAGCTACCTTGAGGCACTACGCACCGTCTGTCGCTCTGAGCCAACACTTTTCGCCGAAATCGCGTATTACTGTATCGGACGTTTTGAGGAAGACAAAAAGAGCTACCACATTTCGGTCACTCCTGACTTTATTCGAGGACTACGTGTCCGTGAAGATTCACGATCACTCGAAGACACTTTTCTGGATCACAATCAAGGACGGCAAATCCTGCATGTGACCTTTGGCTCAGTCCTAAGCAAAGGCACATGCGCAAATGGCCGGAGTTTTCGCGATGCTATTCTAGAAGCCCTTGTCAAGGAAGATGATCTTCACACCGAGTTACTCGTCAAACACCTAGGCAAACACCTTCAGCTTCTGAGCTGAAACGGCAGTTCTCCTCACCATCAGGGGCCACAGACACGGTTGAGGCTTGTTGCCGTGGTCAATCCAGCTGCCGCTACCAGCAGCCTGATGCCCGCAACCCGGTCTTACCTCTCAAGAAACGGTTGCATCCGTAAATCAGAGTCATCCTCTTCATCAAATCACTTGGCCGTCCACACGATAGCCCGGATCCCACCGGGTTTGTCCAGTATCGACATTCGTTAATGAAACCCCTAGGATCCATGTTAGTCCAGTCGCTCACGCGCATCACAAATCCCTCATCTTCAATGATCCATCCTGCCAGTAAGAATACCGTGTTCAGCCGCGTCGCGGCACTTTCGCCACAGGTAACTCCAGCCAACACCCAGGCCAACACACAGGCGATTCTGGATTCGGCTGACACCCAACCCGATGCGGACATCTACCTGACTCCGGAAATGAGCCTCTGCGGTTACACCTGTCAGGATCTCTTTCTACAGGAACACCTCATCGAACAATGCCTGGCGGGACTCAACACCCTGATGATGGAATTTCGTCGATCCGCAATCCTGATCGTGGGGATGCCGTTTCGAGTGGGATCGAAGGTATGCAATTGTGCATGCGTGATCAAAGGGAACCCAATCGGAGGAGCAAAGCTGCTCGGGATCATTCCCAAGACCTGGCTTCCCAACTACAGCGAATTTTATGAAATGCGCTGGTTCGCCAGCTCCCTGGATTGCACCGAGACTGAAGTCGACCTTGGACATGGGTTCGGAGTGGTTCCATTTGGCACGGATTTGATCTTCAGGGACTCCAACTCGGGATTGGCTTTCGGCGTGGAGATTTGCGAAGACCTGTGGGCTGTCACTCCGCCCTCCAATCGCTTGGCCTTGGCAGGCGCCCACCTCATCTGCAACCTATCGGCATCCAATGAGTTGGTCGGCAAAGCCGATTACCGCCGCGAACTCGTCAAAACCCAATCCGGCAGGCTCATTTGCGCGTATGCCTACGCAAGCGCATCGACCGGAGAATCTGTCTCCGACACAGTCTTTTCAGGGCACTGTCTGATAGCCGACAACAACCGTATCCTCGTCGAAAACAAGCGCCTCCAGCCGCAATCATCGATCGCGGCAGACATCTGCATCACGGAGATCGAAGGGGAACGTAACCGGAATTCGACCTTTCGCAAACAGACGGTTCAGCCCTGCCGGAGGGTCGATTTCGATTTAGACAGGAAGGTTCGGACGAACCTGCTCAAGTCATGCTCCCCCACTCCATTCATTCCGGACGATGAAGCCCGCAGAAACACGGTGTGCGAGGAAATCTCGGGCATCCAGACAGCCGCGCTCGGGCGTCGCCTCAGTCACCTGGGATACCCACCGGTCGTGATCGGGGTATCCGGAGGACTGGACTCCACGCTTGCGCTGCTCATCGCACATATGACCTTCAGCCAGGTGGGACTACCAACCGACCGGATCATCGCCATGACGCTTCCGGGAATGGGAACCTCTGATCACACGCGGTCGAACGCCGAAGCACTCATGTGTGGACTGGGAGTCACCTCTGAGACTCATTCCATCGTGGCCATGGCCGAAGCCGAGCTTCGCACACTCGGGCACACCACTCATGATGTAACCTTTGAAAATGTGCAGGCCCGTGCCCGGACTGCCCTTCTCTTCAACCGTGCCAACCAAGTGAAGGGGCTTGTTCTTGGAACCGGTGACCTGTCGGAGCTGGCTTTGGGATGGATGACCTACTGTGGCGACTCAGAATCGCATTACCACATCAATGCCGGCATCCCGAAAACGCTGATCCGGGTGCTCGTGGAATGGCTGGGGCGCCAGCCGATCTTCCATATGGTCCGCCCATCGATCGAGTCGATCATCCACACGCCCATCAGCCCGGAGCTTTTGCCACTTGGTGCTGGAGGAGAGATCGTTCAGCAGACCGAAGACTCCATCGGACCCTACATTCTCCACGACTTCTTCCTTTATTGGGCAATTCGCAAACAGATGCCACCCCGTTATGTCCTGTGCCTTGCGAAACACGCGTTTCCGGACTATGATTTCTCCATCATCCGCAAGTGGCTCAAGGTCTTCTACAGCCGCTTCGCCAGCCAGCAGTTCAAGAGGAACAGCATGCCGGACGGATTAAAGGTTGGAACCATGTCACTTTCTCCGCGGTCAGACCTGAGAATGCCATCCGAAGCTTCGATTCAAACGTGGATCGACGAGGTGGATGCGTTCGAAGAGTAGCGCAAGCCCATCGTTGTTGAGTCCGCACCTGCGCAACATATCCCGTCCTGGCGGGAACGAAGTCAAACAAACTCGATACGGAGGCTTGAGCCTTGATTGATTCCGGACATATTGGATGAATCATGGCAGTTGATCCAGATTTCGTCAGGAAGATTCAAGAGCGCAAAGCCGCCCGCGAGGCACTCGAGCAGAAATACGGTGGATCCACCCCCGCCAAGGCAACTTCGCCTACCAGCAAATCCGCTCCGAAACCGCGGGGGGGACGTGCAAAGTCCGGACCGGTATACCGGTCCGTATCAATGCTCAGCGGAGAATCCGTGATCATCGATGGCGACGAAGCCCGCAAACGGGTCGAGAAAGCCCAGTATAAAGGCTGAGACCCTTATTGTTGGATCAAAGCCGACCCTCAAGCGGAGTCAGCTATCCACTCCAAAAGAAAAATTCACGGATTCAATTCCGGATCTGGAGCAGGCATCCATCACCCGAACTACCCACTGATGGGGCACATCATCCGCCGGGACAAGGGTGACCGCGGCATCGGTGCGGTTCGCATCACTTGCCTCACGAAAACGTGTGAGCATTCCGACTAGTGAAGCCAAGCCGTCAGACGAATTCGCGTCCCCGAGTGGATAGGCATTCACCACCACCTTTCCGTCCGACTGGATCTCGATCCACTGTTCATCCGGCATATCGATCGGCTCGGATTGCTCAACCACGCCGGGTAACTGAAAGGATAAGTCAGCCTCCTGTTTCCTGAGGCTCGACGTCATGATGAAATAGATCAAAAGCAGAAACACGCAGTCGATCATGGGGGCGATCGCAATTTCGGCTTGTGGAGCTTCGCGTCGGGTCCGTGCCATACGTATCCTTTCTCACGCCCCTTTCTCGAAAGTGGCATACACCACCTCCGACACCCCTGCTTCCGCCAATGTTTTGAGGGTTTTTCTGATCTCACGATAGGGAGTAGCCTTATCCGCCCGCACCACCATCCTCAGATCCGGCTTGCGACCCATCAGTGCCTTGACCGAGTCGACAAGCTCATCCGGGTCGACCGGACGTTCACCGAGATACATGATACCCTTGCTATCAACTGACACTATACCCCGATCACTCAGGTCTTCTGGAACCTTGCTCAGCTCCGACTCTGCCAACTCGAGTTCTTTAGCCCGATCTGCATCCGCCAAGGTACTGACGCACATAAAGAACACCAGCAGGAGAAAAACCATATCGATCATGGGGGCCATTTGAAAGCCCTCTGGCGGTGGTTGCTTCCTCCTGCTGAGCGCCATTTCTATCGATGATTGAATGTCACGTCTGGTGGCAGTCCAGTGCCTGCAGATGAGATTTCCTCAGGCGTTGAAGCCCTTGATCTTGAAAAGGCTGGTCACACTGGTGTTGTAGTGAATCCGCTTGATGGCCTCCGCGAGCATCGGAGCAATACTCACCACACGGATCGGAAGGTCCCTCGGATCCAACGCGATGGTATCGGTGGTGATCAACTCCTTGATCTGGCTTTTTGCAAGTCGCTTGAACCCAATCTCGTTCACCGCACCATGGCTGACTGCCGCGCGAACCGACTTTGCTCCGTTTGCGAGCAGCATTTCGGACGCCGCAATAATCGTTCCGGCAGTCTCCGTCATGTCGTCGACCAACAGCACGTCGTAATCCTGCACATCACCGACCAGATTCAACGATTCCACGGTGGTGGCACTCACACGCCGCTTGGCGATCAATGCGATCGGACACCCAAACAGGTCAGCATAAATCGAAGCGAGCTTCATCCCGCCGACGTCCGGAGAACAAACGCATAGCTTCTCCGGCTTTGTCTTCTGCAAATACTCGTAGATCACAGGCGACGCGAAAAGCACGTCCACAGGAATATCAAAGAAGCCCTGAATCTGCTGAGCGTGCAAATCGACCGTCAACACACGGTTTGCACCGGCGGCAACCAGCAGGTTCGCAACAAGCTTTGCAGTAATTGGCACGCGGGATTTGTCCTTACGGTCCTGCCTCGCATATCCGTAGAAAGGAAGCACAGCCGTAATACGGGCTGCCGAAGCGCGACGGGCCGCGTCGATCATGATCAGCAGCTCCATCAGGTGATGGTTTGCCGGTGTGCTGGTTGACTGGATGATAAACACATCCGCACCCCGGATATTCTCCTGAATCTGCACGAATGTTTCTCCATCCGGGAAACTATTCACAAATGCCTTGCCCAGCGGGATACCGATCTCCTTGCAGATCTTCTCTGCAAGGGCCTCGTTTGACGAACCCGCAAAAATCTTCAGTTCTTGATCACTCATTCCTGTCCCTTATTCAAAATCTCTTGTTCAAGTTGCTTAACGCGTTTGAAAAGCTCCGGCAAGCGCTTTTGCAAGGATACAACACGAAGTGCCACATTCAGCTCCATAGCGGGAATCCCGAAATACTTGCCCCCTTCCTCTTCGATGCTGGAGATCACCCCCGTTTTTCCCCCAATCTGAGTCTTCGAGGCCACTTTCAGGTGGTCACCTATACCCACTTGCCCACCCATTACCACGTAGTCTCCCAGACACACGCTGCCGCTGATACCAACTTGTCCGCATAGGATACAAGCCTTTCCGACCCGGACATTGTGCCCGATGTGGACCAGATTATCGATCTTCGTGCCTCTTCCAATAACCGTTTCCCCAATCCTGGCACGATCAATCGCACAGTTAGCTCCCATTTCGACATCGTCTTCAATGCGAACCCGCCCAATCTGAGGAATCGGCACATGCGATCCTGTAGCGCCATCAAACCGGTAACCAAAGCCAGGTGTGCCAAGCACCACTCCGGGTCCGACAATGCAGTTTGCCCCGACCATTGAATACGCCCCAATCACAGCATTGGGCCTGACGATGGAGCGGGCTCCAACGCAGGCATGGGCGCCGACGAACACATGAGCTTCCAACACCGCTCCATCCGCAACCTCCGCACCCTCCTCGATCACCACACACGGACCAACCTTCGCCAAAGGCGATACACGCGCATCGGGATGAACCACAGCCGCAGCGTGGATCCCGGCCTCAGCCGTCGGCCAAAGTATGCGCTCCACACGCATGCACACCTCAATCATCGCAGCCATTGGGTCAGGAACACGCAATACCGTGCAGCCCTGCGATTCAGGAAGATCCCACCCTTCCCCAACAAGCAAACAAACCCCCGAAAGATCCTTCGCTCCGGGAAGAAGTTTTTTGTCCGCAACAAAACACAGGTCTCCCTCAACCGCACTGTCAGGTGGGGCAATCCTCCGGATCGGGACGGAACGCCCTTCCACCCGACTGCCGGGAATCCAGGACGCCACCATTTCCACTGAAAGACCGAGTTCCATCATGATCCTGAACTATCTACACAATGCCTCAAAACACCAGAACAATTGAGATCCAACAAACAAAAAGCCCCGCATTTCTGCGGGGCTGAAATCGTCTTCAAACCAACTCAGAAGAGCCGGCTGATACAACTTGAAGAGTCCTCACTTGGGTGCTGGAGCACTCGCATTGAGGGCCTGAAGCACGTCATTGGTGATGTCAAAGGATGCGTCAGCATAGAGCACCACGCTGCCTTCCACATTCAAGGCCAAGGTAGCACCCTTGTCTTTGCAGACCTTCTTGATGGCATCTTTCACTTCATCCAGGTGCAGACTGATGATATTATTGCGACGCTCGCCGAGGGTGCGCTCGGTGCGCTGACGCAGCTGATTGAATTCTGCTTCCTTGGCGCGGAAAGATTCGATCTCACCTTCGATCTTCTTCTTGATCTCGTCGACCTTCGCGGTGTTCAGCGCAGGGTTTTCAGACTCCTCCTGAAGCTTGTTGATCGCTTCAGCAGCGGTGCGAAGCTTCTCACCTTCGGCCTCGAGCTCTTCGCGGGCAGTGGTGACGGAAGCCTCAAACTTCACTTGGGCGTCCTGAAGACGGGCATATCCGGCCAGCGCTTTGTTGACATCGACAGTAACCAGATTTGGAGCCTTCTGTGCGTGCAGGGAGAAAGCCAATCCGCAAATGGCCAGACTGAGTAGAACTTTTTTCATAGGGTTTATAATGATCTGTGTGATATGTGATTTCAGAAACGTGTACCAAAAGAGAAATGGAACTGACCGCCTTTGTCGTTGACACCATCGGAGGTGATCGGAATCCCGTAATCCAAACGCATCGGAGCACCCATGACAAGCATACGGATTCCGAACCCGAAGTTGTCATTGTACTTTGCGGGATTGAAATCGAAGTCTTCCTCATTCAGGAATCCCCAATCGTAGAAGGTCACAAACTGGAACTGCTCAGACAACTGGAACTGATACTCCAAAGACAGGAACCCGTAAGTATTGCCGCCAGTGGAAACGTCCCCATTTACGGTTTTTGGACCAACTTCGCGATACTCAAATCCACGGAGATCTTCCGGTCCACCAAGGTAATAGCGGTCGGATGCGTAAACGTAACGGGCATCTTCAAGCGGCATCACAGTTCCCACACGGCCGAGGATGGCAAGGGACTGATTCAACGTGCTGAAGGTCGGAATGAACTGGGCCAACCTGAGCTCCGAATTCCACGCATCCACGTCGCCTCCAAAGACAGTCCCGGAAACCTGATTCATCCATGATACACGACTGCCACGGGAGGTGAATACCATCCGGTTGCGGGTATCCCGCAAAAGCGTGAAACTGAAACGCGACGCATCCCGATCCCCAAACATGTTCCTGCCATAGGCGTGGGTGAGCGCGGATGATACGTTGCTGTATTGGATATTCTCCCAACGGTAGGCATAGATACCTTCCACCAATTCAAACAAACGCTGACGCAGGGAAACGCTGAAACCCGTCCGCTGGATGTCGTATTCGGAAATCAGTTTGTCGGTCTCTTCACGGAATAACTGAACCCCGAGTGCGAGACGTTTCTCAAACAACCACGGCTCCTGGAAATCCAACACCGCTTCGTTTCGGCGGGAACCCACCGACAGCCTCAGGCGGAACTTCTGTCCATCCCCCTGAAAGAAACTCCTCCAGTTGAACAAGTCGAAATTTCCCATCGAGATTTCTGTGAAAAAGGATGCCTGCTCAAGCGAACTGAATCCGGCACCGAACGAAAAATTACCGGTGCGTCCTTCTTTCACCGTAACGCGCATATTGCGGCGTCCCGGGATGTTCGTCTCCTCCGGAGTGAGGTTGACGAATTCAAAATACCGGGTGTTCTCCAGACGAAGCTTGCTGTTTTCCATCCGGATCATGTCAAAGACTTCACCTGGCGCCAGCGCCAACTCGCGAAGGATGACAATCGTTTTGGTCGTCGTGTTTCCCTGAATGTTGATGTTCTCGACGTAGATCTTGTCAGATTCATCCACCCGGAAAAGGATGTCGATCTTCCCGGTGCTCATATTGGGAACCCGCTCCGCCCTCACGGATGTATCGAGATAACCCTGAGATCCGTAATACTTCTGGAGATCGCTTGCCGCCTCATCCACCTTATCCGGGGAGAACACGGAATCGGGAACAAGCCGCACCAACCGGAGAAGCTCGAAGTCAGTGTATACCGTGTTCCCCTGGACGCTAAGGTTGCCCAGACTATACTGCTTACCTTCAGAAACGGGAATCACGATCTGCATGCGGCGGTCTTCGGGATACTCAATACGAACATCCGCCTCATTGATCACCACATCCAGGAAGCCATTCTCACGGTAATGGGACAATAGCTTATCAATACTGTCACGAAACTTGTCCTTCTCAAACTTACCACCGCCCGTCAGCCAGGAAAACATCCCATGCCGCTTGGTCTCCATGATGCCACGGAGTTTCTTGGATTTGAAAGACTGGTTTCCCTCAAAAACGATGTCATCGATCTTGATCTTGGTGCCTTCATCCACGTGAAAAGTGACAACCCCCATGCCGTTCTTTTCATTGCGTGCGACACTGTGGGTGATCTTGATATCCGAGAATCCTCGCTTCAGGTAATACTCAATCAGTTTGTCGGCGTTGGATTTGAGATTGAACTCGTCGATGAACATTCCACGACGCACATTCACTTCGCGTTCCAACCTGCGGTCACTGGCCTCTTCATTGCCCTCAAAGCGGATCTGCTCAACCCGGTACTTCGGCCGGATAACAAACTCCACACGAACCGCCGGAGTGGCACGTCCTTCGATCTTCACGTCAATGAATTCGAACAACCCGGTCCGGTAAAGGCTACGGACCGACTCGTCGATCTTCGCCTGCTCGTAGGGCTCGCCTGCCTGCACACTGATGTTACCCCGAACATACTGCTCACTGATGTTCTTGAAACCATCGAAACGCACATCGACCGCTTCAATGGTCTGCTCCCGCTCCATATCCTGACCATGGAGTATGCCAATCGCAGAGGTGCAGATCAGGCTAAGGCAGAGAATCAGAAATCGGGAAAACGGGGCTCTCATGGTGTACAATTGCTTAGGGTGCAACATGTGCAAACAGTCGGGTGAGTAAACAAAATTATCAGTCGCCATTCAATTTATCAGACCAGCATTCTTAGATGGTGTTCATTCCGTCTTCGCCACGTAGCGCATTTTCGTAGCGAGTGTACCGTCGTTGGAACATCAAATCCACTATGCCTACCGGGCCATTTCGCTGTTTTGCGATGATGAGCTTTATCCGCTCAACATCGGACGGAAGAACAATCTCTCCATCGTCATCATCCCGATCGGATCCCTTTTCCCTGGGTCTGGTTAACATCAGCACAACGTCAGCATCCTGCTCGATTGATCCGGACTCGCGCAAATCCGAAAGCCTCGGATCCCGGCGTTCTTTTTCGGATTCGCGGTTCAACTGACTGAGCACAATCACCGGAACCTTCAGCTCCTTGGCCATGGCTTTCATCTGCCGGGAAATGTCGGCAATCTGGTTCTCGCGGGACACGCTGCCATCTCCCCCAATCAACTGAAGGTAGTCGACGACGATGAGGCTGATATCGTTTTTCTGACAAATCCTCCGCGCCTTGGCACGGAGTTCAGTTATTTTTGTTGAACCACTGTCATCGATCCAAATCGGGGCCTTCTTCAGTTCCCCTGCAGCCGTCATCAGCGCCGTCTGCTCCTCTTTGCTGGTAAAACCTTCCCTGACCCGTCTCATATCCACACGAGCCCGGCAACACAGAAGCCTCATCGCGAGCTGCTCAGCGCCCATTTCAAGACTGAAGATAAGCGATCCCATCTTTCGACCACCATTGGCAGGAATACCGCATGAGATGTTTTCAGCAATATTCATCGCGAGACTGGTTTTTCCGACCGAAGGTCTCGCAGCCAAAACCGTCATTTCCTGAGGATGCAATCCATAGGTCATGCTATCCAAATCCTTGAAGCCGGACATGATACCCTCGGTGTTCTCCTGACGCATCATCTTGGCCATCATCATGGACGCCTGATCGACGGCCCCGGCAATGTGGGCGGTGGTATCGGAAATCATCTGGTTTCCGATACTGAAAATCCGCTCCTCGATATCTCCCAAAAACTCCTGGAGCTTTGGCGGACTGTCGCAGATCTCGCGCACAATGGTCTCGGCGGTGCGCTTCAACTGCCGCAAAACGTGCTTATCCCGCACGATATCCATCCAGTAGCGGGCATGGACAGTGGACTCAATCCGGTTGGTGATCTGGGTGAGATAGACAATACCTCCGGCCGATTCCAGTAACTGGTTCGAACGCAAATAATCCGTCAGCACAATCATCTCAATCGGCTTTCCCTCGTCAAACAGCCGATGAATCGCATCAAACAGCACCTTGTGCTGTGGATGATAAAAGACTTCGCCCTGAATGCCCCTGCTGATGCACTCGGATAGCACATCACCGGTCGAATCGATCAGACAACTGGCGATCAAGCCCTGCTCCGCATCGATATTGTGAGGGTCCCGCAGCGCGGGATCCTCGGGCAAAGGTTTGGGGACATCGTCCCTATAGGGCCGTCCACCTGCTTTTCCTGTTCTGCCGGGTTCTCTAGACATTCAAATGTGCGTGAAGACGATTAGAGATGACCCGGGAAAACCATCCTACCGCCGGAATGAAGCATCGCCTCATCCGGCAGCAAAAGACAGGTCATTCCCATCTGTCAATCAGCGATCACAGGGATTACTCCCCGTCCTTTGGCTGATCTTCAGACACAACCTCAAACTCGAAATCAAACGACACATCCGGATGCAAACGGATCTTGGTCGAATGCTTACCGAGCGACTTGACCGGAGTATACAAAGAAACCTGCTTCTTATCGAGCTCAATGCCTTCCGTTGCCATACGTGCGAGCAAGTCACCAGCGGTCACAGCACCGAACATTCTTCCTTCATCCCCGGTCTTCACCGTAAAGACAAGGTTGAGCTTCTCGATGCGTCCCTTGATTTCCTGCGCCTTATCCAACTCTTTGGCTTCGCGCATCGAACGGGCCTTCTTGAGCGATTCCACATACTTGCGGTTGGCCTGCGTAATCGGAAGAGCCACCTTCTGGGGCAGCAAATAGTTGCGGGCATATCCTGCCTTTACCTTAACCTGATCGCCCTCACCACCGAGATTGTCCACCGGTTTGAGCAAAAGAATTTCTGTCGTTGCCATATTCTGTACTTCTAATTGTTTATCAAATCCAATGCCGGATCTCCGGATGTCTCATCCATCAGAACGGCACATCCTCAGCTCCATCCTTCATGTCATAGTTCCCGGCAGACCCGCCCCTGCGGTCCTCATGAGCAGCGCCACCACCCTGCCTGGGATTGTAGCCTTCACCGCCTGAATCATCACTCCTACCTCCGACGAACTGAAAGTTCTCCACCACAACCACCATCTTGGAACGCTTGTCTCCCTCTTTCGTCGTCCAGCTATCCATGCGCAGACGCCCTTCAATCAAGATCGGCTTTCCTTTGTTCATGAATTTCCCGATCACTTCAGCCTGTTTGCCAAAAGCATCCACATCGACGAAAGTCACTTCCTCCTGATTGTTTCCATCGCTGCCTTTGAAAGTGCGATTGACAGCCAACCCGATTTTGCAAATCGCCATTCCCTGAGGAGTGACGCGCAATTCCGGATCGCGGGTAAGATTACCCATGAGAATGACTTTATTGAAGCTGGCCATGTTATGTAATGGTATAAGGTTAGAGGGATAGTGCGGGACCAGACGGAAAGCTGCTCAAGATTGAGCCACGGGATACCGCTTTGGTCAGATCTTTTCGATCATGATGCGATCCACCCGGTTGTCGAGACGGAACTTTTCGTGGACCTTTACCGGCACTTCTCCTGAAGCAGTGAAGTCATACTGAACGAAGATACCAGTGTCCTGTTTCGAATTATGGGATACACGGGTCAACTGCCGTGAACCATGATTCGCAACCTTGGTCACTTCTCCACCCAATTGAGTGAGGACCTGAGTGATCTCTTCATATAGGGAATCCACCGATGCCTCCACGCCACGCGTGTCGAGCAGGAAGGTGGCACGGTACGATGTCTTGGTCTTTGCCGCCATAATAATGCTTATGTTCTAGGTATTAAGAATGTTTTTGATTGATCCAGTTCATTGCTTGTATCGGACCTCTTCGGATCGTCATCCCGATACATTCCAAATAGTGTGGCATCCTGTTTTCGAGCAGATTGTTCTCTGCCTCGGAGAAGCGGCTCAATACATGATCAGCCAGCTTTTGATCCGGATGCCGTTTTCCCCCGACTCCGATCCGGAGTCTTGCGAAACTTCCCTTCAACCTGGACGCAATGTCCCGGATACCGTTGTGACCTGCGTCTCCCTCGCCGATGCTCAACTTTGCTTCACCAAACGGGACCGTAATGTCGTCACAAATACAAACGAGCCCAGATGAAGGAATGCCATAGTATCCCATCAGTGCCTGAACACTCTTTCCCGAAAGGTTCATCAAGGTATGGGGCTTGAGCAACATGAGATCGACTCCGTTCCAATCCAATCGGGCCCATTCACCGCAAAACCGCAGGCTCCGCTTCCACGGAATCCTGTGCTCCACAGCAAAACGATCCACAACCTGAAAACCGATGTTGTGGCGTGTCAGTGCATACTCCGCTCCAGGATTGCCAAGACCGGCAACGACCCAAGTCGAAGACTTTTCCGCATCCGGACTCATTTCCAAAGCTACTCATCCCTGTCCCGAGAAAACCAGAATACACTAAGTTACAAGGTTATGGTAAAATCAGGCCGTCGCGGCTTCCCCTCCTTCAGGAGTAGCCTCGGTTTCGTCCATCTTGGAGGCGCCGACACAGGCAACGATGACCAGATCCCCATCACCCACATAGGATACGCCTTCATATTTCGGAAGCTCCTTTTGGTGCACCGACTGGCCAACTCTCAAATCCGTGACATCAATCAGGATTTCATGCGGCAGGTGCCGTGGCAAACAACGAACAGCCACTTGGTCGACCACGATTTCGATCAGTCCACCTTCACTCTTGACACCGAAGGATTCACCCTTCACGCGAACCACAACGTGTGCGGTAATCTCAACGCCTTTCGCGACTTCGCGCAGGTCGATATGCGTCACTTCACGGGAAATCGCATTGCGCTGAACCTCCTGAATCAGGCTCCGGACACGCTCACCGGTCTCGGTTTCGATCTCGAACAAGGTGGTTTGTCCCGCGATTTTCTTCGACAAAAGACGAAAATCCACTTTGTCCACACTCAGTGACCGGTTTCCGGATGGACCGTAGAGATTGACAGGGATACGCCCTTGCGCCCTCAATTTGGTGGCGGAACCAGTTCCGACGGTCTCTCTTGATTGTACTTTAATGACTAGGTTTTCCATGTCCGATAGCTTCTGAATATGGCTTGTCTGTGGCGAAAAAGATTCTAGGAAACGGGCTTCGTCTCAAAATGCAATCCCTATCTTACGCGAATCACACCTTTTTCGCTCGTGTCCTTCGAATATCCTTACAATCCGGCTCAAAATGGCGCAAATATCCTTATTCGGACTTTTCCTTGAGGGATTCCAGATAGGGCCGCATCACGAATCGAACTCCCCGCGAATACCCCTCAGGTTTGGTTCCGGCATGACGTTCTCCATCGACTAGCCTGAACTCATACTCAAAATCCGAGTATCCGCCGTGGCGCAGAATCTGATCAAACGCAAGGATGCCACCACGGAAGTCCTCCCACTCATCCCCGGCGGCACTCATGAAGAGACGCGCCGGCAATGAGGTCTTTCCTCTCTGAAACTCGCCATCAGTACGATAATCGTTTTCCACTTGAAACAGTGCACGCCGTCCCACATTCACTGCCGGGCTGATGGAAACGTAGGCCTGAAACGCTCCTGGATCATCAAAAAGAGTATGAAGCACAAAGTATCCGCCCATCGAACTGCCGCCCAGAACACGCCATGTCGGGTCCGTGCGGAAGGATAAATCCACAAACGGAACAATCTCTTCACGGATGACTTTGAGAAAATCACGACCGCCGCCGGTCGGCATGTCCATCCCCTCAAGATTCTCCCAACTCATGTCAAACATCCGCTCCCGATCGGGATTCATCTTTGGATCAGAATAGCCGATTCCCACCAGAATGTATTCCGGAACACTCTGGTCATAAACCATATTCCCATACATTGTGTGAAGCAGACGTCCATCCCAATACCCATCCAGAACATAAAACACGGGATATCGTTTCTTCGAATCCGCGTCACCGTAGGAATATGGAAGAGAAACGAACAGCTCATACGGCCGCCCATTCAACTTTGATTTCAGCGGAATCAACTGAGTGCCCTCCATTACGGCAGGTGGATAGGATTCACCCTGCACCGATAAGAACCCGATGGCACACATTGCAAATGACAACAAAACTGCTTTTCTCATTTTGATTCAAGGGTTTGAGATGGATACAACTTGCTCCGGATAACACCAACACCGGAAACGGGACACCCAGGGGTGGGTATGCACTCGTAATAATACTCCAACTCCATTGCATTCCCTTCAAACAAAAAAACCACGGGGATATCCGTGGTGTGTGGTTTATCAAAGCTCATGGCGGAGAGGGGGGGATTGCAGGCTTCTCGCCGCAGGTGCGGCTCGTGAACAAACCCCCTCCGGTGGTTCTCATCCCCCCTTTTCTGCAACGGAGACAAAAAAAACCACGGGGATATCCGTGGTGTATGGTTTATCAAAGCTCATGGCGGAGAGGGGGGGATTCGAACCCCCGGTACCTTGCGGTACACCTGATTTCGAGTCAGGTACGATCGACCACTCTGACACCTCTCCTATAGGTCAATTACAAAACCTAAAGCATCGGAGGAAGTGCGTTTCTGTCTTCCTCGTCAAGCATTTCTTCCGGAATCTCAAGCTCGGAGTCAACTTCAACGGACAATCCGGGCATTTTAGACGATAGCAGCCCGCCCACCCGATCGGGACTGACCTCGGTGACTACCCTTTGGACTTCCCCGAATCGACGCGTCTCATACACACTGCGCGAAACCGAACCCTCGATAGGATTCCTCATTTCCACGAACCCGCGGTTCAACACGATGCGATGCCCGACCGGACCCGCCTTTTCAGAAGAAAAACTCACAAACTCTTCCTCTTCATCGTCATCTGACGTTCCATCCATAACTTCCATGAGGATGTTACTCCGGAAAAACAGGACCCCATAGTCCTGATTGAACGACAGACTGGAAGGCGAGCTGGTCACCAAATCGGGAACCTTCTGAAACTCAGTCGACTCGGTCACGCCCTTTACAATCTCGGTGCTCAGATTACCGGACAATACCGTCCTAGAAACGTTTGCCACGGACGAAGCCTGGACTTCCGCGGTGACAGTATCCTCAAAGGTTCCCTCGATCGCAACCATGGGATAGTCGATCGTCTCCCGGGTCGTAGGACGCTCCTCGTTTCGCTGAATCATGGGCTCAGGCCGTTCCTCAAAGGTCGGATCCAGCTCTGTGCCGTCACCCTGCTGAACGAGCCCGACCGGGCTCTCAAGCGTCATTTTTGACGGTGCGAATTCCAACCTTGATACCATCTGAGAAGTGTCTGTCGCCCGAATCGCGTTAGGAGCCTGTGTGACTTGCGTGAAGGTCTCGGAGGCCATGGTTGTTTCACTCACACTGACCTTCTGCGGAGTGGGACTCACCCGTTGATTGATGGGGGAATCATTTCGCACAGGCACCTCCACTTGGACCTGCTGCATGGTGCTTGGAGACTGAACCTGAGGCAACGAGGCAAAACTCTCCATGATCGCCACCGAAATGCTCTCACGCGCCAAGGCATTCAGGTTGATCGTCATATCCGTCAGACTTGTGCTCACCCGCTCCTCAATTTTCGAAGTCAGATACACAGACCCCGAAAGCGCGGCGAGAATCAGGTGAAGAAGAAAGGAAGCAATCAAACACCTCGGAAGCAACTTCAACTCAGAATCCAGAAGGAACCTCAGCAAATAGTGAATCGCAACCCCAGCCGCAGCCAACAACAAGAGGATCAGGAGAACATTACGCAACAACTCGTAGTCAAACTTGGCAATGACCTCCCGTGCATTGGAAGAGTAGAACTTCAACTGCCGCGGATCAAGACTGAAGACATTTGAAACATAGAGCAACTGTCCACCTTTATTCGCAAAAACCGGGAATAGCTGATCGTGCTCTGTGTTGATCGGACCGCCAAGATTCTCAGGGGGCAGGAATTCATTGCCGAACAGGCGGCTGGCGTAAATATCAAAGCCACCCTTGCCGTCTTTCCGGTTTGAAGAAAAATACAGTGCGGTGCCTGTTGAAGGCATGGAAGGATGCATTTCATCCGCATTGGTGTTGATAGAGGCAATGTATTCCCCTCCATCGAACAGGGGAAGCCCCTGATCTCCCTCTGCCGAAAAACCGACTCTCTTGAAGCGGTAGATGTCCCAGTCTTCCGATGCCTTAAGCTTGCCTTCGGGAGCAGCATTCATGTCTCTGGGGGCATCCGGCTTGGGACGCTTGGATGCGATGTAAAGCTCCGTTCCATCCGGCGATAACGATGGGAATGCATCATCGTAGTCCGTGTTCACTCCTTCATTCAGCCGCACGGGCTCGGACCATCGGTCCCCCATTCTCCTCGAAAGGTAGATATCAAACCCTCCAAACGAATCCGGACGGTTCGAATGAAACATCAGCCATTTTCCATCTCGGGAAAGATGAGGGCCACGTTCTTCGAAACCGGAATTGATAAACCCGCTCAGAGGAGTGGGACGGGACCATTCCCCTTCGGTATACTCCGACAAAAACAGATCCGCGTTCTCGCGCGAAAATATGCGCGAGACGACCATGGTTTTCCCATCTTCCGAAAGACTTGCCTCAAGGTTACCACGGAGTAGATTGAGTTCCCCCCGGACAAACGTTGGATCTTCCCACAGACTCAGAAGAAGCGTGGCGTCGACGGCACGGCGGTTTATCGATTGACCATCCACATAATACCGGAGGTAGCCCAGACCAAAGAGCATCCCGAGGGCAAACACGACAATGATCCCCGCAAAAATGAAAAAGGGAGACAGAAACAGCTTCCTTGCTACCCTCTTCACATGTTCCGATAATGCCATATTCGTGCTATCGTGATTTTTCCGGAATACCAGTTGCGCTCGGGTCGACTCACAAAGTGGTCATGTATCCAATATTGGCCTCGGTCACACCCACCCTCCGGCATGCCGCAAGTGCCCTTGCCACCTGCCCGTGCAATGCATTCCGATCCGCACGAACCAACACCTTTTGATCGGGGTTTTGAGCCACCGAACGCATCAGATCTTCATGGAGTCCATCGATGTCCATGCGTCGATCTCCGACGAAATAACTGCCATCCTCCCGGACATTGATAACCAGGACCTGAACCGCCGAACTCAGGGTCAGGTCGGTCTCCGGAAGGTTGACGGCCATATCCGTCTGCTGTTGGTGAAATGATGTCGTGACCAAAAAGAAAATGATCAGGATGAACATCACATCCACCAGTGGAGAAATGTCGATTCCGATATCTTCTCCTTCTCCCTCTGCTACATCGATCTTCATTTGGAATACTCCAACTTAAAGCGGTTGCGGAAGTAGCGGGTGATGAAATGCTCGCCACGGTGCTGCATCTCATCTGCGATCCGGTCAACCTTGTTGTTGAAAAAGTAAAAAATCGCCAGCGTCGGAATCGCAATAGTCAGACCGGCAGCCGTCGTCACCATCGCCTGATAGATACCCTCGGAGAGCATTTCGGCCTTGTTCAACGAATTACTGGATAGCGCAACAGTCTGGAAGGACTGAATCATACCAATCACGGTACCCAACAATCCCAGCAAGGGAGACAAGGTTGCGATTAGTCGGATCGAACGCAAACTACGGCGCAGACGCCGGATCTCGAGGCTGGCGATCTCTCCCATCGATTGATCCGCATCCTTGGGATCATCCTCCCAACGTTTCAGTCCCGCTGCATAGACTCTCCCCAAAGGACTGTCTGACTTTTCGCACGACTCCATCGCACCTTTGACATCCGCGCCGGTGCTCTTTTCGAGCAAGTCCTCCATCTCCTTGTCAAGATGAGCAGGCAGCAGGCCTTTAAAACTCACGCTGACCATTCGCTCCATCGTGATCGTCACCGCTATCACCGAACACAAGGCCAATGGAATCATCACGATCCCACCTTTCATCAGCAAGGAAATCAGGGAGTCCGATCGTGCGGTTTCACGGACGGCCTCGACTTCCTGCCCAGCAAGGGAGGTAGCCATGGCTGCGAAACCGGCTATCAGCATCAGTCCAAATAACCAGTCGTATCTGCGGATTCTGTGAGCGATCATTTTTGTAGGTATAAATAGGTTCTTCTGAAAATGTGAGAGACAAACGGGATCAGGATTCGGAAGGAGCACGGTTTGCCAAACCCTTGATGAGTTCGTCGGCAAAAACCGCCTCATCCGTGCCGGGGAATTTCATGATGACTTCACGGTAGCGATCTCCTGCCTCGCGCACCCGACCTTGCTGATCGAGAACACGACCAATTTCGAGAAGTGCACGCGAGCTCCAAACCGGAAAAGCGTAGTTCACGTCGACCAAGACCAATTCGCGAACCGCCTGATCAGGTTCCCCCATCTTCACAAGACATTGTCCGATCTGGAACTGACTTCTGGCCGAAAGCTCGTCACGCTTCCCGCCTCTCAACACCATGCGGTAGTTGGCAATGGCCTGTTCGTGCTTCGAAAGGTTCTCCTGCGCCCATCCCAGCCACATCTGGCAGCGCCGAACAAACTCGGAATTGCCGTACTCCTCGAGGAACATTGCGAATACCGTCTCCGCCGGTTGCCATTGACTCAGGTAACAATGCGTTTCGCCCTGACGCAGCATTGCCTGCTGCTTGAGCCGATCGTCCGTTGCCGTCTTCACCGCCCGTTCAAACAATGGAAGAGCCAAGCGGTATTCCTTGCGGGTTAGTCTTACCTCACCAGCCTGATAGGATGAAATGGATTCAAAGGCGGTTTTTGGAAAATCCCTCAACAACATTTCAAAGGTTTCCGCTGCCGCGACATCCTGCCCCCGACCCAATAGGCTCCACGCCATGCGGTGAATGATTTTTTCACGGAGATCCACATCAAGAGGACCAGCCAAAAGCACGTCCAACCGAGCAATGGTGGCATCGAACAAGCCTTCGTCATATTCGATCTCCGCGAGCTCAAACTGAGCACGCCGTGCCAGTTCATGATCAGGATACTGCTTGAGCATATCCTCGTAACGGGCTTTTGCAGCTTCACGGCGCTGAAGGCCCTGGTGACACCATGCCAATTCATAGAGGGATCGGGCAGCCAAATCCTTGTCCTGACTGCGATTCAAGGTGTTTTGGAAGACCGGAATCGCTTCCGAGAAACGCTCCATCAAAACAAGCGTCCGGCCAAAATAGAACGATGCCTGATCGAAACGCTTGTCGTTCGGATAATAGTCCATGAAATGTTTGAATGCGATCTGGGCGTTGGAGGTCTGCCCCAGATCCAGATAGAGCAAGGCTTTCTTATACTGCGAATCCGCGGCCAGATCATGATCCGGAAAATCACGCGACACCTTGTCGAAATGAGCAATCGCATTCAACGAGTCCTTGGCGTTGAGAGCGATCCAGCCCAGATAATACTCGGATTGGGCAAAAAATGGCGATTGGGCATGCTCTTTACTTACCCGCTCAAAAAACACCTTGGAACCATCGTAGTCCCCTGAGTTGTAAACAATCCGGCCCAACTCCGCCAATGCCTGAGCCATATGAGGACTGCTCGAGTTATCGCGAACCAGCACTTCCAATACCATGCGGGCGGTAGCAAGATCCCGCTTCGACTCATAAGCCTGAGCCAGCTTGATCTGCGCGATGTCCGCATTGGTGCGCAAGCTGTTCTCCTTGATGAAGCGCTCCAATGACTGAATCGCAGTGTCCCAACGTTCCAAATTGAAGTAGGTCAGGCCCTCAATGTAATCGATCTGATCGAAAAACTCACCCTTGACTGATCCATCGCGCCGGAGTTTTCCGATCTCTTCCAAAGCCTCGGGCCAACGTTTTTGCGCAACCATAATCTGGATGATCCTGTAGCGGGCTTCGTCCGTGTATCGGGTGCGGTTTTCCCAAGGAATGAACTGCTGATAGGCACGAATGGCTTCATCATATCGATCGAGAAAAAACACATTCTCCGCACGCATGAACGCCACATCGCGGTAAGCTGGATCATCCGAATACTCCAATATGAATTGGTCGCACACCTTCAGGCTCTCCTCATGCTTTCCGCTCTTCATCAGGCAGTAGGCGCGCAACCTGAGGGCCTGGGATGTCAGGTTATTCTTTTCAAACTCGGTCACCACCCGTTCAAAAATCTGAATAGCCTCCTCATACTGCTCCACTCCCATCAACGATACACCGTATTCGAAGATGAAATGAACCGCATTGGGATCAGTCGCAAACTTCCTTAAAGCAGGTCTCAACACGTCCAGAGCCTGCTTATAGTTCGACTGACGCAAGAAGGTCTTCGCGAGCCACAGAGTCGCCTCGGAAGCTACCGGGGCAACATTGGTCAAATCACCGAACACCGCCTGTGCCTTGGCATAGTCGTCCCGCTCCAGATGCGAACGCCCCAAATAGATTCCGGATTCGTTGAAATACTCGCTGCCGGGATACAACAACCGCAAATCCTCGAAATCGGCGGCAGCCCGGTCATACTGCTTTTGGCTGAACCGGATAAACGCCAATCGAAACAGCGCATTCGAAGCGAAATCCCCCTTGATCTCACGCGCCACGATTTCGTGGTTACGCGCCGCCACATCGAGCTGGCCAGTCTCCCTCTGGCACTCTGCAAGCAAAAAGACCGCGTGTTCGTAAAACGGCGTATTCTTGTGGTAAAGCTTGATGTTCTCAAGCACTTCCGTAGCCGCCGGATACTGCTGAAGCTCATAGTGGGCAAAGGATTGCTGAAACAACACCCGCGGCATATACTGCCCTTTCGGCACTATCTTCACAAACTCCAGAGCATAGTCGATCACACCCTGCCACTTGCGCTGCTGAAACAAAGCTTCCACCAGTCCAACCAAACTGATCTCCAGCGGGTCCGCATCCTGAACCGCCGTGGTCGAAAGCTCAGGCGCCTCCTGATAGTCGCCACCCATCCCGGGAAGATCCAGAAACAGACGTTCCTTCCCCCGATTCACACTCCAGAGAAACGCATCCTCAGCCTGCGCCGGTTTGCCAAGCATCAGGAGACACTGCCCCCAGAGATTGTAGACCTGTTCCTTGCGTGGCGCATCCCTCTCGCGAGCCAAAGCCCCGAACAGGGGCTCCGCCTCCTGAAAACGCTTCATTTCATATAAAGACAACGCCAATCCAAAACGGGCGTGCAGGTTCTTTTCGTGCTTCGGATACTTCGCAATGAACGCCTTGTATTCGTCGACAGCCAGCTGGTACAGGTTTTTGTTGTACAATGCATTGGCAGCATAATAGCTTTCGATGGCCGGATCGTTCGACTGTGCACCCAAAGGTGCAGCCATACTAATGATCCATGCGAAAAACAGAACAAGGAAGAAAGGCCTGGATGATGTCATGGTCTTCAGATTGCACAATACGTTTCAAGTTAGCCGGGCACAACCCTAGCCGCGAACCTGGATGCCCGCGCCAACCAACCGAATAAGGATACCGGAACGATTCATTCGCACCCGACACCCCCAAGTCAAGTGATATCACGCCTAGCGGCATACTCCGTCAGCAAATTAGGATTCCGGGAAAACAAATTGGTTCAATGCAAACGGAAAACAGCAGTCAAATATATTGTTTGCAATGATTCGCCAGTTTCTCTGAGGCGCGGAAACGGTGACTGATCCGGTTTTTTATTTCATCGCTCATCTCGCCCCATGTCTCGCTGTGACCCTCCGGAATGAACAGTGGATCGTATCCGAATCCTCCATCACCTCTTTCCACTTCCGAAAGACTTCCATCGCAGGTTCCTTCAAAATAAAGAGGCTGGGAACCTGGCACGATCAGACACAGCACGCATATGAACCGTGCCCGGCGGCGTTCTCCGGTAGCTCCAGTCATGCGCTCAAGCAACAAAGCCCGATTGTCGGCATCCTCCGCGTCAGGCCCGGCGTATCTTGCCGAATGAACACCTGGCTCGCCACCAAGATACGGCACCTCAAGCCCGCTATCGTCAGACAATACGGCAAGGGATTGGCCCATCGAGTTAAGCTTGTCTGCCAACACGAGCGCCTTAATCAGAGCGTTCGCCCGGAAATGGCCGCCGTCTTCCTCACAGTAAGGCATGCCACCCACCGAACTCGCCGGAATGATCTTTGCTTCCACGCCAAGCGACCGGAGGATCTCCTCCAGTTCACGGACTTTCCCGGCATTGGAGCTCGCAAGCACGATCCGGTCGAGGCTCCGGAACTCGACCGATGCCCCATCATCTTCGCAAGATCCGTCACTCATGTCCGGATCGATCCGTTGGACCAGCTGTTGTAAACACGCTGCGTGAACCTCATGTATTTCAGCCCGTCATCAAAACTGGTCAACTTCACCGGAGTTCCGTTGCGAATACTATCCACGAAATCCTCCTCAACCTTCCAACCCCTGCGCGTCTGCCTGGGGACGTCGATTGGCATTTCATAGTCACGCCCCATGCGGGCAAAAAAGATGTAGTATTCCAAAAAGTCGATCCTGAGACTACCTTCCGTTCCATGAATACGGATCTCCGACACCGGGAGCCCGGCATCCACTCCGCTCATGTTCATTGTCAGGCGGGTGCCTTGCTCAAAACGCCCGACCACACTAACCGAATCCGGGACCCGCACTTCCTTGAACTTCTGCGTGATCTTATCCTGCCGATACTGGGTATAGACTTCCGCATCCGCGATGATCCACTCCATTTCATGAGGAAACCAACGCTGGATCATTTCGAAGTAGATCCCCAACTGCAACACGTTGCACCCGCTCATGTCCATATCCTGCCGCCAATGCATCGGACTGTCGGCATCCATGTTCACGCGTGAATTCACGGTGGCGTTGATCTCCCTCACCTCGCCAAGCTCCTGCTTTTCGAGAGTGTTGCTGATGACAGTGTCAAAATCCAGCGACATCGGAGACGGAACCAACTGGCAAACCAACTCAGGGTGTTGCTTGGATTCACTCACCATTTCCTGCGCATCGGTAAGATTCATCCCCATCCGGGCCTCACATAATACGTGTTTGCCCGCCTGTAAGGCAGCCACTGTCGCCTCACAATGCAACATCGGCCAGGTGCCGATGCACACCGCATCAATCTTGGGATCTTCCACGATTTCGCGCCAGTTTTCAGCCACTCTCGGAATACCAAAATCCTCTGCAACTGCCCGGGCACTCGCAAGACGACGGTTGGAAACCACCGCACACTCCACGCCGGGTATCGCCTGAAAACCAGGCAAATGCTTGGCCCGCGTATTGGTTCCCGCACCAATGAATCCAACCCGTATCTTCTTTTCCATATGACTCCTTGGCGAAAAACCTAAAGGTATTTTTCCAAACAGCCAACTCTTTTATGGAACTTACTGCTCGCCGCGACATCCGGATGCCAACGCGAGCAGACAAACCTGCGCCGCGGCGGCAGCGTCACCCTCTTGAACGCATCGCAACTTCGGCCTCCCGCATCTCGGTGCGCTTTTTCAGGGTCTCGCGCTTGTCGTGCAACTTCTTGCCAGTGCAGACCCCGATCTCGACTTTCACAAGACCATGCTTGAGATACATCCGGGTTGGAACTAACGTTCGGCCTCCCGCCTCAACCGCCCCCTGAATCTTGCGTATCTCTGATTTGTTCAGCAGGAGCTTGCGCGGCCTTACCGGATTATGATTCGCCCATGTCCCGAAAGCATATTCGCTGATATGGGCATGAAAAAGGATTACCTCCCCTTTTTCAACCCGGGCAAAGGCCTCGTTGATCTGGGCTTTGCCCATCCGGATCGACTTTACCTCAGTCCCCGTAAGAACAATACCAGCCTCATACCGCTCATGGATGATGTACTGATGCGACGCCTTGGCATTGCGAATCTCGGTGAACCGATCTTCCTTTCGCTTTGCTGACATCCTTTAATCTCCACGGGATATCAAAGTCCCGACAACCCCAAGCTTCCAGGCAATGTCCTCAGCGGACATCAGCGCTTGTCTTCGAAATTGTACAACTGATAGGTAATCTTACCCTCAATGATTTCGCGCAGGGCGACGTCCTCTGGATTCAGCTTCTCCAAAGACTCGACGAGAGCGGGGCTACCGTGTTTCAACTGCTTGACACGTCGCGAAACAACGTTGATCAGGATGTTTGGATCACTGATCACCTTCTGAGCTTCCTTTAGGTATTCGTCTTTCAATTTGCGGAAAAATCGAGGATAATGCTTCTCGAAGAAACTCACGCCGTTTGCGAGTAGTCTCTTCGAAGTGAAACAATCCACGATACCTCGCATCATTAAAGATTCAACAAAAAAAACATCGTCATGATCGCTGTCGGATGGACCACCCTCTCCAAAGAATCAGACGCCATGGAAATCGGGCGCACATTGATTGAGAAACAGCTGGCATTCTGTGCCCAGGTTTCCAGCCCGATTCAAAGCATTTACCGGTGGAATGACCAGATCGAAACCGGATCCGAATACCGCCTCACGCTCAAGTTTCTGATCCGGAACAACGAATCCCTCCAAGCTGAGCTGCTGAGCCTTCATCCTTACGAAAACCCGCAATGGATTTGGTGCCGGGCCGACGGTGTTTCAGATGCCTACCTCGATTGGGCGCGAGGCCAATCGTGACCGGCCGGATTGAAAACTTTCCATCAGAAAACAGCTAAATACCGGCCATCCATTGGAGTGCCAACTCAACCCGGGGGACGGGAAATCACGGATGGACCCTCACCAGCGGTTTTGTGGTATTTTCCGGAGACCTTGTCGCGCTCGTATTTCGTGAATCCTTTGGCGTTCAGGTTCTCATTGGACAGAAGATTGCGGGTGCGCCCCGCCGTGTATCGCACGCCCAGATGCGGAGCAGCATACACCCGGCGAACCTTTTCTCCGGTCTGCGGATGGGTTTCCAACCGTTCCGTCATCGGGTGATCCCATTCGAAAAGATCCCCTTCACGCCCATCTTCATGGATAATCTGATAGAGGTATGTCGGCATCTTTCAGGTCTGTTGTGTGTTTTCTCCAGATGATGTAGCCCGGTTCAACAATCTTCGACGTTCCAATTGCTGCCGGTACGTGTTCTTATTGTAATCACCTCGACTGAAAAACTTTTCGAGCCACACGTAAAGGCAGATGAAGAGATACCGGCTCCCCTGCTCCTTCATCTTGAGCTTGGCGACACCGGCTTTTCGGTTCCTCCATGTGATCGGAACCACATCCCAGGAATACCCTCTGACAATCGCTTTGAGAGGAAGCTCAACAGTCAGATTGAAATGGGGAGAAATCAGGGGACGACATCCATCGATCACTTCCTTTCGGTATGCCTTGAACGCATTGGTGGTGTCATTCAATCGTATCCCAAACAAGACCTTGATGAACAGGTTGGCCATCCGGTTCACAAGCCACTTAAGTTTTGGGTAGTCATACACGGCGCCTCCCTTGATGAAGCGACTTCCAAAAACGCAATCATATCCCTGCTGAAGACGCCTCCAGTATGCCACCGCATCCTTCGGATCATCCGACTCGTCCGCCATCATGATCGCGACTGCGTCGCCGGAAGCGTGGTCGAGACCCGTGATGACGGCCCTGCCGAACCCATTCAGTCCTTCGTTTTTTACCGGACGAAGCGTCGGAATGTCTTCACCGAGCTTTTCGAGCAAAGCCCATGTCCCATCGGTGCTGCCATCATCCACCACCACGATTTCATGGGGAACCGATTCATCCCGCAGGCACTCGTAGATGTGCACAAGCGTCTCCTCGAGGCTTCCCTCCTCATTGCGGGCGGGCATCACAATCGAGAAGCAACGCAAGGACGCGCTGTTCATTTCCTCCGGTTGGGTGCCTTCGCTTTTCTGCATTCCACTGTGCATATTCCGGCCAATTGAACATGTTGCACTCACCGACTCAAGACCGAATCCGTCAGGCTACTCAGCCAATTGCAACCAATCGGGATGCGATTCGGCATGAGATGCGATTTCCTCGAGAATGGATTCCATAGTCGTCTCGGGCTGCCAACCCCATGTCTCCTTAGCAAGGGATGAATCCATCACCATCCAGGGAATGTCAAAGGGTCTCTCCACTTTGGAGGCCTCAACCTCGCGCTTGCCAAATCGCTGACAACACCAATCGCTCAACTCCGCCAAAGACACGCTGATAGTGGTCCCGCCACCCAGATTAACAATGCGGGGAGCTTTTCCCCCATTATGCCGCATCTGACTCAACATGAGGCTAACTAAATCACCCGGATGAAAAAAATCCCGAACCTGGTGTCCGCTCCCGCCAAAGCCAATGTATCGAAGCGGCAGGCCTGCGCGCCAGGCATGGATCCAGAACGAAACTATTCCCTGATCGGCCCGCCCAAATTGCCCAGCCCCGGCCATCACTCCGCAACGGTTGATCCAAACCGGAAAGTCGAAGGCCTGACCGTATTCCAACGCCAATAGCTCCGCCGCACGCTTGCTCGTCCCATAAAGCGAAAGCGGCGGTTCCGCAGGAAAATCCTCGGAAACACCTTCAACACTGACACCGCTGACCGCGCAGGATGCAAGATCCGGGACAAACCGTCGATCCACCACTTTCATGGGCAACGAAGCCAGAGGCTCGACACCATACACCCGGCTGGTGCTGAGGAGGATGAATCCGGCCTTTCGGGATCGACAATACTCGAGTAGCTCGATTGTCCCTCCGAGGTTGTGCTCCAGAAGCTGCCGACTGCTCGTCTTGCCATCCACGCCAGCCATCACAGAGGGATTTGCGGCAGCATCAACAACCCAGTCCACATCGGGCAACGCTTCGAAATCGCTTCGCATCCGGATGTCACCATGATACAGCCGAACCCCCATCTCCTTGAGACGCCTCCGATTCGTTTCACTTCCCGAACGGATCAAGTTGTCAATTCCAACAATCTCGACTTCTTCTTTGTTCTGTCGCAACCTTTCCACAAGGCTCGATCCGACAAAACCACACACTCCGGTAATAAGGACTTTCATCTTTTCAATACCCTGCATTAAACGCTTTTATCCTTTCAAATAAAGCGTATTCTCCCTGCTTTGCCCAACCATTGATTGCTTTCCGAACCCCATGGCTTCGAACTCCCGCAAGAACGTCTTCCTTCTGAGATCTCCGGTCGACATGCCTCCCGAGCAGGCTTGGGAGTTATTCACCCGGCATTCGACCCATGTCAGACTCCAGCCTCCCTGGATTCCCTGTCACCACGAATCCTTTCATCGCTCCGCCTTTGAAGGTGCTCAATCGCTATCACATGAAAAAGGGGATCCCATCCTCAAAGGACGCTGGCTCAAGCGCATTGAATCCATGAGAAAGGGGTATCTGATCGTCGAAAAGGCAATCAAAAGCCCGATGAGAGAATGGAGTCACTGGCGACAGTTCCTTCCGGGAGAAGAAACCTACGCATGCGTGATCGAAGACCGCATCGAATACCGTCCGCCGTTCTTCCACCTTCCCCGTTTCCACAAACGGGTGGAACGCCAACTACTTGATCGTTTCCGTTACCAATATCGGACCCTTCAGGATGATCTTGCAGTCGTCCAACGCTGGAATCCACGCCCCCGCCGCATCCTGATTGCGGGAGGAACCGGCCTGATCGGGTCGGCGCTCCGATCCTACCTGCAAACATGGGGACATCAGGTCAGCATCCTTTCGCGGATATCGTCTCCTGCCCATTTGCCTTGGGATCCCGTTAACGGCATTCTACCAGTCTCATCGCTGGAGGCGCACGACATTATCATCAACCTCGCCGGCACCTCCATTGCCCGCAGGTGGACCCGCAAAACCAGAGCTCAGATCCGGGATAGCCGGCTCATGGCGACTCACCTTCTCGCACGCGAAATCGCACGCCTCAAATATCCGCCCGAGCTTTTCATTCAAATTTCGGGCATCGGCTACTATGGAACACAAACAACCGCCCACGCCGACGAAAACGCCGGGAAAGGCGACGGATTTCTTGCCGACCTTTGCGAGGAGTGGGAACAGGCCGCGCGCAATGCGATTCCCTTCGTCGAAAGATTCGTATGCCTACGACCCGGAGTCGTGCTTTCCCCTTTGGGTGGTGCGCTTGCAAAGATGCTGCCGCTGTTCAGGACCGGCCTCGGTGGCCCGATCGGCGAAGGATCACAGCTCATGTCCTGGATCAGTCTGGACGACCTGCTCAGATCCTTTACGTTCATCATCGGAAATGCAGGAGTGTCAGGAACATTGAACGCAACCGCACCCGAACCCACCACTAACAGCGCGTTCACCCACGCTCTGGCTTCTGCCTTGTCCCGTCCCGCCATTGTGAAAGCTCCCGCCAGAGCCATGAAACTGGCCTATGGTGCCATGGCATCCGAGACCCTGCTCGCCTCTCAGTCGGTTGTCCCCACGCGGCTACTCGAGAAGGGTTTCGTGTTCGCCCATCCAGATATCAAGTCCGCGATCCAAGCACTTCTTCCGGAAAACACCAAAGTCTGATCCCTGCTCTGGAAGACCAGTAGTAACGAGGCATCTACCGCAATACCTCCATCCACATCCGGGCTTCACCGGACGTCGCCAACCCTTCCAAGCGGATTCTCACTTCGTTGACGTCCGGAAACACCACCACCGGATTCCGGAGATGGGAGGATCCGCCCGACACTTTCCGGAACTCAGAAGACCGGATCAACACACCGTCATCGGGTTTCATTATCCGTTCAAAATCCAAGCGAACGCTCCACACCTGTCCATTACGATCGGTGAGGTTCAGAACAAACCCGGCCCCATCCGGAATCTTTTCACCAGCCAAGCCAATCCGGATGGCTCCATTCCGAGGCAGCCCTTTAACAGCGGACTCAATTTCGAAAATCCCCTCAGGCTTGAGCTCCCTCCACCCGAGTTCAAATCCGATTCTACCGGAATCGCCAGAAGATGGTGGATTAATCATCTTCACATCCACTCCGTCGGATGTCGCCCATGGAAAAGCGCCAGTATCGGATATGGAATCGGAAGCCTCCGAATGGCCCTTCACTTGCCCCTTTCCCGGCAACAATTGCCATCCCTCAGATCCATATGCAAGAGGCGCTCCCACCACGCTGCTTTCACGGATCAGGTAAACTGCGTGACTCCGCCCGGAGTCGCCTTTCGAGTCGGGGCGATCCGGTTGCCATGTTACTGACTGCGTCTTTATTCCATCCAATGAAATCCGGGGCACCCGATCATAATCCAAGGGTATGGGCACATCCACAGACCCCATCGTTTCCAATTTGAGTCGATCCCCCACCCGGCGCCCTCCGGTCAGGATTGCACCCGCAATCGCTTTTGTAGAGAAATTCCACACCCGGAGCATCCCCATGCGATCCGCCTTCGAATCCATCCGGATTTCGAGTCCGGACGGACTCCAGATTCCCGGCACGCTATCAGTCAATAGTTCAATCACAACCGGGCTACCCTTCACAATGGCACTTCCAAAGATCATGGAATCCGAACCGGTTGCACCGGTCGCGCTGTCCGTTTCCGCGGGAGAGGACGAACCCGCCCAGCCACTCGACCCCGAACCTTCACTGATCGTGCCGGATTCCGCCGTGCGATGCTGACCCCATCCGCCCTCTGCCGAATCCCATGCAAAGGGCAAGTCTCCACGGGCTTGAGGCTGATGCGAGGTGTAGGATTCAACCCCACTCAAAATGTCGGACCCGGACACGCCACTCCACGAATTCGTAGGCATCGAAGAGGCTTCCGACTGGGATGATCCCGTAGATCCGCTTGAATCCGGCGTTCCGGCGTTTCCCCGCCTTCTCACCTCATCCAGTAAACGCGAACAGGCCGGAGAAAGAACCTTAGATCCGGGATCAACGGGTCGAATCAAAAGGAGTCCCACCTGACGGTTTACACAAATCCGGATCGCATCCATCAGCAACTGGACCGGCGTCCTGCCAGAATGGGATGCTACGGGTTCATCCATGGAAACCCACAGAGCAAGCGCTCCCTGAGGCACCCACTTCTTTAGCCGCGCCCCCTCCCAAACCGAGTGGATCCAGTCAATATGGGCACCCGACACTGAGTCGGCCGCCGAAACCGCATGCATCACGGGCTCCGCCCCATACCAGAACATGCCCGACATTAACGCCAAATCCTGTGCGGGCGACGGATACAAAGCCATATTGGATAGGCGAACAGTGGCCATCACATCGCCCTGTTCCAACCCAAGCGCTAGAGCCTTTGCCATAGCGATCCGACCCGGCACCGATTCGGAGCCCATCGAATCCGGACTCCCGATTACATAGCAATCCGTCCGCCCTGCGTGCTGCCAGGCATAATCCTTGCCTTTCAAAAACACCTGATCCAACCCTTCCCCGTTATCACCCCGGAAGTCCATCGGGTCCAGAAGCACCGCGCCTTTTGTCTGAAAGGATCGCACCCGATCCAATAGAGCAAACCCATCCTCGCCCATCTGTCCACTCACAGCGATCCAATCCGGAC
>JAPXRV010000019.1:0-39125 GCA_033813415.1 Opitutales bacterium | reverse complement strand
CAATGAAGGCGCTGTCGATCGCATCCAACTCCGACGGATCCACGACATGTGAAAAATCGTCACCCCAGAACGCACATTCATTGATCGCCTCGAGCCAATACCGATTTTCCTGAAGCTGACGCTCAAACGCACGCTTCATGGTCTCCTTGACTTTGGACACATTCAGATCCGATACGCCGTTTTCCAAAATGTCCGCAAGAATCGCGACCACTTTTTTCTCAATCGGTTCCACCGATTCGGGAGCGGACGGGAAGTAAACCATCAACTCCGCCTGACCAATGGGAGCCCTTCTGAAATTGGTGTTCGCGTAGATGGAATAAACCCCACTCATCTTCTCCCTGACTTCCTCGATCAGCACGATGTTCAACAGATGCCCGAGTGCATCGAGTTTGAGCATACCTTCGTGTGAATACGGCGCCTCTTTCGCATAGGCCATCACGCTCATGCTCTTATCATCCACGCCTTTGTATACGGCGTGAACCTGAGCATCGGTCGGCATCCTGACTCCATGATCGATCCAATCCTCCGCACCTTCCACCACAGGCAAGCTAGCCACGTATTTCTCCAGCATGTCGAGAAGCAAGGGTTCATCGAAGTTACCAACCACCGTCAGCACAAAATCGTCGGCGTCCGCAAAACGCTGACGGTAGAGGTCCAGCGTCCCTTCATAATCAATCCCAGGAATATCCTCCACCTTCATCATGGACCATGCCCGCGGGTGGTTCTGCCCCAATACCTCATACAGTTTCACCTGAAAACCAAACATCGGGTCTTTCGCCTGGTCACTGAGGTAGGCTTCCAACCGGCTCTTGAAGGATTGAAACGCATCCTCAGCATATCGAGGCTGCTGAAGCGCCAAGTGCAACAGTTGGAAGAACACCTCGATGTCCTGCGGCGAGCATGCCCCTCTGAAACTTTCTCGGTAGGGCTCGATCTCCGTGCTGAACTGAACGGACTTCCCGGCAAAGAACTTTTGCAAATCCGTGCTCGAAAACGAGCCATACCCGGAGGCACCCACTACATGACCGACATAGAGTGCGTTGATCTTATCCTCCAAGCCATGCAGGGATGCTCCCCCACGGCTCACTGCGCGGATCAGGATCTCATCATTCTTGAGATCCGTCTTTTTGAGATACACTCGCACCCCATTCGACAAAACAACCCGCTTGGCTCCGAGTTCGGGAATTTCTTCCGTCTCAATGACTGTACCCTCAACCGGTTCCTTCTCCAATAGAGAGGACTGTGCGAGCTTGTCTTCGTAGGGTAGAACCTCCGCCTGATCGACCTCTGCCACTACGTTCCGGACCCCCTCCTCGTTGGCCGACTCAAGGATCTGGTCCGGCCCCATTACCAGAACAACCCGGTTCTTCGGCTCCATCAACTCCCGGGCCATCGCATTCACTTCCTCAAGTGTTACCCGATCCAACAAGGCACGGACCATATTGAACGCAAGCTCCGGAGCCGGAACCGCTTTTCTGGTAAGGTAGTGTTCCGCAATCGCTTCCGCCCATTGTTCCGAGGGAGTCTTATCCCGCTCCAACCACGCCTTTTCATAGCCACGCAGCACCTCAGCCTTCTGGCGCTCCCATTCGGATGCCACAAATCCGTGAACCATGACCCTCTTGCTCTCCTCCAGAACGGTTCTCAGCCCGATATCAACCCCGGAATCTGCTACCACCGCCGCGACAAACCAATAGTCCAAGGTGCGAGTATGCTCGCCCACCCCACCACCTGCAGAAGCAAAAGGAGGCTCCGGATTCTCGAGTTTTTCAGCAAAGCGCTGGTTCAGCATGCCCGCCACGCACTGCTCTAAAACCTGCCGCTCAAAGTCAGCATCCGAGCTCCTGCTTCTCGCCGGAAACTTGTGGATGACGTAGAGCATAGTGCCGGATGCCTCTTTGTCGCTTGCGATGGCAATCAGGGTTTCTTCATACCCTGGCACCGGATAGGAATCCAGCTTCCTCACTTCATCCGGCATTTCAATCGCGGAAAACTGCTTGCGTATGCGCTGCTCCATGTCATCCGGATCCATATCGCCCACCACCACAAGGGCGATCTGGTCCGGGCGATACCAATCCCGATAGAAGCGTTTGAGCGTATCATATGGAGCCCCCTCGATCACCTCACGCGTGCCGATCGGAAGACGCTCCGCGTAACGCGAACCTTTCAAGAATACGGGCGAAATCTTGTCCCACATCCGCTGATTGGCGCCACGTCCCATCCTCCACTCCTCAAGGATCACTCCACGCTCCTTATCAATCTCTTCTCCGTCAAAACTGAGCCCGGCCGCCCAATCCCGCATCACCAATAGCCCGGAATCGAGCGTGCTGATGTTGTCTGCCGGCAAAGTAAGCATGTAGACCGTCGCATCATAGCCGGTATAAGCATTCAACTCCGGACCAAACTGAATGCCCAACGACTGCAAAAAGCTGATCAATTCATTCTTCTCAAAGTGTTCGGAGCCATTGAAAGCCATGTGCTCGCAGAAGTGGGCCAACCCACGCTGGTCCTCGTCCTCGAGAACCGATCCGGCATTCACCGCCAAGCGCATTTCCACACGATTCTCCGGCATCCGGTTCTGCCGGATATAGTAGGTGAACCCGTTATCGAGGCGCCCGATCCGGACTTGCGGATCAAGCGGCAATTCGGCGGGCCCGGATGCACAGACCGGGAAACCCGCGCAGAGCAATGCTGGAACAAACAGACAGGATCGTAGGTTCATGGGTAGAGGGGGAATAAGAGGGTTCATCGTTCCTTATGCAGGGAATCAGCCAACAGAAAGAATCGTGAAGATTCCTATCACGCGAGCCACCAACTTCAAGCTCGAACTACTCCCATGGAATCCAATCGCCGGAAACACCCGTTCCGGAAAAACAAAGCGGGTAGAACGTCGCCACCCCCCCAGATGCTACTTCTCAGAACTCAAGAATTCACGCTGAACCATCACTCGGGCGTAGGCCTCTTCCAGCGCCTTTTTCAGAGATGGAACATTCACCGGTTTGAAAAGGTATTCATTGAAACCCACGGACTTTGCTTCCTTACGGGTGTCTTCCAAGACATTTGCAGATAACCCGATGATACTGCAGGCGAAGCCGTCTTCCAAGCTCCGGATTTTCCGCGCGGACTGGATCCCGTCCATAACAGGCATCTGAATATCCATGAACACCACTTCGGGCCGCAAATCCATATAGGTTCTCCATCCTTCATCACCATCCGAGGCAAAGGACGGACGATAGCCGAGCTTGCGCAGCATCAGATCCACCACCTTCTGGTTCACCTTATTGTCTTCCACCACGAGAATCTCCATCGGATGGTTTTTAGCAAAATCGGACAAAGCACGCTGAGAAGATGCGCCATCGACAATCCGTGGCATCGCGCTCGTCTGCCTGGACGCAGCATCAATCAAAACCTTTTGCAGACTCTTGCGGCTTACCGGCTTCGTTACAAAGGAGAAAAACGGCTCAGGGGCCGCTTTCACTGACGACGGAACCATCAAAACCAAAGGGGTACGCATCTGCTGTTGTTCAAGCAGAACTGACAGATCGCTGCCTAATCTGACTCCTCCCTTGCCTGGTAAATCATGGTCTATGAGGATCATGTCGGCCCGATTTCCAATTCCGACCCAGGAAGCAGCCTTCACAGGATCGGAAAACGGGGTGACTTCCATGCCCCACTGACGGAGAAACTCGACCACAGCCTGCAAAGCGGACGGATGGGAGTCCACCACAATTGCGGATAACCCCATGAGTACCCGGTTCTGAACAAAATCAGCGACCGTTTGATCTGGATCACCTCTCGGGAGGGTAACAGTAAAAACAGAACCACGACCAAGATGGCTCTCTACGCCAAGCCGTCCTCCCATTATGTCCACAAGCCCTTTGGAGATTACCAAGCCCATACCACTTCCACCATAACGCCGGGTAGTGGATGAGTCTTCCTGCATGAAGGGGCTGAACAAATCGGCCATTCGCTCTGGCTTGATCCCAATGCCAGTGTCACGGATAGCAACATCGACACTAGCCGGGTCATCCGGGTGGGGCCCCATTACGATACAGACATCTCCGTGACTGGTAAACTTGATCGCGTTTGCAAGCAGGTTGTTGAGGATCTGGCGCACTCGCGTGATATCGCCTTTCATCACTGGCTTGAATCCGGGTTCCACCCGATAAGATAAAGTGTTTCCGGAGTCCTCAGCTTGGCGGGCAAAAAGGTCCAACAATCCACACACCACCTGTTCCAAATCAAACGTCTTGCTCTCAAGCTCAATCCGATCGGCTTGGATTTTTGAAAAATCAAGGATGTCGTTGATCAAATTCAAGAGGGTCTCTCCTGAGGCTGAAATGGTGTGGACATATTCTTTTTGAGTATCGGTCAGCCGTGTCTCTCCCAACAAGCTCGCCATACCCAATATGCCGTTCATGGGTGTGCGAATCTCATGACTCATCGCCGCAAGAAACGCACTCTTGGCCTGACTGGCGCGTTCAGCCTCACCAACTGCCTTCTGAAGTGCCAACTCGTAATTGTGGGTTTCCGTGAGGTCGACAATCAGGCCAATCACCCCGGCGATCGACTCATCGTGCGCCCGATAACGGGCACGATGCACCATGAGATAACGCTTGGAGCCGTCCCGATCCTCGATCTCGCGACTGATGGACAAATGCTCCTGATCGCCTCCGACCAAGCTGACATCCCCATTCCTCTGCTGATCGAGAAAGTTGATCGCCTCCTCTGCTGGTTCTTGGGCATGAGCCACATTTGCGCCGGACCAAAACCGCGAAAATGCCACATTAAATCCAATCACATCCCCATCGGCATCACGGAAATACACCGGGATTGGCAGAGCATCCAACAGAGCGGTCAAAAACGCCCGTTCGGACACGATTGAATGGTGAAGCATTTCTTTCTTGCGGGATTGGAAAAACCAAAAAACACCGCCTAAGAGCAGCAGCATCTGGACAGCTCCCCAAAGAATCCCCATCTGGAGATGCACTGCCGCCCAATCCGCCCGTTCCTCAGAGTGGTTCATACGGCTTAAGACGTACAATCCGCTTCCATAAACCACGTTTTCTGCAACCGCATGCTCATCGCCAACCGACAACCTTCGGAAAAGCAATGGCCACCCTTCTCCATCCTCTAGGCTCCCCTGCGTTCGAAACTGACTCAGGGCCATCATAATCGGGACATTCTCCATCAATTCAGGGTAGTTTCCCACAAAATACGATGCGCTGGCACACCCCTCAATCTTCGGATCAGGCAATGAAATCTGTATGAGCTCAAGACCATTCCGATGAACCGATTCCATCAGCCGCGTTGGATCAATGTCGATCATCACATAACCAAAGGGCTCACCGGGACGGGCGAGAGAAAATCCCGGGCCTATTGAATACACAGCGCTTGCATGCCTGACGTATGAAGGTTCGTCTCCACTTCTCAAAACCAATGGCGAAACATGCATTCCATCGAACGCCGGATCCCGCATGAGCTCCCAATCCTGCTCGCTAACCACTGGACCCTGAGGATTGCAATCCCACACCCTGACGGACCCCCCGTCCTCCCTCGAAACCCTCACGAGCGGCACCCCGTCACTCCGAATCAAGCGTATCTGACCATAAGACGGATTGGTTTCAACCATGGTCTGAAATGCCCGTGTGGCATTTTCGGCAGCTCCATCGATGGATTGAGTCAACAACAGAGCCCCCACATGCCGCGTCATCAGCCGAAGATCAGACATCACATGCGTCAGCCCCAAATCGTATCGGGAGGCGGCAGCATCGAGCAAAAGAGTCTGTCGAAATACCCAGTTTTCACGGCTCTCATCGCGATGATACCGGTAGGACAGATAAACCAACAACCCCCACAACACCGAACAACCCACAAACAAAACCATTGCAGGAGTCTTCACCCATGAAGATGGGCGAAATCGATGCTGTAGAAAATACTTCACGAATCAGATCTTGGGGAAACGGCGCAGCGGATTGCGACCGTGCAAAGCGGTACTGTCCCTAATAATCGGTAAACCGACCGTCTACCGTAGTTCAAATTTGGGTAAAAGTACGGTCAACCCCCCCATGAAAGTGCGTTTTACAATGTAAAAACGCTTTGAGCCCGGTGTATTTGCCCCAATTCCTGCTCTATTCAGCCGGAATCAAACGAACCACAGCGCCTCCCCCTGAAGCCAGATTGAGTTCAATCGATCCGGAGGAATCAAGAGTCACCTTGTCCTTGATCAAATCGCTTGCATCCAATGGTGCATCGGGACCATCTGCCCAGATTTCGGCAATCCAGTTGCCTGCTTCCAGAAAACCGAGCGGGATCTCCAGCACACGTGCTTCCTGATTGGTAATCGCGCCTACAAACCAATCGGTCCCGTACCGTTTGGCTACAACAGCATAAGATCCAATCTCTCCTGCAAGACCAATGGTCTCATCCCAGACGGTAGGCACAACCCGCAGAAAGTCCTCTCCTGACTGCCCAATGATATGATCGGGATGCTCACAAACAACCATGATCGGGCTCTCAAACACGACAAAGAGCGCCAACTGATGAGCCCGGGTACCCTGAACTTCCGTTGGGATCGGCTCCGGCTGATGCAAGGCGATCCGGAAATCCTCCGGATTCCGGTTCAGAAAACCTCCAGGCGTGTAGTCCATCTCACCCAACAGTCCACGCGTGTAAACAAGCGTGCAATTGTGAGCCGGGGTCACCTTGTCCGACCACTTGTTATATTCGTTACCCAAAACGCCCTCGCGTGTCATGAGATTAGGATAAGTTCGACGAAACCCGGTCGGTTTGTAGGCACCATGGAAATCGACCATCAGATTATTAGCGGCAGCTGTCTTGATGATGCGATGATACCAATTCACCATCCACTGGTCCTCGCGCGCCATGAAGTCGATCTTGATACCGGCGATACCCCATTCTTTGAACTTCGCGCAAAGCATCACAAAATCGGATCTCTCAACGTCTGTCCAATAGAGCCACAACCAGAGCCTCACGCCCTTTTCTGCCGCAAAACGCCTGACTTCGTCCATATCCACTGCAGGATGCACCTCCGAAACGTCCGAGCCCGGACGGTTATAGGATCCATACCACTGCCAGTCGACAAGCTGATAGGGCCAGCCCATCTCAGCCGCAAAGCTGATGTAGCGTTTGATGGTTTCCGTGTCCATCTTGACCTCGCCACTCCACCAATGGTCCCAGGCTACCAGTCCCGGCTGGATCCAGGACGTGTCTTCGATCGCACAGGGTTCATTCAGATTGAGGACCAAATCATTTGAGAGAAAATCACTCGGTTCACGCCCGATCATAATCGCCCTCCACGGTGAGACCAGATTGGACTCAGCCACAACCGCATTGATCTGATCCGGTCTCTTGGCAAGACAGGTCCTTAGCATCGCACCATCTTTCCGATCTCCTGTTGCCTGCCGCAAATACATACCGGCATAGTCCACCAGCGCAGCCTCTGTGATCGCAAGCATGGCATGCTCACCCTCAACCACCAATGGCAACCCGACATAGGCCGCATCGGAGATACTCCTCAGGGATTGCTTTGCAAAAGGTTCCTCCTGATGAGACTCGAAGCCCTTGTAGTCGACCACCCATGCCTGGGAATCATCCGGAAAAACGAATCCTATCGATTCTTCCATAACATGAACCTTGTAGTCACGCTGCTTGGGTATTCGGTATCGAATCGCCACCCCATCGTCGTACGCCCTCACGACCAAATCGTAATAGACGACTTTGACGCCTGGTTCCCTGTTCATTTCCACCATGCGGAAAAAAGTCTCGTTGCAATGATCCTGAATCTTGCTCCGCCGACCGGGAACCACAGATTCCCACTCTTGGTTGATCGTGTGGGGATGCACCGATTCACATACTGTGTGCCTACCCAGAACCACTCCATCACCCAACTCCACCCGGATCGGAGACTCCCCGATCACAATTTCGCCATTCGCCTCCACCCGCCACATCAAATCAGGTAATGTCATCACCTCGACAGCGACATTTCCGGAAGGCGACTTCACTGTGTAAATCTCGCCTTGGAGCAAGTGACTGGACAATAGACAAGCCGCCGGAATCAACAGATGAAGCAATCTCATGGGTATACTCTCGAAAATGGTCCTGATCGGGATCGGTCTCCAATCACATACGGATGGATACAAATCTTCACCTAAACTAGGCATATCCGCTCATCCGTCCATCAAAAAAGCGTTTCCTGCCATCCCATAAGCCGGCCTAAGACCAAAAGCGGGAGGTTTGAACAGAACCGGCAGGATCTAAAAACACCCAACACCCGCTCCGGTGAAGCAAGACAATCCCACCTATTCTACAATCATCTTCAGGACATGATCACCATGTCCGGAAAACGCATGGCGTAATAGGCCCGATAACGCTCGGAATGACTGGAGTTCAGGATTTTGTCCGCAATTTCATCTGGAGTCGGCCGATGGCCAATATCAATCCCAAGGAAATATATACTGTCCTGAAGCCAACAAACCTGATGATCAAGATAGTGCTTTAGGTTGCGGGGAATTGATCCACCGTAGAACATCAGTTCTTCATGACTGAGCGCATCTACCGCACGGATCACATCCATGTCCAGACATCCGCCCCTATAATCGGGATGGTCCATAACTGGAACCTGACTGTCCATGACGTTTTGCATCATCTGTCCTGCGTTATCAATTGACGGATAATTCAGTTCGCTTATTCAACGTCATGATCGGCAGAAAGACCAGCCAATTGAGTCTAAATGAGTTAATCACAGTTTTGCATTACGCTTCCCATTACTTGAATTCATCTTTTGCCATATTATTTTACAGACTGCTGTGCAAAGGCAGAAAAACCGATTTCAGGGAGTCATTGACAAACCCGGCTTCGGGTCTAGGCTCCAAACGTCTCATCCCCTTGCCCCCACACACAACACAGAATCAAACTACGGCCATCCCATAGTGGCCTGACACCACAAATATGAAAGAGAAACGGGTTACCCTGGAAGACATTGCCAAGATCGCCGGAACACACGTTACCACCGTATCCCTCGCGATGCGAAATAGTCAGAGGCTTTCACGTGACACCCGGGAGCGCATCCGGAAACTTGCGCGGGAGATGGGCTATCGGCCCGATCCATGGATGCGCGCACTTGTTTCCTATCGTGAAAACGCTAAAGAAAAACGAAACCCTCCCGTTCTCGCGTATCTCACCAACTGGAACTCAAAATGGGGTTGGAAAGACGTTGTCGCCCATCCGGAGTTCTATGAAGGAGCCGAAAAAGCGGCTATGGAGTTGGGATATGCATTGGAGCACTTTTGGCTGCGTGAACCGGGCATTAGTCATTCGAGGCTAAGTCAGATTTTCAAAGCCAGGGGAATAACCGGAGTCGTCATCTCCTCCCATGTTCGCGAATACGATCAGTATCTCGACCTCGACTGGGAATGCTTCAGCTCCGTCAAGATCGACTATTTCCCTCACAACCCGACACTTCCAATGATCACCAACAACCAATTGGGCATCATCCGGATGGCAATGCGAAAAGTCATGTCGGAAGGATACCGGCGGATCGCCATGGTTATGGATCGCGGTTGGGATATCACTGTGGACAATCTATGGAGCGTCGGGTTTCTTTGGGAACAACAGCAACTCCCGCCCCAAGACCGGATCCCGGCCTACCTTTTCCCAAATGAGGCCCCGCTGGATGAATGGATCAAGACCCATCGTCCGGAAGTGATCATTAGTATGGAGGATTTTGTCATGCCGACCATTCTGAGACTCGGTCTAAAGGTGCCCGAGGACATCGCTCTGGTGGATCTGTTTCTTAAGGAAGCGGAGGGGCCGGTATCAGGAGTTCGCCAGAATCATCGGCGGGTTGGCGCGCTTGCAGTGGAGATGCTGGCCTCACAAATCCAGTACAACCAACAAGGAATTCCGGAGATCGCGACCACAAACTACGTCGAAGGAACATGGCATCAGGGATCCACCCTTCCGTCTAGAAACATTGCGGTTCAGAAGTTGAGCGTTTCAGCTATCTGAGAGTTTCGGGTTTACATCTGACACTCCGTCCGCTTAGCTTGCCGGTTTGCAATCCAAGGGTCACTTTTTACCCGCGAGCCGCGGAAAACCTTGATTCGCATAGTCGGAGAAATGGTCACTGAATTCGAGCTGTTTTTTGAAGTCGTCATATCGGCATGCACGCTTTATGCTGCGATCGGTGTGGGCTTTTCGCTCGTGCTACATTCAGTCGGCATTCACAGGCTGGATCCCCGCACCAGAGGCACTTCGCTCGCCTTCCGACTCCTGATTACCCCAGCTCTGGTGATATGGTGGCCGATCTTTGCCATACGATGGATTATCGGGGTGACACCTCCCCCGGTTGAACGCAATGCACACCGGCTTGCCGCAGCGATTTACCATCGCAACAAGGCGTTTGAAAAGGATTCCAAGCCATGATCCGCCCTCTTCGTCGTCGCCACACTTTGTTTGCGGTAGCCATGGCTGCGGGGTTGCCCTTTCTGATCATCCACCAGATGCTCACCCCCATCCCGGACACACGAGTGGAAACCCTTCCACTCTTCACGTCCTCCGGTAGCCAGTCTTTTCCGATCGAAATATGGAACAAGCGCTTCCTTTGGAAGCGATACCCGGACATTGGAACACGCCTTCTCGCATCGGCAGACGGATCAGGAGATACAGCAGTGGAGCTGACCATTCCAAAGCCCATCCGCCATGGGAGCTTACTGCTCTACTGGTCCACATTCCCTCCGGATGGAAACGTAAGCGCGATATCCTCCGCCCACCTCATCGGCAGCATCGGAGGAAACGCCCGCCTTTACCCACTCCCGCGCAATATCCGCAACAAAGACGGAACGCTTTTTCTGTATTCGGAAACCGATGCGAAAATCATCTCCGAGGCACCCATCATCAACCCGACACCCTGAGCATCAAACCGACGCTACCTCCCTCGCATTTTCATGACTGTGCCATACAAAGCCATAGGTTGGACCCCGTTCAAACGCGTGTTTGATTCCTACATCATCGTGGGGATTATGGCGTACCTGATCGTGTTTGCTCTCGCCAGTCTCGTCTTCACCCCTCACATCACTCCTCCCATTCTTTTGGTCCGGGCGACCGGCACGGCGGCGATGCTTCTGCTGCACATTATCCTTTGTATCGGACCCTTGTGCCGCCTTAACAGCCGATTCCTTCCTATGCTGTATAACAGGCGACATATGGGAGTGCTCTGCTTTTTCCTCGCATTGGCCCATGGAACTTCGGCGATATGGGTCTACCATTCCGGATCAAGCATGAACCCGGTGTTGAGCGTTTTCGCCAGCGACACCGGCTCGACCATTTCGTCCTTTCCGTTTCAGACGTTCGGTGCATTGGCCCTTCTGATTCTACTCCTGCTCGCGGCCACCAGCCATGATTTCTGGCTCCGCAACCTGACTGCTCCTGTGTGGAAGACGCTTCACATGCTGATCTACATCGCCTATGCGGCTTTGGTCATTCATGTGGTCATGGGTGTGATGCAAAGTGAGCGACAGGTCGCTTACTCTTTTATCATGCTCGCGGGCGTCGGCATCGTGGTTTCCCTCCACCTTGTGTCCGGGATCAAAGAACTTGTGGCAGACTTCCATCGACGCACCAACTCCGAAGGCGACTACGTGGAAACCGTTCCCGTCAACTCGATTCCAAACAACCAGGCGCGCATCGTCACCCTTCACGGCGAGCGGGTGGCCATATTCCGGTATGGAGACAAAATCTCGGCCGTTTCCAACGTTTGTCCTCATCAGAATGGACCACTCGGTGAGGGTCGCATAATCGACGGATGCATCACATGTCCATGGCATGGTTTCCAATTCAGACCCGAGGATGGACAGGCTCCGCATCCACACCAGGAATCCATACCCACTTTTGAAGTCCGGATTCGCGATGGGAAAGTGTGGGTTAACCACAAACCGAGGCTGCCCGGCACACCCGTCGAACCTGCGGAGATTCCACCCGAATGAGGCCCAATCACCATTTTGATTTCTTTGTGGGACGCGACCGCCAGATGCCCGCGCGTGTCCGTCGATTTCTATATAACAGACTGATCCTGATATTCTTGGTCATCTTTGTTCTGGCGGCCTTACTTCCCGCATTCTCGGGCAAAGGAATTCCCGCATTCAGAAACTCGAAGACAATTTGTTTGGAGGGGATTCTGCTCAGGGCAGCGGAACCGATTCTGCTGGTGCCTCGAAAAGGAATTATTCCTCCGGAAATACCACCCTATTCTGTTGTGTTTCCCGTCACATCCTGCCGCGAAGGGCTCAGACTGGATGTTCCAAACTCCGAAGCAGAGATGTCCCATGTCCGGGTCACCGGATACCCGGTATTCAACCGGATGCACGCACTCCTCCACGTCACCGGCATCGAAGCCATTCCCCCACTATCCGTCAGGAACGATCTTCCCGTGGTGCCATCTTTTGCCGATCGCTATGTCTTTGGTACGGTATCACTCGACGGGGAAATTGTATCCGCATCCTGTTTTTCCGGCATGAATCCGGGTTTTGGGAAAGCGCAACGCGCCAGCACCATCCGAAGCCTTTCTTCACGCATTCCCCCTCTCCTCCTCATTCGCTCGACCAAAGGCGAATACCTCTCACTTTGGATTGTCGGCGAAGAAGGAACCCCTATCGGGCCGGAAATCGCGGAATGGGCCGGACGCCCGGTTACGATAAAAGGGGAGGCCTCCATGTGGATGGACAAACTCGTCCTCAGAACCCGTAGCGACTGGATCGACGAACGCCTATATCCATAGCCGGATGCAGCGCCCGCATGCGGGCCGGTCACGGCGACGAATATCAGATTGACACTCCGATCGGAGAGCGGCGATTCTCTCGCGGCTACGGACATGTTTTCCGAAGGCCATGACTTCCCCGCCATGCGAAGATTTCTACTCATTTTGATGTCGTCAACGATACCCGGCTTCTGGCTTACCGGGCAGATCAATCCCTTCCCCGAGGATCCCATCACACCTGGCATCTCCTCTGTGCCAGGTGTCGTTATCACTGACTGGATCGGGAATACCTTCGGAATGGGAGACATGATCGACCCAAACCTACCCCCTACACACGATTTCAATCGAAAGTGGATTCAGAATTTCTGCGAAAACGCATGGGTATCCGCTGATGGCCGCGTCTATACCCACAGCCATTGGGACGAGGGAAGCCGGGCGGGAGGCATTTACCAAAACGGAGATGTCATTGGTCAACTCGATGTCCCAACCAAGGCGGTATTCGCTAGGAACGGGGCGATTGTCGGAGATGATACCTACGTCTATGCCACCTCTATCGTTGATTGGGGAGAATGGAGGCGCGAGGGCTTTGGGATTAGAAGATTCCATTTGAGTGGCGCCACCGCTTCATGGAGTGGCGGAGAAGGATATTTGAACTCATATCTTGTCATTTCCGAAACAGCGAATCCTCCTTCTCCGGCCAAACTTGCAGTCGACCCGTCAAGGAAGGAGCTATTTGTTTATACGGGAGACGCGGTCTTGGTGTTCGACACCCAAACCATGTCCAAAGTCCCGCTCGCGACCATCCCGTTGGAGGTCATTCCCTCCGATCCGGAGGCCCCCCGACTGCATGACATGGTTTCCGACAAGGCAGGAAAATTATGGATCATGCGATCCAGAGACCTGATCGAGCGCACGGACCATCGTTTGGTTCCTGACGGTGTTACCATATCCGGCAATTTCGGGGAATGGCCGCGTCTGGGAATGGCACGGGATGGACGCTTGATGGTGTGGGACGATCATCTGTTGCAGGTTCGTTTCTACTCCAATCCAGGTACTGCACAGCAAAGTGTATCAACCTTTGGAGCTGCTGAAGGAATCTATAGCGGGGTTAGAGGTCAACGTCGGCCCGACAAACTCCTTCCCAGAGCAACCTCTCTCGGTACCGATGCCGATGGCAACCTCTACATGACCTGGGGCATGGCGATTGCACCGAGCTTTACGGAGGTCCGTTCATGGACACCCCAAGGGGATCTGCGATGGGAAGTGGTGTCCCATTTGTTTGTGCATTGCGGAGGGTTCGACCGCGCTTCCGATGGCAACGAGATTTTCACCACTCAAACCCGTTACACAATGGACTACAGTAAACCCGTCGGTCAAAAGTGGACCTATGCTTCCTATATCTGGGATCGTGAGGATGAGCGGGAGATTCCCGCCATCGGTGGTGGCGTGATAGTGAGGTGGCTCGATGGCAAAAGGGTTGTGGCAAAGTCAGCGGGAGACCTTACATCCCACGGATTCCGGATCTACGTGGACAATCAGGAATGCCTGAAATACGTCGATTCGATCTACGGGTCATGGGCTTGGTGGTTCGACAGCAATGGCGATATCTGGAACGGAGATGCGAATATTAACGGGGTCGATGTCATTGCCCGGTATCCATTCACCGGTTGGATCAATGGCAAACCCACCTGGAACTGGAACAGCCCTCAAACCTGGCCTCGTCCCACCAGCTACCCGATTAACCGTATCTTTTATCAGCCAGAGACCGACGATCTGGTTGTTGCAGGAGGTTCATCTCCCGGAGACTGGGGACGAGTGGGCCTTCAAATGTCCCGTTTCAGCGGTTGGAGGTCGGGAGGTCGCATCGAGGAGTGGCACGTAGACTTGCCCCATGACTTCATTTACAGCAATCAGGTTGATTTCTTTAAAGCGATGTGGGTCGAGGCAGATTTCATTTTCCTCGCGGCCTGTGCTTCCCATCCTAGGGCAATTCATGTGTATCAGGTCGTCGATGGTCTTCGGATGGGACAGATCGTTCCGGGCCCTGCGGTAGCCGGAGACCATTTGATCGGAGAAACCTGGGGCAGGCATGGATGGATCGACATGGTCTGGGGCGTTCAGGCAATCAAAAGGCATGATGGGTCCTACGCCATTCTGCTGGAGGATGACATGAATGCAAAAAACAACCTGTATCTTTGGACGCCTGGATATGTGCCTCCTCCGCCACCACCACCCCCGCCGCCCACAGAAGTCACAGATGAGCTCGGGGAGACGATCCCGACATTCCGGACCGCAATCAGCCAGGCAAAAGTGGAAAATCAGGGAGGTTACAACCTTGGAGGGGACAACTCCAAGGCCGTGCCGCTCTCCACCAGCCAGCCTGGATACATAACATGGCAGGTGGACAACGTGGCTGGTATTACCGCCACCGTGGGAATCCGTGCCGGTCAACCGGCATTGTTTACGCTCGCCGCCTCTGGCGACGGATCAGACTTCACACTAATCTCAGGCACGGCGACTGCAGGGCAGACTGGAGACTACTGGCAAGTCTGGAACTACCAGTTCGATAACATTCCATCCGGCTCGACGCATTTCCGGGCATCATTGAGCGCAGTGGGTTGCAGTAACTTCTGGGACATCACGTTGGGAAGGGTCCGTTTCAACCTGATCGAGGATCAACCATTGGACCTGGTCCCCGTCGGTAACAAGATGATTCAGGCAGGCCAAACCTTGCAGTTCACTATCGACGCCACCGACCCGGATCCCGATCCCATATCCTTCTCGGCTTCCGGATCACAGCCCTGATGCACCGGATGGTGTGTTGCTTGGCGGAGTCCGCCTCGCGAAAGCTGCATCAAGCCGTTAGCCCGACACGGCAAGCAACAAGCGCGATGCCAATCAATTCCCGCCTGCAGCCGAGAAGCTCAATGCATTGCTATCCGCATCTGATGCATCAAGCACGATTTGAATCAGGGCGCCGACAGGAACACTCCGGGTTCCCACTGGAAGAAGTTCAGGCGCCGAGTTGGCAAGTGGATAAGCGCGATATCCCATCCATTGTGGCGTCGAAAAACCGATAGCACTTCGGGTGTAATGTACCTGAAACCCATTTCCTGCGCCACTGAACACTCCACTACCGACCACAGGAGCATCGCCCCGGAAAACCGCTACACCAAGAGTAGCACAGGCTGCGAAAGCATCCGCACCGATCTCAACCACCGATGCCGGAATCTCCACCTCAGTCAAAAGGGAACACTGACTGAATGCCAAGGCTTCCACTCGCTCAACCCCCACAGGCAAGACGAAGGTCCCTCCATGCAATTCCAGAGAAACACCCATCCACAAACCCACGCAGCACAACCCGTATAGCATCCAACTTCCGAGCTTTCCGTATAGGCCGGTTCGATTCGGGAGGATTCGGGAAGGGTCACTTGCTGCCATGCCATCTTCATACGGGCATCATAGTGGCCATGGCGATCCGAATCCCGCCCCGTGCAACCATGTGCAGACATTTTACACTCAAAGAATAAAATCCCACCCGATGCATGTTGCATCTTGGTCCCCAAACTGGTCCTTTCATGAAACACCGATCGGCCACGCGATTTTGGCGAGGCCTCCTACCCAGCAAGCCAACGACTGACCGATGCTACTCGATAACAGATCTTCCACCAGGATTACCACCGGTAACACAAACCGCAAACCCCATCTCTTCTCATTCTTGCTGGCGCTTCTCATCCTCGTGATCGGATCGTCTTGCTTGGCTTCCGAAGCCGTTATTCCAGTCGGGTCCGGCGTGGCAGATGGCAGTGCGTCGTTCGCATTTCAGAGCTTATTCGACAGCGCCCCAGCCCTGAGTCCTGCAAACGGGGTTCCGGCGGCCAACTCCGGATGTCAAGCCATGCAGGCAACATCCAATCGCCACGGCTACATCGATTTCGGGCCGGATTTCGCCAAAATCCGGATCTCCAGTATTTGGACCCTCTACTCTGCCGGTCCGCCATCGGGGAACCCGGGGTTTGAGGGAATGTGGTGGAGCAATGATGCATCCGTCTCGAGCATTCCCGGAGCAGTCGTTGAAAGTGGGCTGCCAATCGGAACCTCGCTACTGCCATCCCCCTTGTCGAACCCTCAGTGGGCCTTTGCAGGGGCTGAAAATCTGGAGAGCGTGATCCTTCCCGCCGGGCTCGAGACCATCCAATCCGGGGGATTCTTCGGGTGCAAAAAACTCGATGCAGTGTCGCCACTGCACCACCCTCCTCGATGTCGGGAGAGTGGATCTGTCCAATCTGCCACAACTTCAGGCCCTGGGATCCGAGACGGAGCTGTTGCGCAACTACGTCCGCAAGAACCGGCGGTTTCGATACAAGGAAGTGGATTATGCACGCCGGATGATCCTCTTCGGAACCGGTTTTGAGTGGCAGCCCACTCGCCCTGCGAGCAATGGGTTCCGCGAATCCCCGGCTTTCTTCGGACAGGAGGCATATGACTGCGTCGAGAAAAATGAATTTCTGCCCGTTCTCCAAAACAACGCTTACCTTTGGGCTCGGGGCGATGGAGGTGGCCATTTCCAGGGAGCCAGTGGAGTCGGAAGGACCCAAAACTTTGTGGGCATTCCGACCTCCACCGATCCAGCCCAGCAGATCGCCTACGATCCCCGCAGTCCGTTCTTCACCATTTTTGGCTCTTGGTTCGGCGATTGGGATAGCCGGGACAATTTCCTGCGTGCTTTCCTCGCGACCCCGGGACACGGGCTGACGAATGCTTGGGTAGGTAACAACCACTGGTTCGCCGATTCTCTCGCGCTCGGCTACAACATCGGGCGCCCCATGAAAGAACTCCATCTCAACCAAAACAACACCGCTCACGGATACACCCTGCCTTTCCGTGACCGCTCCTTTTACAATGGCGGAGCGCGCACCCACATGGCACTGATGGGTGATCCCACGCTACGCATCTTTGTTGTCGCCCCACCCCGGAATGTCGCGGTCAACCTCCAGCGGCAGATATCATGGAACCCATCCCCTGACTCTTCAATCGTGGGCTACCACATTTACCGCTCAGCCCAGGAACTCGGGCCCTACTCCCGCCTGACAAACGATCCTGTCGCAGCGACGAGCTTCAGTGATCCGGCTCCGATCGCCAACGCTTGGTATATGGTGCGTGCCATCAAATTCGAAACCACCGGCAGCGGAACCTTTTATAATGCCAGCCAAGGAATCATGGCCTGCTCCTCCGGCAACACAGCCCCGAACTTGATCAGCCCGGGTAGTCTTTCCATTCAGGCAGGCCAAACCCTGCAGTTCACCATCGATGCCACTGACCCGGACTCCGATCCCCTCTCCTTCTCCGCTTCCGGATCACAGCCATAAGGGAGACTTGAGGCTTCGAACTGTTCGGCTCACTCTTCGCAAGACACAGCCCACAACAGTGACCACACCCATTCCGGCTGGCCTGTGTCATTCGGCTGCGGCGCTCGTCTGGCGCATGGCCCGACAGGCTTCGCTCTCGAAAAATGCCCGGTCTTTGTCTGACAGGGATTCGATCCCGTTGAACTTCACTTCCTCGATAACCGCTTGCGGGAAGAACCGCCTGCGGAGCCAGAGAGCAACGTGAACAAGTCCGATCAGCACGGGCACTTCAATGAGCGGACCGACCACCGTGGTGAACGCCACACTCGAGGCCACCCCGAAAACGGCAATGGCAACCGCGATCGCGAGCTCGAAGTTATTGCCGGCCGCCGTGAAGGCGAGCGTTGCACTCCGCGAATAATCGGCACCAGCCAGTTTGCCCATGAAGAAACTGACGACGAACATCACGATGAAATAGCAGGTCAGCGGCACGGCGATACGCAGCACATCGAGCGGAAGCTTCACGATCGTGTCACCTTTGAACATGAACATCATCACGATCGTGAAGAGCAACGCGATCAGGGTTATCGGGGATGTGGTTGGAATGAACTTCCGATCATACCATTCATGTCCTTTGAGCGGAATCAAGATGACCCGGCTGAGAATCCCCGCTGCAAACGGAATACCGAGATAGATCATCACGCTGATGAAAATCTCGCCGATCGTCACATCCGTCACCGTTTTCCCTCCGATGCCCTGAACCGTCGACAGATCAATTCCAATCATGCCCGGCAACCAAGTGATGAATACCCATGCGTAGACTCCGAATAAGAGAATTTGGAAGACACTGTTGAAGGCCACCAGCCCCGCACAGTATTCCGAGTTTCCCTTGGCCAGCTGATTCCAGACGAGCACCATGGCGATGCATCGGGCAATCCCCACCAGAATCAGGCCTACCATGTATTCCGGGTGGTTATGAAGGAAGATAGCGGCCAGGGTGAACATCATCAGCGGACCAACGATCCAGTTCTGCAGCAGCGAGATCCCGAGGACTCTCGTATTGGAAAAGACCTTCGGCATCTGCTCATACTTCACCTTCGCGAGCGGAGGATACATCATCAGGATCAAACCGGCCGCGATCAGCAGATTGGTTGTCCCCACGGTGACGGGCGCGAAAAACCGCTCTGGATCGGAAATGAGAAAATATCCGATTGCCACGCCAAGCGCCATGGCAACAAAAATCCAGACCGTCAGGAAACGATCCAGAAGAGACATTTTTTGGCTACAGATTCACTCATAATACAAAGATTCCGGGTCACTCATTTGTGGTTTTGCCTAATTCACAGGAATCGATCCCGTTAACCCGCTTCGGGTCCAGACCTCCGGCTTGGCTAGGCGGAAATTTGCCGGCTTTGTCACGGGGATAAGGCCATCTTCACGATGGTTTTCAGGCAACTGCATCCCTGTATCCATCCGCATAAGCTTCAAATACCATGCGGATCTGATCGCGAATGCGACGGAAGGCATCGATTTCGGATTCGCCCGGGCGGGCGGCTTTCGGGGGATCATCAAACCCGTAGTGGTGACGCAGCACCTTCCCCGGAAATACCGGACAGGATTCGTTGGCGTGGTCACAGACGGTGATCACGGTATCGATCCCCGCATTCAGAAACTCGTCCAGGTGTTTTGAACGGTGCCCGGAGATATCAATGCCAATCTCATTGAGCACTTCGATCGCCAATGGATGCACGTATCCAGCCGGTTTTGAACCGGCACTGAACACCTCAAACAGATCGCCCGCCACGTCCCGGAGAATGCCCTCCGCCATGTGGCTTCGACATGAGTTTCCGGTGCAAAGAATAAGTGTTTTGGTTTTTTTCATCGTTCTTCAGGGTGTTCTTTTCAGAAAGTCGCTTACACAAAGCATCTTCAGGATAAGACGGGGTTCATTTGTCCGAAGGCCCTTGGCCTTCGAGGTTCCAAGCCCTGCCAATTCGGATTGGATCATTTGCAGTCGATGGGACAAAGGGAGCGGATCTTCGAAGGGAACGCGCCATCTTCTGAAGCAAGCTCCTGGATTATGGTCTGTCGCCGATCAATGTCGCCCTTGAATAATGGATCCTCATCCCGGAGATCCCGGATGCATTTCAGATTCGCGTCGAGTATCGGATCGCGGGCATCGGAAACCGAGCATATGGTCCAGTTGTAACACCGTTCCGTCGTTACAAATCCAGCCTGCTTGAGCACCTTCAGATGACGGGATACCTTAGGTTGATCCATTTCAAGAATAACAGCAAAGTGACATACGCACAACGGGCCGTCCATCAACAGGTTGAGCATACGCAGCCGTGTCTCATCGCAAAGACAACGATATGCAGTCAGCATTTTCATACCATCGAATATTCGGTGTGGCGTATATTTGTCAAATCCGTCGGATGGATTAATCCCTCATGAAGAATCGAGACCGACGTTGGGCGACTCCAAGCGAAAAAACCCTGTTCCCGTCATGCTATCAACCCCGAAAATTGAGATCATGGCGATTTGTCAGACTTAAAAGAACCCACTCCCCCACCGCCTGAACCAGGATCAATAGGACTCCCCGATCCGCCAGAGCTATTGGCTGTCTTTCAAATGTCCGTCCTAAGTCGGCTTGCAATGCCCCATCTCAGGTCTTTTTCAACACAAAGGTGGTACACTTTGGGTGCTGACCGGCAGATTTGCCCTTCGGATACGCCCCGGCGACACCCCCTCATGTCGGGGAGTCGAATCAGAAAATGGCCATCCTCTTTGACTTCGCATTGATCATATCAACAGTATACTAAAGACCACGGCTCATTATTCGGCTCTTTATTATGGATATTTTCGATCTGGTGGATAATCCTTATTCTGGGAGGGAAATTTATGAAGCGAAAGCGTATGATTATTGAGGATGGCATCTATCATTTGATGAGCCGTTGTTGCCTCGGCTCCCACTTGCTGGAGGATGAGGAGAAAGAAATGCTCATCCGGATGATGCACCGGCAGGCTGCATTCTGTGGGGTGGACCTACTGGCCTACTCGATCATGTCGAATCATTTTCATATTTTGGCGCAGGTGAGGCATGAGAAGCCACAAACCGATGAAGAGCTATTGCGACGGTTCCGCCTGCTGCATGAGGGGCACAGCATCTCGCCGTATTCGATGACTCCGGATGCGCTCGAGAAAGCGTTGCAGCAGAATGATGCGGTGGCCCAGCGTTTGCGAGATGCACTGCTTGCGCGCATGGGGGATGTGTCGGTGTTCATGCGCGAGCTCAAGCAACGTTTCAGTATCTGGTATAACCATCAGAATGGAAACCGTGGCACCCTTTGGATGGATCGCTTCAAGAGCCTGGTGGTGGAACCGTCGTTGCATGCGATGGCGACGGTTGCGGCTTACATCGACCTGAACGCGGTCCGCTCCGGGCAGGTGGATGATCCGGCAGACTACCGCTTTTGCAGCTATGCCGCTGCAATGGGAGGAAAGGCATCCGCAATAGAGGGATACCGGCTGATCTACGGTGGCCGAAGCTTTGCCGATGCAATAGCCGGGTATCGATTGTGCCTCTTTGGAAAAGGAGCCAAGCCGAAGGGAGATCAGGACAAGGACCGCGGCGTGATTTCGGAGGAGAAGTTGGATGAGGTGATCCGCAGCGGAGGGAAGGTCGAGATGTCGGAGCTGCTGCGCCGCAGGGTCCGCTACTTCAGCGATGGGATGGCGATCGGTTCCAGGATCTTCCTCAAGGAGATCTATGAGCAACACCGTGATTGTTTCCCGGAGAGCCGAAAGGCCCGTTTTGCAACCATGAGAGGAACAGACTGGGGTGGACTACAGGTCGTCCGCGACCTCAAGGTCAATCTTTTCGGATAAGCTGCGAATCTCGTCCAGCCTCATGGAGCAAGAATCCGATCTTCCGGTAATCTGAATTCCTCCCGCTAAGTCAGCCAGAAGTATGTTTGACAATTTCGCGAAGTTGCGAAATTGTCCGGCCATCATGCAAGCTGCCGTCGTCTCGCCACCTGTCGTCCAGAAACAGCCGATCACCGCAGATCAGGTGTTCAAAGCATTGGGACATCCTGCCAGGACCGCCATCGTGAAAAAGCTTGAGACCGGAGACCAATGTGTTTGCGAGCTATTGAAGGATCTCGGGCTGGGCTGGTCCTCCGTGTCAAGGCACCTATCGGTTCTGAAGGAAGCAGGCGTGGTAACGGACGAACGCCGCGGAATGCAGATATTCTACCATCTCAACCTACCCTGCGTCACGCGGTTCATCCATTGCCTCGAATCAGCCGACCCGGACGATACGCCACTCCCCTGCTGCTCCTTCCAAAACAAATCCTCCGCAAGCCCCCAAAGCTGACCCCTTTTCCCACATGGACAAACGTAGAGAGTTCAAAATCGCCTTTCTATTGGCTGCGGTCTTCGCCGGATTCTATTTTCTGCCTGTCGGGCAAGCCCGATTCGATGAATCCGTTACCGAAGCGCTCGAATTAACCAAATGGTATGCGAGGGAGCACGTTATCCTTTGCCTGCTTCCAGCCTTCTGGATTGCCGGAGCCATCGGCGCATTTGTCTCCCAGACTTCGGTGATGCGTTACCTTGGACCGAAAGCAAACAAGCTTGTGGCCTATGGGGTGGCATCGGTTTCGGGAACCATACTCGCCGTCTGCTCCTGCACGGTGCTTCCGCTGTTTGCTGGAATCTATCGCATGGGAGCGGGACTCGGCCCAGCGACTGCCTTCCTTTACTCCGGCCCGGCCATCAATGCTCTGGCGATCATCCTCACAGCGCGCATTCTCGGCATGCCATTGGGTCTGGGACGGGCGATTGGAGCCATTTTGTTTAGCGTCATCATTGGCCTGATCATGGCCTTCCTATTCCGACGCGAGGAACAGAACAAACAGGCAAACGCCGTCGCCATGCCCAAGGATAACGAAGGACGGCCCCTTCGGGTGACAGCGGCCTTTTTTGCGACCATGCTGGGTATCCTCATTTTTGCCAACTGGGGCGGCGGGGACTCCGGAAGCGGGTTCTTCGGGGCAGTCTACTCAATCAAATGGCACCTGACCGCCGGGTTTGCCGTCCTCTTTGGCATCGAGCTCTGGCGTTGGTATGCAATCCATCCCGCCCGTATCCTTATCGTGGCGGCACTCACGGCAACCGCCGCGCTCACACTCCCAACCGTTCCGTCCGTGCCCTTTCTCGTCGGCACGCTCGGCTTGGTCTGGTTGACGGCTGGTCGGTCGGATGAAGCCGGCGACTGGTTTGATCAGAGCTGGACCTTTGCCAAGCAAATCCTCCCCCTACTCTTTGCTGGCGTTCTGGTCGCTGGACTGCTCCTTGGGCGTCCCGGGCATGAAGGATTGATTCCGTCCGAGTGGATCAACTCCGCAGTCGGAGGAAACACAATCGGCGCTAACCTGTTCGCATCGGTGGCCGGAGCATTCATGTATTTCGCAACCCTTACAGAAATCCCGATCCTTCAGGGACTGATCGGTAATGGAATGGGCTCCGGACCCGCTCTCGCGCTGCTCCTCGCCGGCCCCGCCCTGAGCCTCCCCAACATGCTCGTTATCAACTCCGTGATGGGCCCCCGCAAAACCACGATTTACGTCACCCTTGTGGTCATTATGGCGACCCTGAGCGGCTGGGGTTTCGGCGCCCTATTCACCTGATCTGGATTGAACCCTCTTTCTCACAAGCAGAGCCTTACAAATCTTCAAATAACTGAATCCCATGAAAGACATCAAAGTACTCGGAACCGGATGCAAGAAATGCCAGATGCTAGCCGAAACGGCTGAACAGGCCGCGAAAGAGATGGCCATTCAATACTCGCTTGAAAAGGTCACGGACCTCAACGCAATCATGAGCTACGGTGTCATGTTCACTCCGGCACTCGTCATCGACGGGGAAGTCAAGGTAGCAGGAAAAGTCCCGTCCATCGAAGCGGTCAAACAACTGCTGGCCTGATCGAGAACACCCTCAAACTTGCCGGATTCAGCACCTTTCATCCTATGCGGGTCAACGATCCCGGCTTCGTGAAGGGAAAGAGCGACACCTCCGAATCTTCCATACGGAAAGTGGCAGAGGCCGCCTATTCGAGGCTCTAATCACTTCAACCCCAAATTGACCAACCAAACAGAATCCAAACCATGAAAACCGGACTCCCACTGTTCGCCATTCTTCTCCTCTCCTTCGCATTCCAATCACAGGCTGAGAACGAACCAACATCCGTTCCCGACAGCAAACCCGCCCTTCCCCGGCTGGTGGATTTGGGAGCCGAGAAGTGCATCCCATGCAAGATGATGAAGCCGATCCTGGATGACCTCACGCAGAACTACGCGGATCAGTTTCAAGTGGAATTCATCGACGTCTGGAAGAACCGGGAAGCAGGAGCTACCTACGGCATCCGGATGATTCCCACCCAGATATTCTTCGGCGCCTCCGGCAAGGAACTCAGCCGCCATGAGGGATTTCTCGCGAAAAAGGACATCCTTGCCACCTGGCAGAAACACGGCATCACCATCGTGGAACCCGCTGCCCAAGCTGAATGAAAGGTCTCGAGTCCGTATTCATATCGCTCACCGATGCGCTGATGGGTGCTCCCATGCTCGCGCTCGGTGCAGCCTTCGCATGGGGAGTGTTGAGTGTCGTCCTCAGCCCATGTCACCTTGCCAGCATCCCGCTGATCGTTGCCTACCTTCAGGGCGGGCAAAAACTGTCGACCGCGCGGGCCACGGGCCTCTCAACGCTCTTCGCGGTGGGAATTCTCATCTCGATCATCCTTGTCGGAGCCGTAACAGCAGCCGCCGGGCGGATGATGGGGGATGTCGGTCCATGGGGAATCTATGCGGTGGCCCTGGTATTTTTCCTATTCGGACTCCACCTGCTCGGATGGCTGCCCCTGCCGGAAAACTGGATCCCGAAACCCACCCAGACCCGGGGAGGTCCACTGGGCGCAATGGGATTCGGGCTAGCCTTCGGAATCGCGCTCGGCCCATGCACCTTCGCCTTCATGGCCCCGGTCCTTGGGATCACTTTCGGGCTCGCTGGCTCTCAACCCATCTTCGCGTTTTCCCTGGCCGCTTTGTTCGCGTTGGGACACTGTTTTATCATCGCCTTTGCGGGAGTATCCAGCACATGGGTGCAGCGATGGCTCAACTGGCAAAATGATGGACCCTCCGGCAAATGGATGCGGCGCGGCTGCGGACTGCTCGTGATACTCGGCGGCGTCTACCTCGTGACAACCGCCTGAGGGGGATAGTGATTTGGATCACCTCCATGGCTACGGCATAAGTCTTGGATGTAGACAGCTGAAAGCAGATGCCCGGGATCGTTACCAACCCTTGAGATAGCCCGCGCCAAGACGATAAGCCCAGCATCGCGAAGTCTGTCAGCTATCGGGCCAAAGTCTTTCTCCACGACAGCTGACCCCGCCTCACAGCGGGAAATCAGCTCATTTCCCACTTCATGCAGAAGTTGGTCCAAAGCCGATACCACAACGGGTTCATCATCTTCCACTGAAAACACGTTCCACTTCGCTCGCTTGGGTGGCTTTTTTTTCAGCCACCATCCCTTGGATTGTGGAACTTCAGCAAAAAAGGGAGAAGACACCTTGCAAGGATTCTCATCCGCTATCAAACTGACAGGAACCACGCCCTCCGAAGGAATTGCAGTGTAATACCCAACAAGAAATGAACCAGGTCTTCGATGGTTCTTTTCGATCCAATGGATAGCAGCCACGTTCTCCTTTTGAAAGGGGAGCATCACACAGAGGTCATTTCCCTCTTCATCCTCCATCGGCCAAAGAAGCGTCTGGGTAATCTCATCGAATGCCGGCTTTTTGAAACGTTTGGGACGCAAGCAGACAACCGAGTCAAGGGGCACTGGACGACGCAACCCGACCCTTCGAAGCGACTGCATTTCTTGCCTCATCTTTGCCCAATTCACGAACGCCGGAGGAAGCAGCTCTCGCCGCTGAGCCCCCACGCCAAGTATCCGCGTTTTGGAAGAAGAGGAGATTCTACGTTCTCCATTGATCCGGGGAGCGTTCACGCGAACAACACCATGGACGCATTGCTCAAGACTTAAGCCTCCCGCCCAAGGGGCCTCTCCTCTGAAGCGATTATCCGGCGCAAACCCATCACCAGCAGCAGCTGGACGAGCGTCGCTCCAACTCAAAAACACCCCCGCAACAGGGTCCCAGAATATCCCGGTCACTCCATGAAAACCCGATGGAGACTCCCACGCATAAGCGCCAAGTCCGACCAGTTCCAATTCTCCAACCGCACTGTATTCAGTCCGACCTGCTCCGACAAGATACTCTGGAGCCCCACTCCCATAACCCATGAGAGACTGACAAAGAGCAAAACACCGCGCCACCCGGTATATGAAACGCTCGCTGTCGGAGCCTCCATCACGCCTGAGCAGCAAATCGACCTCTGTCGCGCAAGACTCGAGCTCCTTGGATAGCCGGTATAGTCTTGAACTCCGACAATGAGTCGAAAGCATTCCCAAGCGCTGGCATGTATCCGGGCTTAGGTGATTCAGCCCGATCCGGACCATATCGCACAACTGCTCCTCAACGCCCTTTACCAGGGAAGTATCCAACACAAAAGCATCGGACTCGCCCAATTCAACCGACATACCACGTGCCGATCGACACGCCAGGGCAGCCGCAGCAACATATCGCCGTCTTAGGCGGGCGGGGACGTCGGCGATCGCGCCATCCAAACCAACTCCGGGAAGCAAGCGTACCGATGCCCCATCTCCGAAAACCACGATAACAGAACCCGATGCGGAGTCCTCCACTTTTGCTCTAGAAATCAGAGTCCGACAAGCCTTCCAACCGTCAGAACCAGCCCACTTCCGGACACACTCGACATCCATGGATATCCATTCCTGGAAAGGATCTCCGGATCCACCTTCTTCAGATACAAGTTCGCCCGAAGTGGAATCCATCGGGCTTGGGTCCATTTCAGACAGACAAAGGCAAGCCGCAATGATGTGCTGGCAAACGCCAGGACTTGGACAGGTGCACTTTGCTTTAGAAGGTCCAGCTGGAGGGATTGTCACCCTCTGTTCGCCAACATCCACCAGCGCATCACCCCCGACCACACCCCGCAGCGCCGCGGCCCCCACATCTTTCCGGGCACGGCGAAGAAGCCCCTTGCTGGCAAGTGCTTCGTAGTCTGCATCAGTTAACTTCCGGAGAAGCCCGACGAGTTGATTCACGTCATCCGTTTCGCAAGCCATTCTGCAAACTGCTTCGGAGTTGCGACGGTCACATCCATCCCGAGTGCCGCCAATCGACGGGCCATGTCCTGATCGTAGCTGCCGACCGCTTCAGCGTCGAGAGCACCCAGTCCTATCAGCGTGACGCCCGCCTCTTGCATACGCTTGACGGCGGAAAACATTACCTTGGGAGGAGCGCCCTCGTAAAAGTCACTGATCAGAGCCAATACCGTGCGTTGCGGCTGCTCGATCAGCCTTTCGCAATAATTGAGCGCCTGCCCGATATTCGTCCCTCCCCCCAACTGGACACCCATCAGAATCTCGACCGGATCATCCACATGCATACTCAAGTCCACAACCGAAGTGTCAAACACCACGAGGTTGACCGACAACGCCGGAAGTCCCGCAAGAATCCCTGCGATCACCGCACTGTGGATTACCGAGTCAACCATACTGCCCGATTGGTCAACACACAGAATGATCCGCCAAGGCATCCGTCTCTGGACACGACTATGGAACAATGCCCGATGCAGAATCAACCGACCCTTATCGGGTTGATAGTTTTTGAGGTTCTCGCGAATTGTTCCACGCCAATCAAAGTTCTGTGCGATTTTTAGCGGACTATGGCGAAACCGGTTCATGCGCCCCGCCAGTGCCATCATGATCTCACGGGCCATCTGCTCCTTCAGTTCATCCACAATCTGCCGGATCAGTTTACGCGCCAGATTGAGAACATCTGCCTTCATGTGCCCCTTCAATGAAAGCATAGCCTTGAGCAGGTTTTGATTCGGCTCCATTTTCTCAAGGGCCGCCTTATCTGTGACCAGTTCCTTTAAATCATAGCGTTCCATAGCGTGACGCTCAATAGTCTCTATGGTCTCCCGCGGAAACAACTCGCGCACCTCACCCAACCATTTGGGAACACTCATCTGCGAGGGATCCAACGATCCTTCGCGCTTCGATGGCGAAAGCGCACCTTCCCGCCCGCGCATGCCACGCCCACCATACTCCCGGCTGTAGAGGTAGTCCAGAACCTGCTCCTTGCGCCTCGCCTCCGAATTCAGTTCAGGATTGAGGTGCCGATTTGCATATCGTCCCAACACCAAACGCCAGCGGACCTGCTTTTCATACAACACATCCCCCATACTCAATCCTCCAGAAAATTGTCTAATCGATCCTCCTTCAAACACGCTTCCACCGAAGCTGAAAGAACAACATTTGCCGACACGAAATCCTCATCAAAATCCTGCTGTAACCAGTCAATTGACTCAACTCCTCCATGCAATTGCTTGAGGGATTCCGCAACTTTATCTGTCTCTCTTGGAGTGTGGCCGGAGAAGGCCAATCGCAGATGCGGCAGAGCCTCGCTGAATTCCTGACTATCCCAAGCAGCAATAGTTTCATCGATGGCAGTCATGATAGCCTGATTCTGCCAAGAGATCTCGCGGCACAATGAGAACAGGCCCAGAAGGAATCCCGGAGCCGTACTACCCCGAGTGCCCCGCCCTTTCAAACCTGCAATAACATATGCTTCCATGTCATGAGCAGGCATACTCCCGGCACTGTAAAGAGCGCCAACCAGTGCTCCCTGAAGTTCGGCGTTGATTTCGGTGTTGAGCAAACACCTTTGGAACGCATCCAGGATAAGGCTGCTATCCAACCAACCAGGCTCCGGGTCGTAGCCTTCCAATGCAAGATCCCGAAGAATCGACACCCCGGATAGAACCGCTCCAATCTCTTGCTCGGGATACTGCTTGGATTCGATCAAAAGAAAACATGCCCTCTGGCACGCACCTGCACCGAGTCGTTCGAGCACAGGATGACGCGACAAACGGACCAAGGCCCGAAATTTCAACATGGCAGCAAGTTGAGCCAAGGCGTCAACACACTCACTGAACTTTGGCTCCACGGCCATCTTTGTACGGGCGCCGTCAAAAAAATCATCGAGTTCGTCGCCCAAGCCAAGCCTCAGGGCAAGCGCCAGTGTGCGGACCGCCTCAAGCGCGCCTTGCTGGCTTCCCTCTTTCACCAACGCCTCGAGGTGCTTCACAAGCCGTGAATGACAAGCCTCCTCGACAGTCGATCCATGGACGGACTTTTCTATAAGCGCACTTTCAGTCTGGGGACTCCAGGACGCGCTCCAATGCTCCACTTGCAGATCAAGATCCTTTCCGTCCACAAAATTTGGGCCGGAAACAAATCTGGCATAAGGAACCCCAAGAAAGGATAGCCTATGAAACAGCAAACTGACCTGTTGATGGCGCGACTTACGGTAAACCTCCAGCGCATGCTCCCGCACTACAGTCGACTCTAGATCCAAGCCAAGAACCTTCGCTTGGCGGCGAAAGTCCGCCACGATCGGATGGAGAGGAACCCCGGATGGAAGCGCCCCTACCGAATCCCCCCGCATCAATTCAAGAGCCAGCTCCTCAAGCAGCCGACCCTCAATATCCAACTCTCCCTTGACGAAGGAACTCCTAAGCCCATCCAACAAGTCTTCCCTCAATGGACCCGCATTTCCGCGGACTTGAGCCAACAACCGCGATTGAGCCAAAGCCGCGATACAATCCGCAGATGAAAGGTGGAGTGCACTGTTCTTATCACGAAGCCTGCGCGCAATCTCCGTCAGGATTTCGGAAGCAACCACCTCACAGGGTTCCAATGAACCCTCTTCAGCGACCGACCATAGGCGCTGGTAGTAGTCTGGTGAAGGCATTCCCGCGCCATAGCCGTTGAGCGAATCCAGTTGCTCAAATCCATATGGGATCAAGGCCTCGATCACCTCGGATTTTTCCTCCCCCAGGGACACCGGCGATCGCTTCCATTTGGCGGGCCATCCCAAGGCAAGCGCCGGCGTGTGAAAACCGCCCGTCACCACAACCAGCAAACCTTCCCTGCCAGCACGCTTCAAGCGCCGCTGCTCCCGCGACACACATTCCCACATGTGCTGCTCCCGATCCAAAGTGGCATCGCGTTCCAATCGCTCAGGATCACTGTTCGCCCGTGCGAACCAGCAATAACCGGCAACCCCTGAGACAAAACCTTCCGTTGATTTCGAGCGGTAATTGTTCTCGAACAGACGATCCCAGAGCTCATGCGCATCCCTACACCCGCGGCGCTTGGCGAGATCCTGCAAGTAACGGTTGTAGAGCAAATGCGAATCATCCAGTAAGCTCGTCAGGGACTGCCTAGCTCTTTCCTCACGGTGCTCTGCAACAACCTGCCGCGGAAAATCCAAATCAATAAACGACATCCTTGACCCGATGGCATGCCCTTCACGCAGAGCCACCATCTCAGGAGAGTAGTCGCAGAGCGGATAGAATGAACCATGTCGCTCGCCCGATCGCAAATCCGGTCCACGTTTCACCGACTTCCGCGCATACAGCGAGAAAACGGCAATCGGGGCCCGGGTGCGGGAATCGACCATGTGAGGAATCAGAGGATCAAAGGTATGCGGTCCCTCGATCATAATGCTCACCGGCTTCTTTTCACGAATGAGCTTCCCCAGGTGATACGCACAAGCCGGACTGTGATGCCGCACAGGGAAAAACACCACGGTATTGCTCCAGACCCGGCCCAGAAACGCATCCAAACCCGAAATTGCCTCCGCTGCGGCTGGAAGGATCATGCCTTCAAAACACCACGTGATTCGTAGAATGCCCGCCACGCACCGCCACGGTGTGCTCGCACCTTTCCGACCACATTGAGATAGTGGGCAAGCTTGCGTGCATCCTCCGGGTTGTCTTTGAAAACAGTTCCCAACATCTGCCGGGTGATATGCTCGCCGCCAACCTTACCGCTTCCAAAATAGTGGGCGTCGAGGCACGCTGCGAAACTGACAGCCACAGCTTCCGCAGTGGACATCACGGTGCTGGGCTTTTCGATCGTAGCCCCTTCATCCGTTTTTCCCATTCGGAGATCCTGAAAAGTCGTGACCAGCAGCTCCAAGGTGTCATCCGGATACTTCATCTGCACGTCCGCCTCCCGCAACAACAGCTCCGTCTGCCTGCGAACCAATTCGATTTCCATCTGTTTATCGGCGATAGGAGGCACCGTCTCGAAATTGAAACGACGCTTGAGCGCACTGGACATTTCGTTGACGCCCTTGTCCCGCAAATTGGCCGTGGCGATCACATTGAACCCTCGTGCCGCCATCAGCACACGGTCGGCCTCCCCAAACTCCGGAATCAACAATGTCTTATCCGAGAGAAGGCTCACGAGCGTATCCTGTATCTCGGCCTGACAACGGGTGATTTCCTCGAAGCGCACTACCTTTCCAAGCTTCATTCCCGAGAAGAGAGGCCCAGGGACGAGAGATCGCATGCTGGGTCCCTCCGTTAGCAAGAGCCCATAATTCCATGAATACTTGACCTGATCCTCCGTCGTCCCCGCCGTCCCTTGTATGGTCAGGGTGGAGTCGCCGCTAATCGCCGCTGCGAGCAACTCCGAGAGCATCGACTTGGCAGTTCCCGGCTCACCCACGAGCAGCAGTCCACGATTTCCAAGCAAGCTCACAATCGCCCGCTCCACCACAATATCATCCCCATAGTATTTGCGGGGGATTTCGATAGCTGATTTGCTCCTTCCATCAGGACCTGCAACCGTCCCACCCACAATGAAGGTCTTCACCGCGGCAGGACTCAGGTTCCATCCTTCGGGACGATGCCCATGGTCATTGGCAGCCAATGCTGCGAGCTCATCAGCGAAGAGCTGCTCAGCTGGAAGCTTGAGGAATGTCGATGATTTGCTTTCACTCATAGAGCATAACCCTTATCTTGCCATTCAGGATCATATCCAGACCCATCCGCCGCCATAAGACGCATGTCGTTAAAGCATTCTGACAAAAGAATTACCGGAACCTCCTTCAGCCGCTTGTTCTTGGAAGCCCCACTCCAACTGTCCTGTTCCCCCCGCTTCAACGGAATAAAAGACAACGAGATGAGAGCAGCCATCCGGTTCTCTTCCGGCAGCGAGTTCCCCGTGAATTCAATGACAGCCTGAAGATCCAATCCCGGAAAATCCTTGAGGTAAGTCATAAACCATCCACCATCTTCCGCAGGACCACGTGAATAGCCGAGTTTTGTCGCCCGACTTCGCAGCTTGAAAGTATTCACCATGTGCCCCTCAAAATCTTTGATCTCGCATTCCGATTCTTTACCCTCGGGTAAATTGTAACCCTTATCGCCAAACTGCACGAAAAGGGGCTCAACCTCGTAATCGCTGAAGTGTAGCTTCCATTCATCAGCCTCTTTCCCGGTGAGCAGGGACCCGTGGGAAAGACGCACCAAGGTATCCGCATCCAACTCAACCGGATTGTCTCCGGCGTCGGTCAGTGTCCGGTCCGGGAGTGGACGAAAGGTCTTGTAGGATTCATCTCCGGAGGGAACAGTCATCCACACTAGCTGCTGGCAATACCGCCCGACGATCGGGTGTTGGTTCAGGTAAAGGCTCCAATCCTCGAATCGCCACCTGCGCTCCGTGCACATCGCTTCATACAAACGTTCTTTCTGCTGCTTCAGAACTTGCTGTAGTTCTTTCTTGCTCGCGGAAAAAGTTTTTTTGAGCGACTTCACCTCCTCTTCGTTCTCCGCCTGATTCGCATCAGGCAAAACTTTGATGCTCTTGCCATCGGCGTTCTGCAGCTCAATCGAAAAATCGGCAAGCATGCGTGCGGTAAACTGCCGCATGCCATAGTCTATGACCTGAGTGCCGTCCGACTCGAAACCTGCGGTTGGAATCGTGCGGTCCGCGAGTTCATCACGCGTCCAACCCTTGCGTTCAGCAACAGAATCCACGCACTTCGCAGCTTCTTCCTGGATGCTTTTTGTCCGGAATCGGGTGCCGATCGTCAACAGGAGTTGAATTGCAACGGGATGATCGATCCAACTGAGCATCTGGATCAGAGCCTTACACTGGTGCAACCGCCCTCCAAACCAGTCCTTCAGGTAACGGTGCACCAAAGGTACAATGTCCGCTCCACAGCACGCACCCGCAATCGCCAGAATACCCTTGCTCGGATTGGCTGACCCTGCACAGGTCCGGATTGCGTTGGCATAGGTGTTCTTGCGCAACGCTTCAAAATCAAACGACTCATAGTAGGCAGGATGCTGCTTGGCATAACCCCGGTACTGATCAACGGTTTGGTCGCTCAAAGCCTGAGCCTCCTCCTGGGTGTATTTTGGCAGGGTATCCTGATGAAGCCATGCTTTCAGAACATAGGCACCTAGTTCCGACCGCTCCTGAGGATCCATCAATGCACAATAGCGCCGGATAAGCGGAGTCGGCTCCGGGTTTTTGACTTTGCAAGTCTGAACCAACATCCATTGCAGAATCTCCGGTGCCACTGGCTGCCGATTCTTCTCCCAATGCACCACAGGGATCTGCTGAACCGGGAACCACTCAAGATCTTTTGGCATCCCCTTTTTCAGGCCATTCTGCGCTTCCTCAAGCAGCTTCTTACGATTGAGGAACTGATCCATATCCACCCCCAAGGCCTCCAACGCCATCATCATGGCTGCCTTGGGCTCATCGTGCTTCTCTGATGCCAGCGCCTTTTTCAGCACCTTTATACTATCCGGACTCCGAATCCCGGTGAGCCATTCAGCCGCAACGACCCGTGTCGATTTGCGCGCGTCCTCCAACGCATTATGAACAGTGTCCAGCAGGTTGGGTTCATTGAGCAGGCACTGTTGAGCAAGAACCCGATAGGTCTTTCGCTCGCCCAACGCCACGGACCACAAATGCGAAAGTAGAGACCTCGGAGCACGTGGGAAATCACGGAGGACTGCATATCCGGCCTCCTTCCACTTCGGCTCAAGATAGCTGGACACAGGCCTTCCCTTTATCTCACGAAGCCCGAGCGCATATTCGATTGCATCCAGACAGCCGGCAAAATACGGCCATATACGCGACTGGGCAAGCCCAAGCGGATTCAACGGCTCATAGAACCTGAGTTCCAAATAGCAAGCGGCTATCCAGTCAGAATCAACACCCGCCACACGGGATGCGTCAGCCAGATCCAAGAGATTGAGTTCTGACCCATGGACTCCGATCCATTCCTTGATCCACTCGTGTGCCCAATGCCCCCACCAGGATCCATCTTTATTTTTGATCAAAATACCCAGCATCGATGCCAGCCGGATTACCCCGACCACACTCACTTCGTTCCGGATGAACCATGTCTCGATTTCCGCGCTGAGGATCTCAAATTTGGGGAGCATCTGGGCGTTTACAAGCGGCTTGCCCTGACCCTCAAAACCCGAATCCACCATGCCCTCCAATAGCCGCCTGGCACAAGAGGGATCAATGGGAGGGGCCATATAGCGTTTTTCCCGGCGGCGCCACTCCGGAGGGGTACTATCCCACCACTTGGCATGCAATTCAATCGCCTTGCGGTTATAGGTTTCAATCAATGTGTAGAACTCCTTTTCCGCCTCCGGGGTCAGTTGCACCGCCGCTTCAAAGGACTTCGGATGGGGAAGATCCCAACTGTCTTCTTCCATAACTGATTCCTCTTGAGGTCCGGATACTACACCCCCACCATGAGTTAGAAAGCGTTCCATCTCTGTCCGGATCCTCGGTCTTTTTTCCGATTTGAGAAGCTCACCGAAAACCTTGACCGCCCGGTCCGGCTCCCAACGTGATAGAATGTCAACCGCAACCAGACTCTGGGAAGAAGCACCTGACTTGAGGAATTCCTCCGCAGAAACCAGAGCCTTCTGTTTCGCATCCGTCCGACCCACAAGAAACTTCTCCACCTCCTCGCGAACCGCTTTGGAAGAACCCACCAACAGCTTCTCCAATGCCTTTTGAAGACCCGGAGTGATCGGGGCCTTATACCGATCCACAAGTCCGAGAGCCCGGATCCGCATATTCACCTCTTTCATGTTTAGCCCATCGATCACGGCCGCATCATGCCGGGCAAAAACCTCATCCATCGCCACCAGCGCACTGGGAACGATAGTATCATAGAGATACGCCCAATCCGGCGCAACCATCAGGCAACGCACCACCCAATCCGGCGATTGTCCTGCTGCCATCAAAGCATCTTCCAGAGCCGGCCCCGACAACACACAATTGCGTTTGTTATCAAAAAAGGAACCAAAAGCTCGCTCATGTTCCGGGGTCAGCGAAGCGACTTCTTCCATGAGGGTGGCCAACCAACGCACTTCGTCGGGAAAAACGCCCGTGCCGGATGAATTCGGGCTTTTCCCAAGGTAGCGGGCCGAGTGGAATAACTCCCCATATCGGTGTAAGACTTCACCGGGCAGCGAGGGCGCTCTGCTTTCAAAAATCTTCTTCCTTTCGGCGCACTTCCGGTGATCAGCTATTCCCCAGAAGCCAGCGAACCTACCAACACCGAGAATCTCTCCAACATTGGGAAAAGATGCGATCTTGAGAAGCACTTCAGGATGCAATCCTTCGGCCACATAGTCCCTCGCATCCCGGCTGAGACCTTTTTCGAGCTTATCCAAGGGTAGCATGTCCCCCAGAATTAATGTGCGTTGCGTGTCAGAAAGACCTTCAGCTTTCCGTGACAGTCCGTTGATGAGATTGTTGAAACCGGATAGCATAAGACAAAAGGGTTTGGATGAAACAGAGGTTATGGGATAAGAACCACTTTGTGATAGAATCCCCATCCACCCGGAAGCCCACAGGAAACCCGCAGATCGAGCAAAACGGAGAACATACCAATAAATGAGACGATGGGGAGGATAAAAGCTGTCGCGTAATGATTAGGAAACCCTCGCGACACAATGGAGGAAGTGAAGAAATGCGACAACGAAAGTCAACGGCAAAGGAGACTTCGCAGAAATCGAAATCGCGTTCAGCCCGGAGAATAAATGCATTTCCCGCATTCGCCATAAGGACGTTTTGGAAATCTCTTTCCTCCCCGCGCGCAGCGATTCTTCAAAAGAGCGGGAGAATCCCTGCTCACGTCATCTTCGATGCTTCCAATTGGCGAGCATCCAGATCCCCTTCATCTGATGCACATCCGTTGGACCCTCTTCCGGAGGGCATGGCTGAAGCCACGCCCTGGAGAACAGATCTAAATGTCATCGGTTCAAGGCGAAGCCGGAAGACCCCAGCGGTTGAGAAACTCGACGAAATTGCCGAGATCATCCGCTATTGTTTCCGGAGTGATCGGCACTCCGCCCTTTGGCGTCATTGCCTTGAGCATCTCCCTTGCCTGCTCGACCGGCATCCCTTGCTCTACTTTCCGGAAGATCTCCAGTCCTTTATTCAGACGGGGTGGCAGCACCTTCGACGGGTTCAGTCCCTTGGCCTTGATGAACTGTGCCACCTGCCGGTTGTATTCCTTACTCATCTGACGCATACCCTCACGGACCTTCTGATTGCCGATGCGAATGTAAACATCCTTGCCTTCACGTGCTCCACGGTTCGCCCACTTCGATCCGGACTCAATCCACTCACGCCCCTTGTGAATAACGGTGTCCCTCACATCAGCCGGACGCTTGAGCTTGCCCGCGGAACGTCCGGAAATGATGTCGTCAATGGCTTGCTGTCCCGCGCGGGTGTTCGGGTTCAAGCCTGAATTGTAAGCTTCCGGATTCCAGCGGCTGGTCACGACGTGATCCATGCTGTGTGCGCTTCTGCCCGTAACATGCTTCAGGTTCGAATTGTAGATGTTCTCGATCGCTTTGTGGTGGACATCCTTGAGTGATTTCCAACCGGCATCCTTTCCTTTGACGCAATACTGGAAAACGACGTCCCGGTCTGCCCCATATTTCAGCATCTCGCCGGGCTTCAGATTGCGCATCGTTTTGGTATTGCCGCTGATATTGCGGGCTCTCACCACAATATCACCAGGCTTGACTCCAAACTTTCTGGCAAGGGCCTCAATTTGATCCCTTGCATGACCCGTCTGCATGAATTGCTTGATTGTGCCCTTGTCCGCAAGTCTACCCATTGCCCGATGCGTCTTGTCCAATGTATTCCGGAACTGATTCGAATACTTGGGAGAATTCAACAAACCCTGAGCCGTCTTGTTACCCTGAAGCCGTCCGATCAGCTCACGGTATTTCAGCTTGCTCGCCTTGTCGACTCCCGCTTTTGCCTGAGCGATCTTAATCCGATGGAGAAGGGATTCGGCCTGTTTGACATCGCGGGCCGCCCTCGCCGCAGCTTCCTTGCCCGCTGGCGAGTTCATGAACTTTTCTCCAGTGGTCCACGCCTTGTTCATGAGCTTTTCTCCAGCCTTAATGCGGGCATTCGCAAGCCCATTGGACATGTTCTGCATCATGGCCTTGAGCTGGGCAGGTTTGATTCCCATCTTCGTCGCCAGCTTGGTGAGGGTTTTCTCACCCATCCACATGGCCTTGTTTCCGAGACCTGCTGCCGCTTGTCTCAGACTTGGATTCTTGAACAACTGATAGGCTGGACCCGCAATCGTCAAAAGATGGAGCGCGGTATCAAGCTTTCCGAGTTTATCCCCGGAAAGGTTTTCTCCACTCCATAGAGCATGGGCACTTACGGCAATATTCAGGTATGGAATCGCCATGGCCACCTCCTCGGTAACCTTTTGGGTCGCCTTGACGGTCTCAAGTGCGGCCTGGGCGGATTCCATCGCGGCCTGATCAAAACTCCCAAGCGCATCCATACGGGACTGCAATCCATAGGCGATCAACATCGGATCATTTGAATGCAACAATCTGAGCATGAAGGAATCCGCCGCATCCGCCATTTTGGCTCGCCACTCCGCCAGTTCAGCAGGATTCGCCTTCGGCTTGTAGCCAAAACTGAACCCCAGCGACTCCAGAAAGCTGGGCAGCTCAGCTGGCATATCCGCGCGATTGCAACGGTTGCGCAGGATATTCCGGAGTTTCTCCAACTGACTGGTATCCATACCCTGAGCTTTCAGTGCGGCCAGCCGTTTCTGGAACATTGCCTCGAACTCCTTCGAACCGGGTTTTGGCAAATACATCTTCTTGAGCCAATCAGGCATCGTGAACTTCACTCCGATGTCGGGGCGATTGGTGCAATACCAGTCCGACTGGTTCTGCTGCATCCCCACATAGCCCGGAACATCTCCAAGTGGGGGTATCGGTGCAATCCGGTTGCCAGCATCCGGAAATCCGCCGACAGCGTCTTCATCTTCCGGAGATTCGGTGGCGGCATCGTCCACAGGCATTTCGTCCCATGACTCCATGTCCGGCATTTCGTAGTCGGGATCCGGTTCTTCCGCTTCCTCGACGAACGCTTCGGGCTCTTCCGTATCGACTTCCGGATCATTCAACCACTCGTCCCCATCAATTTCGTCTTCCAGCTCCTCCTCCGCCAAAGCGTCTTCGTCCTCGTCGTCCCATACGGACAAATCCGGATCCTCCTCAAATGGCTCAGAACCATATAATCCGTCCTCATCGTCCACGTCGCCGACGGCCTCGAGTTCGGCACTTTCGTCTTCATCCACGATCGTGTCACTATCGGAGTCTGCTGTTGACCCAGTCCCGTCCTGCACAGCAGCACCTGATCCGCCGTAAACTTGATTGTCAGGAGCGTGTGGGTCCACGGGACCCAAGCCGGGAACCTCGACCCGATCCGGTTCCTCACCGGATGAGACAGGCGTTTCATCCTGCGATTCCTCTTCAGTCTGTGGTTGCCATGTACACGTTATCTCCCGAGTGGAATAGCCCTTGACCCCATGCTTGTCCATGACCATGAGCTCAAGCCTGACATCTCCAAACACCAATGGAACATTACCCTGGATACGCCTTCCGAGGATGCCCAGG
>JAPXRV010000018.1:0-43515 GCA_033813415.1 Opitutales bacterium | reverse complement strand
GTTGTTCTTTCCTTTGGGTCTTGGGGTCTCTGCGTGAGAACATATCTTCTTCAATCCTGTAGATCCTGTCCGAAAAAAGCGAGTCGACAGGATAGCCATTGATGCCCCATCCATCGCGGATCCCAGTCCCCTTTCGTGGGTTTGGCGCCCTTCGTGGTTGGGAATCCCAGATCCGAAGCATCCAAAACTTCATCCCATCGGGGAAAGTTTACCCGCTCGCGAATGGCAATTTTTCCGGAATCGATGCCATCCGCCATTCCAAATGAAACACCCCTTCCATGCCAAAACCGCTCGAATATCATCGCCATCAATTCATTCTCCATCAGCAACATACATTTTTCCGATTGCAAAACCATCAAAACCTCTCCAACCTTGAGCACGTGAACCAAACCCTACCCCGTTTCCCCTGTTCGTTTCCTTTGAACGGCAGCTATTAACACTGATGGGCGAATAGTGAATCCTTTGTTGAAACTGACTGATCGGCTATCGAAATACCAATCTCTAGAAGTAGAGATGAAAGAGCATGATATTACTGTCCGCAAGAAAGACCAGTTTGGATTTGACGTAAGCATAACAAGAAAACGTAAGAAATTTGTCGTGTCTTGGGACCATTTGGATCTCACATTTCGCCACGATGAAGAGGAGGACGCATTTGGATGTTTCATTTGTGGCATTAGTAATGCGGGCAGGCTCCTTCTTCGAGTGTACAAAGGAAAAGTGTATTCAAAGACTATTCAAATGAAAACGGGAAGAGAATGGGTCGAGATGCGTTGCAAAGAGAAATGGTGGAGCCCAACCTACTGGAGGAAATCGAAGAAAGCAGTATTGAAGAATGCCCACCTTATATATTCGAAAGGACATCTTTCGGAAAACAAGGACCAATCGGGTCTCCGTGACGGATTGAGGGGTTAGCTCAAACAGCATCGGTTCCGATCCGACACGGGCTTTAGGCCCGTAGTGAAGATGAATCCAGATGGCTCTGAGATCGGGAACTCCCTGAGATTCCAGCCAGCGGTTGTTGAATGCAGCTTTGCACAATCGACTTGGAGGTCATCCAACGGCAGGGGTGAGGTCCGATGAAGAGGACGGCCTTGCCATGAGCCTCGTCGAATGGCTAAAGCCGCCGCTCCGGAAGACACCGATTCCTACCCGGCGCAGCAGGCCAATGCGACACCGGAGGCCATGGCTTCAGCCGTGGCTTTCTTTTCCCTGCCACGGGTCATAGGTTCACCCCGTTGGCTTCACGCCCACCTCAGAGCACACACAATAGTCTTAGAGCTCCTCGTTTTACTCACGCCTAAACCCGACGTCCGCAAGAAACGTCAAAGGTATCACCGAATCGAATCCGGAAGTCTTCCCAAATGCCGGATTCCACATCTTGACGCTGGCAGGAATCCAACCATATTGAATTCCATGAATGTCACATTACCGTTGAAAGAGATGACCATAGCCGAAAAAATCGGCATAATGGAGGAGATATGGTCCGACCTCTCGAATTCGGGAAAGGGGTATTCTACACCTGCTTGGCATGACCGCATTCTTGAAGAAAGGGCCCGCCTTGCTGAGTCGGGAGAAGTGGGATTCACGGATTGGGATACCGCGAAAAAGCAAATCAACGACCGTGTTTCGTGAGAATTCGGATTTTTGACAGCGCCAAGCTTGATCTGGTGGATGGGTTTTCCTTCTACGAGTCTCAAGAGAGTGGCGTTGGCCATTACTTCCTGGACTCCCTCTACTCGGACATAGATTCTCTGGCCCTTTATGCGGGCATCCATCGGAAGAAATCGAAGGAGTTTCATTGGATGTTGTCCAAGCGCTTCCCCTTTGCTATTTACTACACCCTGACAGGCGACCTTGTCTCCGTTCATGCTATTTTGGATTGCCGTCAAGATCCGGGTCGGATTGAGGATCGTCTGAACCAAGAGCGAACAAGACGCTGGAGTCAATGAGTGTTCCGCCACGCGATTCACTCCGTGATACACCTCTACATTATGAAGAAGGAGAATGATGAGAAAATCCCCTATCGAAACAGAAGCCATTCTGGATGGTGGATTACTTCAGTAATCATGCGTTTTGAGTATTATGATGAGGACAAAAATGATCTGAAACGAAAGTGTAAGGTATGGGATAATCTCACATTGATCGAGGCAAATGATAGAGATGAAGCCTATGATAAGGCTATCGAGTGTGGAAAGGTCGGCGAGAATGAAGCCTGGGATGAGGACACCGGAAGACGAGGGAGGTGGCAGTTTGAAGGCCTCGGGTTATTATTACCGGTATATGATAACCTAGAGAACGGAGCAGAAGTGTTGTGGACAGAACATGAAGATATTTCTGTGGAGGAGTCGATGGCTTTGGTTCTGCCAAAGCTTCAGCTTGGATGTTTCGATGATAATCCGAATGAATAATGATACGAGCAATGCGACCAAGGGAGCGCCGCAGGCGAGCCTCCTCTAGACGTTGGTGATCCCCTGAACTATGACAACCAAAGTGAGTAATCCCTACTTTTTGAGAGCACTCTTGTTTTCGATATCGGGAATTGCTTTCATCCATTTTTCATTTGATGAGGGCATTGGCGTCTTGCTTCAGTTGATGGGGTTGGTATTCATGCTTATTGCATTAGGTGATTTCGTTCGATTCATCTCGACTGCCGGTAAAAGTGTAATTGTTCTCACCGACGACACGCTCCAAATGAACAGTGGTTTAAGCAAGGTGAACATTCCATTGAGTGGGATAACCGAAGTTCGCCGAAAGTCGATGGGATATCAATTGATTCTTAGCGGCGGCTCAAAACATTTGATTCAAGACAGTTGTTTTCTTTCCAAGGGTGCACAAAAACGCTTTATTGAAGAACTGAATGCTACCCTTTCAAAAAACGGATAATTGGGTCCGCGGGTACGGATTGAGGGTTAGCTCAAACGGCATAGGCAAGAGAACCCTTAGGTAATCCAATCTTGGTCCACCGCGAACTTGACCCCAACCCGATGGGGACAGGATCACACGAACAGCGAATAGGCATCATCTGTTTTTGACATCCAGAGAGGACTTGAAGTCCATGCGAACACCGAGCGGTTCCGCTCATGAAGCCTTTTTCAGTTCAGGCGACAGCTTTCCTGACATAGGGGGATGCAGGATAATACGGAGAACACATCGAGAATTCTTACCTTTGTGGGCTTGGTGCCTCTGCGAGAGACCTGTCTTCCTCTTTGATCTATCAACCTTGATGAAAAGCGCAACCCGGGACTTCCAGACAATTAGAAACCTTCTACCCAGGTTGGATCAAAAACCGTCACGACTATTCTATCCACCGCAAATCAAGTCGCTCCAACTCCGGACGCATGCGCCCAACCTAGCACGGTGGGGGTTCGATCGATGTCCGCTGTTTAAAATTGCGAAGAAGGAGAGGAACAAGAACAGCCAATGCCCAAATCCAGAGCCATCGCTCGTGAAACACATGCCACAGCGCGAATGCAATCAGCAGAGTCGGCAAAACGAGACCCAGCCAAATGAACCACACGGAACGTCTCCACGCAATCGCTCTGGCTGTGCCGCCACAAATCGCGCACATTCCCGAAAAATGATCAGCGGTCGAGGTCAAAATCTCAGTTCCGCATTGGGTGCAGTGAGTCTTCATTAATGCGTTTGTATACGAAATGGCCCAAACGTAAAGCGCAGGCAACGGCTAACGCCGCACCTGCCCCGATTTGTCGGCTTATTATTTTCAACCACTGATGGACATTGATGGACACGGATATCATCCTGCAGAGGGCAGGTTTCAGGCGGACTGGGAAATGAGGGTGGTGAGCTTCGTGCAGATGGCATCGATGCGGTAGGCCTTGATCATGGAGCGAAGCTCAGCGGAAAGTGAGGTAGGCTGAGACTGGGCATTCTCCCAACGCTCAATTTCGTCCTTAAGTGCCTTTGTATCGCCAATCTGGGCCAACATGAGCCATGCCTGCATACGGGATACGGGAGGCTTCGCATCGGATAGCGTCACGTCCTCGCGAGCGGCAGATCCCGTGCGAATACCATCACCGTCGCCCGGGCTGGTCTTCCACCGCACATCTGAGGCTTCTCCGAGGATGGTATGCAATGCGTTGATCTGAATCGGAGCCGGCAGGTAACGGACCGACACCTTTTCGGTGAGTTCAGCAGGAAGTGGTTCAATCACCGATTCGCCACTGGCGAGCACGACGCAAGTGAGCGGATCTGCCCGACCTTCAAGTTCGCTGAGGTTGCCGGCAATCGCACCGGAAAGAAAGCTCTGCCCGAGGTGTTCCTCGCGCACAACCGCAAAGCGCACCCCTGACGGCGGAACACTGAGAGCTCCAGAGTCAGGAGAAGTCCGCTTGACCTCGAAGCCGAGGTCACGGAATGCCCGGCCAATCACCTCATCTTCTATTGGCGAGAGAGCATCCAGCCGCACTGCAACGGGTGGGCCTTCGAATCCATAAATCGCCATATCTCCACGACTCTCACCCTGCTCTCTGGATTTGATGCGTCTGGTCTTGAGATCAAACCAGAACCGGCTTCCCTTGCCGACCTCGCTCTCGACGCGCAAGCGACCGCCCATGCAAGCCACCAGCTTCCGGCTGATCGACAAGCCAAGGCCCGTGCCACCTTTGTGTCCGGAAAATGCCTCTGTCTGGAAGAACTCTTCGAAAATCTGGTCGAGGTGCGCCTTGTCGATTCCGAGCCCGGTATCACTGACCGAGAACCGGACGACCACTTCGCCTTCCTCATCCCCGGGATTCTCCTCCGCGATCAAGGATGCTTCAATTTTCACGTATCCGCGATCCGTGAATTTGACGGCATTTCCAACGAGGTTGATGAGAACCTGCCTCAGCAGTTTCGCATCTCCAACGACCCAGTCCGGGAATCCTTTGTCGCGACCGATAGCCGCACGAAGCTCAATCCCCTTGGATTCGCAACGCACCCTGAAGACATCCGCCACCTCCGTGGCGATGAGCTTAAGATGAGTCGGTTCCCATTCCGCTTGCACCTTGCCGGATTCGATCTTTGAGAGGTCCAGCACATCATTGATCAAAGCCAGCAGATGCTTACCGCACCGCTCAATCACGGCGGCGGCTTCCCGGTTTTCGGGACTGAGACGGGAATCCCGCTGAAGGATCTGGGAATATCCCAGGATGCCGTTCAGGGGCGTTCGAAATTCGTGGCTCATGCTGGTGAGGAAAACGCTCTTGGCGATATTGGCCCGCTCCGCCATCACCGCGAGTTCGTTCACCTTCTGAATCTCCTGCTCCAGGCGCGAGTTAAGGTGCTCAGCGCCCTGTTTCTCTTCGAGCAGTTGATCTTCGCTGCGCTTCACCTCAGTGATATCCCGCAAGAGAATGAGCCGGCCGCCGTCCTGAAGGCGCCGCATCACCAGATCCACGGCGATGCGCCCCTTGCTTTTGGAGTCGCACCAGCCCTCGCCTTTCCAGTGTCCAGCCTCCTGAAATGCCTCTTCCAAGCCGGCGCTCCACAAATCCTCACCATCTTCCTGAAGCAGTTTTGTCCAGTGAATCGGATGGCTCAGATCCAGCACAAACAACTGCTCAACCGGAGCGCTGATTTCAAGAATCAGTCCCTTTGAGTCAGTCTTTACGACTCCCACATCGGAGAGCTCAAGTGCCCGCACAATTGAAAGGCTGGCCAAATCCTCCCCCGCCCCGGCAGCGGAATCCGCAGGATTCACTGGTTCGCCTTTCTTACGTTCTTCTTGCATCTCAACTTATAAATTCGGGGAACTGACCTTGCCCCGGGGAGGAAGATCACCCTGGGGATTTGAGGCATTCCAGACTGCATACACCATTGTATCGGACAAATTCTCTCCCGCTTAACATCCATGTGCCACCCTAGCCCTCCAGCACGGCACGGACCACCTCATTCAGCGCCTGCGTATCGATAGGCTTCCTGAGGTGGAAATGAAAACCGTAATCGGTCAGGGATCCCGAAATGTCGTGTTTTTCCAGGCCACTCAATGAACACAAAGCCACCCAACGATTCCCTTCGCCATAGGCTCCCTGGCGCAAGTTTTTTGCGAGATCGAATCCAGAGAGATTTGGCAAAAGCAGGTCCATGATGACCAGATCGTAGGGATTGCGGGTAAGGCAGGAAGCCGCCGCATTTCCATCCGCAGCGGATTCAATCTGATGCCCTTGCCGCCCCAGCAAAGATCCGAGCAGACGGCAATTGGTCGGGCTGTCGTCAACGACCAACACCCTCAGGCTATCCGACTGATCGATCCTCCTGAGATGCGGAGGGTATACCTCCATTTGGCGCGTCTCATCGGGATCGTCCGGCAGCGCTTCCGCGGAAGACACCGTGAAACGGAAAACTGATCCACGGCCCGGCTCACTCTCGACCCGCACGTCACCGCCCATCAACTGACTCAACTGCCTTGAAATGTAAAGTCCGAGACCCGTGCCCTTGATGGGCGTGGGATGATCCAGTTGCTGATAGGCCTCAAACAAGCCACTCAAGCCCTCCGGGGAAATCCCGGGACCCGTATCATTGACGGCCACTTCCAGACGATCCGGGATACGTCCATACCCCTTCACATATGCAACATCCACCGCGACTTCGCCATGATCGGTGAATTTGACCGCATTGCTGACCAGGTTTGACAACACCTGGCGGAACCGCAGGCCGTCCTGGAAAAAACTTAACGGCACCTGTACATCCATCCGGACTTTGAGATCCACCCCTTTGCGGGCGGCGTCCGGGCGAAACACTGCTATTGTGTCCTCAACGGCTTCACTCACAGAAAACAGCTTTGGGCGAATACGGAGCTTGCCATCCTCGATCTTTGAATAGTCGAGGATATCATTGACCAGATTCAACAACATATGCCCGCTGGAATGGACGGTCTCCGCATAGCCGCGCTGGTGTTCATTCAGTTCCGTATCGAGGAGAAGCTCTGTGTAGCCGATCAGACCGTTCATCGGAGTCCGGATGTCGTGACTGATCATGGCAAGAAAACGGCCCTTGTTGCGATCGGAACGCTCAGCCCGCTCCCGCGCCTCCTCCAAATCACGCTGCAATTGCTTGATCCTGCGCTCTCCGACCACCACCGAAGTAACATCGCGGATAGTGATGACCATCCGGCCATCCTGACCCGCCAGAGGAACAATCGTAGTCTCCTGCTGCATCTGGGAAAACCCGCTCACATGATGCGGCGGAAGCGGAACCGGAAGAAAATAGCCGTGCAAACGCTGGGAGAGAATGACCGGACGCCCCTGTTCACGTGCGAGAGACAACTGCCGGATGACCAAAGGCGAAGGATTGCACATCGAGGTGAGGTCACTCCCGACCAATTCGTCCCGTGTCCGGCCCATCTGACGCAGCACCCATTGATTGGCGAACAGGATTCCGTTACCGCCGTCCACCACGAGAGTGCCGTAAGGTGCCGAATCCAAGATCTCCGACTGCATATCCATGGGTCTTTTCAACTCCGGGACCGTGAACTGTTCACGGTCCTCACATCACGCTCCTTATCTTGTTCAGTAAAGATTCAAACTCGGGCTCGCCAAACACAAGAAGCAGAAAACTCGACACATCCGTGGATTCGATTGCCAGGTTTGAGTTCACCACCACTGTGCATGCGCCCACTGATTGCATCAACGTAAGCACCTTTCCGGTCCCGTTGAGTTGCATCTCGGGGATGTCGTAGCCGATGTGAAGATGCAGAACGTTGGACATGTTCCCCACAAGTCCGCCGATCATGATATTGCCCAACTCGAGCAAAGCGCCCTGCTCCATCTCTCCAAACGCATCCTGACGAACCTCTTCACCGAGCAACATAGATGCCAGCTTCAATGCTCCGGTAGTCGCAAGACACAATATCGCCGTGCCCGCAATCTCACCATGAAAGCGCTGCTCCACAATCACCGTTGAAGATGATCCGGTCATGAGCTGGAATGAATCCCTCTCCGCCGTCCTCACAAAATCCACACTGGGTATCGTGATCGCCACATGCTTCCCCGCCAACTGGGACATGGATGCCGCAGACTTGCCAATACCGATATTGGCGATTTCAAGGAACGCATCCTTGATCAAGGGATCCATGATGCAGGCGTCCGTCATACCTCCACACCCAGAGTTTTGAGCATCGCCTGAACACACTCCACCCGGACCGGCTTCTCAATAAAACCCGTGCATCCCAAGCTGCGACACCGATCCTTTGTGCTATCCTGTATATCAGCCGACACGATGAAAATCGGGCGCGCATAGCCGCCACCCCGCAAACTTGCCAGAACAGATGCTCCATCCGGGTCGGGCATCACCAGATCAAGGGTTACGGCATCCACATCCAATCCGGGGATCTGTGCAAGCGCCTGGGCACTCACGCCAAACTCCACAAACACCGCATCCGGAACCCACTCCTGTATCTTCTGCCTGAGTTGAACACGGGAAAACAGGGAGTCGTCGACGATGGCAAACTTCAAGGACATGGCGAATACGGGGCTGTCAATATGGCGATTCCCTGGAACAAGGAATACACCTTTCTTTATTCGTCCGAAACCCACCATTCCTGAAGCAGAAAAATTCGTTGTTTTCTCAGTCGCACCGTCCTTTTCCACTTTCCAACAGCGGCCCGTCCGATCATTCAATTGTTTGTCAAATTTGACGAATCCGGCAATAGCGAGTATGGTAGGGCCCATTCAACCTTAGACAGAAACCAAATATCTGAAATATCGCATTATGGGATACACATTACCCGCTCTTGATTACAGCTACGATGCGCTCGAACCTCACTTCGACGCACGCACGATGGAAATCCATCACACCAAACACCATCAGGCTTACATCACCAAGCTTAACGGCGCGATGAACGATGATGCTTCCAAGCCGGTGGAAGCACTGATCTCGGATCTTGCCTCACTTCCCGAGTCGATCCGCGGGATCGTGCGCAACCACGGTGGTGGGCATGCCAATCACAGCTTCTTCTGGAAGATCCTGTCAAAAACCGGAGGTGGCAAGCCAGTCGGCGAGCTTGCCAAGGCTATTGACCAGACGTTTGAAAGCTTCGACGCCTTCAAGGAAGCATTTGCGAATGCCGGTGCCAATCGCTTCGGCAGTGGATGGGCATGGCTCGTTGTCACTCCGGATGGCAAACTCGCGGTCACCAGCACTCCGAATCAGGATAACCCGCTCATGAAGGGATTTGTCGATGTCCCCGGAAAGCCGGTCATCGGAATCGATGTGTGGGAACACGCCTATTACCTGCTCTATCAAAACCGCAGGCCCGACTACATCCAGGCATTCTGGAACGTCGTCGACTGGACAAAAGCCGAAGCCAACTTCAAGGCGGCAAAAGCCTGATCTTAACACGATCCTTTTACTGAGCCACAGCCACCGTGATCGCGGTCGCTGTGGCTTTTTGTTTACCCACATCCGACGCCGGAAATGGGGTTTCATTCAAACCCCAATTCCACTTTCCCTTGGAGACCCTAACCCTTTGCCATAGTGGGCTATTTCTCCGGAATGTACCAGCGCCAGAGTTTTTCGCGCCATTCCGGACCGGCGTAATCCACGCCAATGCGCGGGGCACATTCCATCCGGAACGATTCCAGAGCATCCGCCGGTTCAATCCAGATTTTTGAATCCGGTTTACATGCCGTTCCATTGTGACTCCTGTCAATTCCCAGCCCGCGGGTAAGGCGGCCCGGCCCCCGCAGCCCATCCACACCGCGGATCAAAACCGCCGATGGATAGTCCTGTGGTCCGGTTACAAGGTTCAGCATCCAATGCACGCCATAGCACAAATACACATACCAATGGCCGGCTGGACCGAACATCACAGCGTTCCGGTCGGTTCGTCCTTTATGGGCATGAGACGCCTTGTCTTCGAAGCCATCGTAAGCTTCAACCTCAACCACCCGCCTGCGAACCACTTCATCTTCATCCCTACGCACGCACAAGGTCATGCCCAAAATCAACGGTGCTACTTCCGAAGCTCCCTTCGCTAGTAAACCGGAAAGTCCATCAACTGAACAGCCTTCGCGCATTGCCACCGAGAATCAAACTGAGAACCCGTGTATCCGGAACCACTTCCCGGATTTCGTCAATGAAACGCACAAAACCGGGGGTCTTTTCCAAGCGAGGATAGAGCATCAAGGGATAGTCCGAACCATAAAGCAACTTCTCAGCTCCAACCGCTTCGACCGCGAGATTGAACACCCCTGGATCGTAGAGAAGTGGACTGGCGGCCGTATCGTAGTAGACGTTCTTGAAAAGCTTCCGCACATATGGATTGAGCTCGTGAAACAAAACCAATCCGCCCCAATGCGCGAGCACGATCCTTAGATCAGGGAAGCGCTCAACCAACCACTGAATGTCCTCGTATTCGGTTTCGGCCTTTGGTTTGTAGGGTCGACCCACGGGCTCGGTCACATGCAGGTTGATGATCAACCCATTCGCGGACGCAAACTCCGCCACTTCGAGCCAGGCCGGGTCGCGAAGCGAGAACCCCTGAACGGCAGGATGGATCTCTCCAATGCCCTTGAACCCGTGATCAACAGCGAACCGCAATTCATCCATTGTGGAGGATCGGTCCAGCGGTTGAATACTGGCGAATGCCAGCCAACGTCCAGGTTCGCGTTCAATCAGCTCGGCATGCCAACGGTTCTGCTCGGCGCAGGTAGAGGCGTGCTCCCAATACCAACCCATGAGGACCGTCCGCTCAATTCCGGATTCATCCATCGAATGGAGCATCTCCTCGGGCGATACCCAACCCTGCAGGCTGCGTCCACTATCGGGAACCATCAGTTCTCCCCAGAACTTCTCTTCTCTGGAACGGGCAAAATCACCCGGATCAGCAATAGCTGCGCGGGGAAACAAATGTGTATGAGAGTCTATGATCATGAAAATGCTCCGGAAACCGATTCATGTGATCCGGGATGAGATCTCAACACGGAAATTGCGGATCCCACAAAAGAATACGGCCCATGGGCGAAATGAACGCCCATGGGCCGGAAATAATCAACTCAGTTTGCAGAGATGGCTCAAATCCCGATAACCGAGTCCCCCTTCTTGGGCATTTCGCCACTGAGCAGCTTACAGTAGGCGATCTTTTCCTTCACTTCAGATACTTCGATGGTAGCAGATACAGCGCCTTCGAGACGATCCAATACCTCTCCGGTTTCCGGATCCGTGAGGATCTCACCGACTTCGCGAACCTGCAGACGCATACCGGGAGTCACGTTGTAGTTGGATCCGCGGTTGATCACGATACGTTCCCCAGCCACAGTCACGACGCTGCCGTCAAATTGGTAGTCTTCAAACTTCTGCGCGATAAACTTCACGGCCTGTGCGATACAGTCAAATGCTGCTTCGCCGATCGGGGTCTTCGAGAATCCGCCGATGTCGCCGCTGAACCAGTCTTCCGTGTAGCCCACGCTAATGCTGCGGCCACCTGCTTTTCCGACGATGCGCTGGCTGGCGAGCAGTTCACTGGTAGTGGAATCAAAGATCTTGATAAGGATCTCCATCTGCGCCTTGTTTCCACCCAATCCGAGGCGAACACCCTTGATGTTCAACCCGACATCTGATCCGGATTCGTTGGCTTCCACGCCGAGGATCTGTGCCCTTGCGAGGTATTTTGCGCTGCGGATCAGTCCAGTCTGTGCCACTCCACCCGCCTGCGCTGCCCTGCCACCGGACTGCAGGTCCTGCTCATTCAAAGTGGATCCGAGGTTTTCGCGCTCGACCACAACGAAACGTCCGGTACTCATCAGGACATTCTCAAGCATGCCGGTCATGTTTTCCTGCAGGTCAATGCTGCTCTTCCACATGGATGTGTTTTCAAACGGAACCACTGCAATCGCGTGTTTAACTCCAGTGTATGGAGGCAGTCCCAGATCGGCGTTGCCATCCTTGGCATCGGTTTTCCGGCTGAACGGATTTGCGGAAGCCACAGACACAGCCGTAAGGAGGCCGAGGGCTATCAGAGAACAGGATTTCAGGTTCATATTCATGGTGATCTTTGTTTTCTCGTGTGATAGGTTGAAACACTTCATTCGTCTCAGAAATCCCTATCGGGATGCTTTCATGACGACTATTTAAGAATAGACTGCAAGAAGTACACGTTTATTCAAAAATCAACCACCGGCAACCCATATCCGCAATCAGGATCATGATTTGAAGGGTCCATCGAAACCCTCGCCCGCAAGCAACGCCACCGACGGATGCCGCCCATCCGCCCTTTTGTTTTGTCAAACATCCGGGGGCACAGTCCGGGTTATTCAACCAACAATGCTACCGCTTCAATTCTACCCTTTCCCGGAGCGACCCATGCCCGACTGAAAGTCCTCAGACCTCAAGTGCTCCATAGTCGGCTACCAAGCGGTCAAACATGCCATCCATATCCGGATCGATCACACACTGCTCCGGGTGCGCGCGGTACCACGCAGCGATCTCCTGAGCCCCCTGACTGAATGGAATCTCGCAGCGAAAGTCCGGAACGAGCGCCTTAATCTTGCTATTATCAAATATCATGCTCGCAGTCTTATCGCCTAAGAGACTATCGCCCAACTCCTTGTGATACCGTGCAATGATGCGGGATGGTATCGTGACCAACTCCGGCTCTTTTCCGAACGCACGACCCAAAGTGATGAGTATCTGATTCCAGGTCAGCCACTCGTCCGATGTGATTTGATAGGCCTGCCCGATCGCTTCCGGTCTTCCCAAAAGTCCCACCAGTCCTTTTGCGAAATCGCGATGGTGCGTAAGGGTCCAGATGCTGGAGCCGTCTCCGTGCACCACGACAGGCTTGTCCCGGAGCATCCGACTGATCACAGTATACCCTCCTTCCACCGGAATCAGCGAGGGATCATAAGTATGCGAGGGACGAACCACCGTGTAGGGAAATCCGCTTGAGGCATACTCCTTTTCCAACACCCGCTCGCAAGCGATCTTGTCCCGGGAATACTGCCAGACCGGGTTTTCCAGAGGGGTCTCTTCAGTCACCGGAAGCTTGTCCGGAGGGGTCTGATACGCGGATGCGGAACTGATGAAAACATACTGATCCGCGATACCCGAAAATATCCGGATATCGGCTTCCACATGAGCTGGCAAATAAGCGACCCAATCCACAACCGCATCAAAGCGATGCCCTTTCAGAGCCTCCCGCACAGAAGCTTCATCACGAATGTCACCCTGCAATTGGCGCACGCCCGAAACCGCCCGCAAAGACGAGCTCTTACCACGATTGAGGTGCCAAAGCTCGATTCCACGCTCAACCGCGAGACGCGAAGATGCCGAGCTGATCACACCTGTCCCACCGATAAAAAGTACCTTCATGGCCAATAGCCTAGCCACCCATCGGCATTCTGCAAGTCAGCCCATCATGCACCAGTTGCCACATGCTACGAAAACACCCCGCATTCAAAAACACACGGATGCATCGACGGTAATCACGAGTCCGGAGAGCTCATGCACTGACGATGGTCTTGCGCAGGACAAAAGGTCCAATGCTCCGCTTCCAGGTGAAAAAGCACTGGATGCCGGACCCTTTGGGATACGGGATTGCATTTGATCGGGGCCTTCCTAGCATTCGCCTGATGATTCCGGATCGTCAGGCGCACAAAAGGCCCATTCTTTATGTCGTGACTGGGCCGACTGCAGTCGGAAAAACCGAACTCACTCTGGACTGGGCAGCCGCCAACAATGCGGAAATTCTCTCCTGCGACTCGCTCCTGTTTTATCAAGGAATGGACATCGGAACTGCCAAGCCGACGCCAAAAGAGCGTGAACGCATCGCCCATCATGGGATCGATCTCGTGCCGGCTTCGGATTCTTTCAACGTGGCCCGCTACGTTGAAATGGCCAAAACAGCCATCGATGATATGCATTCCCGCGGGAAAAATGTCCTGATTACGGGAGGAAGCGGTTTCTACATCAAGGCTTTCTTTGCTCCTGTTGTTGATCCATTGAGCATTCCTGAGTCTGTCGAAAACGAAGTCGATGAACTCTACGATTGCAAGGGATTAGTTGGGGTGGTTGAGAAGCTCCGGCAGGTTTCTCCGCAGGACACAGACCGTATCGACCTTCAAAATCCCCGCCGCACGATACCCGCCCTCAAACGCTGCCTGGCATCCGGCATGTCGATCACCCAACTGCAAGCCAGACTGAGGGATGCTCCACAGCCTTTTGCGACCTACCCCAAAGCTGGAGTGCTGCTGCTGCGGGACAGGGATGCACTGAGGAACCGTATCGCCAGCCGCACCCGGGCGATGCTGCGAGATGGACTGGTTGATGAAGTGCGAAAACTCCGTGCGCAAGACTTCGAGCACAACCCAAGCGCTTGCGGCTCCATCGGCTACCGGGAAGTCATTGCCATGCTTGACGGAAAATGCGCCCCGGAACAAATGGAAGCAACGATCACACGGCACACCGACCAACTGGTGAGCAAACAACTCAAGTGGTTCCGCACCCAACTCCCGATGCTTCAGCCACTCCAACTCGATGATCCGGGCGTTGCAACAAATCCATTAGCCGCCTTGGCTAAGGCGTTTGCGATCGGAGTCATTGAATAGCGCATGCGCTTCGCGTAGAATGTCGGGTATATCCGCCGAAAATCGGTTATCCAGACAGGCAGTTTGGATCGCATCGTCATCCACCGATGAGGCTTTGGATCCCGGAAACCAATTGCCGCCATTTCCGAGAAGGTTGTAGCGCATCTTACCGTAGGCGACCATGTCCAAACCTTTTGCCCAAGTCCACAGACGAAGAATCTCTTTCACATTCACACCACCCGGAACATCCTCCCACTCCGGCAGTCCCTCCCCCCAATGATTGCACCAGTCCTCACCGAGCATCCGGATCATCTCCGCACGCAAACGAGTGGCAACCTCATCGACAAGCCCAGGGTTTGTCCTGTGACGGAGTGCCTGCACATGCAAATCGAGATCCTCTTTTCGGGAGAGCCCCATACTGAGCGTGTGAACTCCCGGATGTGACCAGGTAAACAAATCATTGAACTCCATCGGATACAGCGGCTCACACAGGCGGAGAAGCTTTTCACTGGGCTCATACAGCTTCCCGCCCTTGTCGTTGGGGCTGATGATCAGCACTCCCATATTCCGACGGTGAGCCTCATCCAATGCACGCCTGTTGGATTGATTCACAAAATACCAGTGTAGATTCACGTAATCAAAACCACCGGTTTCGATCGCCTTGAGAATGATGTCCTGCCTCGCATGGGTCGAGAACCCCACATGCCGCACACGTCCTTGGGATTGCAGCCGACGCGCCGCATCCAGGCAGCCTCCCGGCCGGATTGACTGACGCAGCGCCACCGCATCGTTTATCCCGTGAATCGCAAAAAGGTCCACATAGTCCAAGTTCAGGTTTCGCAAAGACTGCTCAAACTGAGCCAGAAAATCCTTGGGATCATCTGTCGGCCCTACCTTGGTCTGCACCAGGATGCGGTCACGTTCCATCGCAGGAAGCACCTGACCCATCTGAACCTCCGAACTGCCATAGCCCCGGGCAGTCTCAAAATGAGTGACGCCGCACTCGAGTGCATACTCCATGGCAGACTGAAGCTTTTGCTGAGCCTCTATCGGAATCTGATCCGCCTTCAGATCCTTCCACTTGTATTGGAATCGCATACCGCCACAGGTAATGAGTGGCATCTCCAATCCGGTTTTTCCAAAACTCCTGTATTCCATCCACACACAAACCTATCGCCACCGTATTCTGATGCAAGCCCCACTTCCGCATCAAGTCCACCAGATACCCTTTGAAAAATGCTCTAAACGTTAGAGCCTCAACTTCCGTTGCAATCGTCCAGTGGATAGAACCGCTCCTATGTGTTTGTCTCCGCTTCGCTCAACCCGCAATTCTCGCTTGACTGGAAATGGATCGCCCACATATTCTACCAACTATTCGGTTATTAAATGAAAGGACAAGAAACAAAGCAACGCATCCTCAACGAAGCCCTGGAGGCATTCTCACTCCACGGCTATGAAGGAGCTCGGGTTGACAAAATCGCCGCAGCGGCGGGTATCAACAAAGCGTCTCTCTACTTCCACTTTAAAGGAAAGCGCGAGCTGTTTCTCGAGCTATTGACCACCATCATCGGCCGATACGAGTCTTTCGTCCAACGCATTGTTTTGTCATGCAAGGGATCCAGCCTTCAGGAACAGCTCATGGATTTCTGCGTGAATTTCCTCGATGACAGTCTGGGTAACCCCGGGATCGATTTCTGGAACCGTATCTACTACCTCCCCCCCGCCCAGATGAAACAAGACATTCTCAATCTCACGAAGAATGACAAGAAAATGCTTGTCGAGGCGATCTCCGGGCTCATCGAGCATGCAATCGCACGTGGAGAGATTCCCGATACCGATTCCAACAAAGCGGCAACCTCACTCTACTATCCACTGACCTGTATCGCACTCTCCAAAGACATTATGAGCCGGGACGAGGCAATGCATGACATGCAGATATGCCTCGATCAGTTTTTCCGGGGGCTACGCCCATGACTATTTTTGCACCGAAATTCAACCGAATGTTTGGTTTATTACGCAGCCACAAAATACCATGAATCATCGCATACTCGGAAAATCCAATATCGCAGTCTCTCCATTAGGCTTAGGCTGCTGGGCCATCGGTGGCCCCTTCTACTACGGAGACAAAGCCGACGGCTGGGGACAAACGGATGACAATGAGTCGATCCGGGCTATCCACCGCGCACTCGAACTCGGTATCACCTTCCTTGATACCGCCGACTGTTATGGAGTCGGACACAGCGAGGAGGTAATCGGGCGTGCCCTTGAAGGCAAACGCCAAAACGTTGTGATCGCGACAAAGTTCGCCCACTTCGGAAATGAGGCAACCAAGACACTGCACGGCGTCAACCTCTCACCCGCCTACATTGAAAGGGCATGCGAAGCATCTTTGAAGCGCCTCAGAACAGACTACATCGACCTCTACCAACTGCATGAATGGGCCATTTCGATCGCCGATGTGGATCCAGTCCGTGACACGCTCGACAGACTGGTCAGTAAAGGTAAAATCCGGGCATATGGGTGGAGCACTGACCTCGTTACTGGAGCCAAGGTGTTCTCAGATCGGGAAAACTGCTGCGCGATTCAGCATACGCTGAACCTGTTTATGGACGCCCCGGAAATGATTGGATGGTGCGAAGATCACCATCTTGCATCGATCAACCGCAGCCCCCTTGCGATGGGATTTCTGACCGGGAAGTTCACAGGCTCATCCGCTCTTGGACAAGACGATGTGCGGGGAGCCGGGCACGAATGGGTCCCCTACTTCAAAAACGGAAAACCCGAAGCCGAATTCCTAAAGAAACTGGACGCTGTCCGGGACATCCTGTGCAGTGAAGGGCGCACCCCGGCGCAGGGAGCAATCGCCTGGATTTGGGCACGAAGCCATTCCACCGTTCCGATTCCGGGCTTCAAAAATGTTCGACAGGTAGAGGAAAACGCAGGAGCTCTCGAAAAAGGCCCGCTAAGCACCCAACAGATGAGCGAAATCAATCGCATTCTGGGACGTTGAACAACCGGGCATCCAGGGGTCTTGAATGGAGATTCTGATATCGCCAATCAAGACCAAGCTTTCGGCGTCTTCAAAGCTCCTGCGTTATGCATCATCCTCACTAACATCTCCTTCTCCCCATCCTCCAGCAAGCGCCCGCCCAGGAAACACCGACTCATCGCGTGATAGATACAATCCCGATTATTCCCGAAAATTCGCTTCCTTTCCATGCTACTAATCATCTGATTTCACACTGAAAATCCATTCGTTCATTTCATAAGTGAAATATAGACACTGTTTCTTTATTGAGCTATTCAGGAACGTGGTTTGAGAATGATCCGCAACCACTGAGAAGCCCGGGCGAAACTCTGCCATAAAATTTCAGACAGACTCCGCACCTCCTGATATGCAAGCCTTTGGAATTGACTTTAAGGGGTGGATTTCCGATTCCCCGTATGGGTGCGAACGATTGACGCACTCGCTGCCCAACGATTGACCGTCATGACTTCAGATAGGGATCTTAACCAAATCGCAACTACGCCTGGAAATGAACAGACTTCCGTTGATCCGCAGCCAACAACCGCATCGATGGGAGTCCTTTACGTAGCGACTGGAAGCCGATACATCGAAGAAGCCTCCACTTCCGCCCGCTCTTTGCGGAATGTCGCGCCGGCGATCCGGATTCATCTGTATTCAGACCAGGAACCAAGCTCCGGGATATTTGATCAAGTCGACCGGATGCTCGATTTTCGATACAACTGTCACGATAAAGTCCCGCCCTTATTGCATTCCCCTTTTGAGAAAACCGTATTCCTCGACACGGACACTTACATATGTGGAAGTCTCCACGAATTGGAATGCCTGCTGGATCGTTATGATCTGCTCATCTGTCACACGGCATTTCGGGATCCAAATCCGATCGAAGGCATTCCCTCCGCCTTCACCGAATTCAACACCGGCATGATCGCCTTCCGAAAGAATGAAAGAACGAGTCGATTCCTCCGACGGTGGCTGGAGTTGTATGACGAAATGGGGTACCGTGCGGACCAACCATCGTTCAGGCGCGCGCTGTGGGAAGATGATCAACTGCGTTTTTACACCCTTACTCCCGAGTATAATTTCCGTACCATCTTTCCAGGATTCATCGGTGGTGGCAGCGAGGTAAAAATTATCCATGGACGCCATCGCGATTGGGAAAGGATACGGCGGCGGCTCAACAAGACAAAGGAACCCCGTGTTGTCATACTCAGTCCATTGGATCGCTGGGGCCGGCGAGTCATCGTTTTGCGCAAATGGTCAGACCTCGTGAAGACCATCATCAAAAGATGGTTGCTTCGATGAATCCGTCACCTTTTTCACCGTATTGAGGAATCTGCCGGGTGTCATTTGAATAACACCTGTGGCGTCCTGTTTCTGAGATGACCAGTCCATCAGAAAACCGTAAAAGCGATTGCCATCATTTTCTTGGGGTTGAAGAAAACGGGAAGGTCTCCTTCTTTGCATTCTATTGATGCAAATATCCTCAAGATTAAGATACTACGGATTCACCGGAGTCTTATTGGTCTTGGCTTTCTTCGTGTTGCATCTCCGGGATGGAGCAGAAGTGAGCAAACGTGGAATTCCCCACGAATCCGGCCAAAAACCTCTTCCTGATGCTTTCGGCCCACCAGAAGCACAATCTGGATTTGGAATGGATCCGGATTTCCAAACTCCGCCATCCCCCTCTCCGGCTGATTTGTCCAATCCTTCCGGCCCCAGAACGGGACCGGTGATCAGTAGCCATCCCGGGCGAATCCAACCTGACATCCAAAGTATCGGTCGGGCATTTCTAGCTGGGCAAACCAGAGCCCACATCCGTCTATCGGATCAGCTCTCGTTTGACATCGAAGTGGAATCGTTCGAACAGCCCGGTCCCCGCGTATCTACCCTCTCTGCCACGATCCCGGAGGACAAGAACAGCCGCATCATCCTGACGCAAGTCGGTGAAGCCAACTCCGGATCATTGCAGCTTCCCGCAACAAACCGCTATTACGAAATCCGGAATGGTTCAATCCCAAGCTCCATCATCATCGATTCCATCGACATGGAAACGCTGGACGGGTTAATGCTGGAACCAAGAAAGCCACCCAAATCCGAGCCTCTCGCCATTCAATCAAAAACACAAATGGAATGAAGACTGATTCATCCTATTCATCCCAAACGAAAATGGACAGCAATCGATCCTCCCGGGCTTGTCGCAGAGCCTGTCTTACGCTACTTTTCGCTGCACTCATTTCAACCACCCTCCGGGCTGACCGGGTGGATCTACTCGTCGTCTACACTCCAGCTGTAACCTCCATACACAATAGCCATGATGGCGTATTGGCTCACATCCTGACGATGGTTTCCGGGGCAAACCAAGCCTACGAGGACAGCGGAATCGATCAAACACTTCATCTCGTCCACGCGACTGAAATCGAATACACCGAAGAGTCCTCCATGGGTGAGGATCTCGACAATCTCACCCACCCATCCGATGGACTCTTGGACGAAGCACATTCACTCCGCGATGCATGGGGAGCCGACCTTGTGTGCCTTCTTCAGAATGGTGGAGGAGGAATCGCGTGGCTGTTGAACAACGAGAACGGATCCGCTTCATACGGATTCTCAGTGGTGGGCAGCTATGGTGCCGCAGCCGGAGCGGTGCTCCCGCATGAACTTGGGCACAACATGGGAGGCCATCATGACCGTCTAACTGCGAAGACTGACTCCGGTCTATATCCCGATTCATACGGACACCGGTTTACGGGAAACGATGGGGTACTCTACCGCACAATCATGGCCTACACGCCCGGACAGCGGATCTTCCGATTCTCCAATCCGGATTTATCCTACGCAGGCGTTCCAACCGGGATTGCTCTGCCCGATGCCGAATCCGCCAATAACGCCAGGACGATCCAGATGACCAGTCCCGTGATATCCGCCTATCGCATTGAGGTTCCACAGAGTCCTGCCTTTATCTCGGAGCCATCGGATCTGAAGTCCATCACAGGGAACACCATCACCCTGCAGACGCTTGCGCTTGGCAGCCCGCCTCTATCAATCCAGTGGTATGAGGGAATAGCGGGTGACACTTCCCGACCGATAGACGGAGCGACCAAACAAGGACTCGAACTCACTGTAACTGCTGGACTTCGCTCTTTCTGGGCAAGAGCGTACAATGGACAATCCCATGCGGATAGCCGGGTAGCCACAGTTGGAGGAATCGATGTTTGGCCCAAATCTGTGGCGGTTGATCAGACACAAACCACAGGCTACCACCACTGGCCACACAGTCCAGGGCAAAGGTATTGGCAGGAGTTCGTACCCTCGATGCCATACCTCCACGCGGTTACGCTCTACGTAACGAAGGTCGGGACAGCTTCCAGCTTCCGGTTTCGACTCCTGAACCACCTTGATCTCCCAATCCTGGAAAAAGAGGTGATTTTGACAGGTGATTCAGGGCAATCGGTAAGCCTTGGCATTTGGGTTACACCCGGACAAACATACCGAATCGAATGCGATCCCGGAGCCGACTCGGTCAACTATGTCGCATGGGATTTCCAGCGTTCAGGCGACGCCTATCCTGAAGGGCACTCGTCTTTCACAACATCATACGAATACAATGACTTCAGATTTCAAACTGTTGGAGGCGTCAACTCAACCCCGGTTATCAATCCGCCATCCAACGCAACCATCCAGGCGGGACAAACCATTCAGATCATCCTTAACGCCACTGACGAGGACCAAGACAACCTTGAGTTCTCCGCAAGCGGGCAGTAATTCCAGGGCTTGATTGCCCCCCACGCTGGTACCCTATTGGAAACGACGGCACGCAACCAACACGATGGATGCCATATCGTTGTCCAATGGCGTTCTCCGGATCACGACCTACACCGAGAACACAAATGACAGCAACATCACCCATTACACCAGCTTCCTCCGCACCAAAAACAAATTCGAAGCCCGATATGGCTTCTTCGAGGCCAGAATCCGCATTGACTCCACCCCTGGAGAATGAGGGGCATTCTGGTTAATCGCTCCAACGGTTGGAACCATGATTGGAGATCCGGCTTATGCGGGAGTTGAAATAGGCATCGTTGAACATCGTGCAGAAAACGGAACTGGAAATGATGTTTCCGGCAAATAGGTGGCAAATCTACTCTGGGATGGCTATGAAGAAGACCACAAAGACACCGGATCAGTCATCATTCAGGCCTCCGATCCGGACCCGGATGACACGCTGGAATACTCGGCTACCGGAACCATTTAGGATTGAGATACAAAACACTGCATTCCGTCTTCTCCGCATCCGGTTTGCCGGCAGGATCGCCCGATCGATCGGCTCAAACCAAATCCAACAGACGGAGGGCTGCATCCCACGCGAGCCTGACGCACACCACCCTTGAGGGCACCCGCCTGAAAAACAACAAGGCCTGCTCTTCAAATGCATCGGTATCAGAATGTTCTCCGGGGGCGGTATTCTGAAGCTCCCGCAGATACATGGAGACCCTTTCCCGGGCAAGATCCGGGGGCAAGCCGTCGAGCAAGCCGCACATGATCGAAGCAGAGGCCACCGATGCGGCGCAACCCTGACTCTGATGCCTCCACTCCGTTATCTGTCCATTTTGGGGATCCCGCCGGCAAGCGATTCGGATTTGATCCCCGCAGGCCGGGTTAACATTCAGCACATCCTTCCAGCCTTCGCCACTCCAACCCTTCATTCTGGGATGACGGAAGTGGTCGCTGATAATATCCTGATAGACCTGCCTCAAGTCCTCATTCATGGCGCAGAAATTACCGCCCGGAAAATCATCCCAGCATCCGCATGGCTTTGGCAAGGCTCTTGCCCAAGCGGTCGAGATCGTCCATTGAATTGTACAAAGCCATCGATATTCTCACCGTGCCTGGGATGCCCAGACGTTCCATCAAAGGCTGGGCGCAATGGTGGCCTGTCCGGACCGCAATCCGGTCAGCACTTAACAACGCAGCGATGTCACTTGGATGAGCACGCTCGCTGAAGAGCGAGACTGCGCCCAGTTGACGTCTCGAAGTTCCAATCCTGCGCAGACCTGGAATCGCCGAAACCATTTCGATGCAGCGCTCGTAAAGGGCAGCGTCAATCTTATCCACGCAGTCAAATCCCACACCTGTCAACCAATCAACTGCGGCGCCCAGCCCAATTGCACCCGCGATATGGGGTGTCCCAGCTTCAAATCGGGCAGGAGGTGCCGCAAAAGTTGTTCCAGAGAAGGAGACCTTACGGATCATATCGCCTCCAGCCTGATAGGGAGGCATCTGTTCAAGAACCGAAGCCCGCGCCCAGAGAACACCGATTCCTGTCGGGCCATAGAGCTTATGCCCCGAAAACACAAAGGCATCGCAATTTAGGTCACTCACGTTAACAGGAAAATGGGATACGGCTTGTGCCCCGTCAACCAGTGTGAAAATCCCCCTTTTCCGCGCTTCCTTAACGAGCAACTCCACCGGCAGTCGAACACCGAGGGCATTGGACACCCACATCATGCTCAGAACCTTCACCCGTCCTTGATCCATCATTGCCAAAGCCGCGTCGACATCGACATTTCCTGCATCATCCATGGGAATCACCCGAACCTTGGCTCCGGTCGATTCACAAGCCAATTGCCAAGGCACGATGTTCGCATGATGCTCGAGTTGTGACATCAGCACCTCGTCACCCGGCTGAAGATTTCTGCGGCCCCATGACGATGCGATCAGATTGATCCCCTCCGTGGCGCCTCTGACAAACACCACTTCGTCCGGCTGACTTGCGCCAAGGAAACGGGCGATCTTCGCCCGTGCAGCCTCATACGACTCCGTAGCGTGTTCACTCAATTCATAAAGACCACGATGAATGTTGGACGTATAGCGGGTGTAGTATCCCATCAGCGCATCCAAAACGGCACGGGGCTTCTGCGTGGTGGCTGCATTGTCCAGATACACCCATCCTCCGCCACCGTCCTCCTGATCAAAAAACGAGAATTGTGTGCGGATGGACTGAATCAGACTATCCAGAGAATCGGCGGGGCCTCCGCCTTCAGCGCGGGTCATTGGATTTCCTTTACTCCTGACTGAGCGAGTTCACGATCGCATTCAAACGCCGTATTTCCTCTGACGAGGTCTGCAAACGCGCCTTTAGGTCCGCATTCTCCACTTCGAGTGTCCCGGGTTGCGCCACTTTTTCGGCCGATGCCTTGAGCTGGGCTTCCATACCCGAATAGGCTTCCTTCAACGCGGACAACTCTGCCTCGACACCCGCACGGGTCTCTTCCAAAGCTGCGGTGTTCGCTTCCAATTCCTCAATCCTCAGTTCCAGACCGGTCTTGGCTGAACGCACCGTTTGCAGATCAAGCTCGAGTTCACGAACCTGCCCCTCGAGGATTCCGTTGTTCTGATTCTGACGCGTGAGCGATGCGCGCAGAGTATCTACCTCTCCGTTCCCAGAGGGCTTCTTTGGCGAGACTCCACCTTCTCCAAGAAACATAAATCCCCACGGAGATGCTGCCAAAACGATGATGAACACGGCAAACGCTGCTTTCATAACGGGCAAATATAGCGCAATTGAAAACAATAAACAACTCCCGATCCTTCCGAAACCATCAAACTCCTGTCAAAGCGATCGGTTTTGATCAGGTCTTTATCCGGATACCGCGCCGCAGGAAAGTGGGAACATCCAGATCCTCCCCATTCACCAAATTCGGCTCGGTATCTTCAAACACCCCACGGTTGCTCTCACGGATCAAAACATCGAAGTAGCCTTGGGCATCGCCTTTTTCTCCGCCTGTCGGCTTCAAGGGTCGAGTCCTCGCTGCCGGCACGGATCCGCCCTCAGGATCGCCAGTGCTCCCTCCGTCTGAGACGACGGATTGCCCCTGCTCTCCGCCACCAAGCCCGATTGAGAGAAATACACCGATGCTCACCTTTGCATCTCCCTCCTCGATCGTAGCACCGAAAAACGAACGGGCGGGCTTTCGAAACCGCTTCGAAATCGTTTGGTTGATCCGGTTCACATCAGCCACACCAAGCGAAGCGCCACCGTTAAGCGCGACGAGCATCCGATCCACAATCACCTCACTATCCGGAAGGCGGAGATCCGCAAAACCCATTATCTGGCTGATCGCGTCATCGACAGCATTCTGGCCCTCGCCTTCGCCGGTGATAAAAAGGGTCTTCGAAAACCCGAGATCAAATACCTGCCTGAGCGTCGTTAGATCGAAAGCGAATAGACCATCCTCCTCAACAAGACCCAGGATCGAAGCAGCAGCGTGCTGCATCCAATCAAGACCAAGCTCGATCACTGGTTGAGCCCATGACTCATCACCCGCCCAAAGCAACATATCATCCATCTCCACTGTGACCACAGCCATGCTGCTGTCACGCAGAATGTCGATCGTGCGTCTGGCCGAATCGATGCGGGATATCCCCTCGAATGAAAACGGCATACTAGCCACACACAGCGCAGGAATGCCCATCTCCTTTGCCCAATCGGCCACCTCCGGAGCAAACCCACCGGAAAATCCACCCCCTGCGCCGAGCAGCATCACGACCATCGACTTGCCAACTAACCATGCCCGTACCGTCTCCTCGGATCCAAATGCCACCGATTGCCCCAATTCCACCTGTCCCCCGCAACCCAAGCCATGCAGCATTCCAACCCCGAGGCACTCACACCCAAACCATGGGCTACTCACACCCATCACTTCCAGGTCACAGTCATAGCATACCGCGTCGACATCCCATGCGGAGCGAATCCGCATACGTTCAAGCACCTTCCTGCCCGTCCTTCCAAGGCCGATTACTCCGATCTTAACATCCGACACTGGTTTCAGGCTTACTGTCATGTCATTACATTCTTCTGATCTCGATTCGTGCTGCCGCCGAAAACACCGGATGGCTCATTTCGACCAAAACCCTTTTACCTTCCCGAACAAACCCGGAGTCTTCCGCGATCCCAAAACCGAATCCGAATAGTCCTGAAGCGCAAACTGCACCTGCCCCAAAACATTACTCATCTCGGGAACCTGCAGCTCATTGATCACCCAATCCGGGTTACGCCCGCTCGCGGCTGGCATCTTCAATACCTGCCCGGCAAGGTTTTCGATCGCGGTAAGCCTTGTCACTCCGCCAGTCATGAGAGCGGAACACCGCAAATCCTCACGCTCCAAAACGGGAAGGATTGCACGCCTCACCAATTGGAACAGTTCTTCCATGCGGGCATGAATGACACGCTGGATTGCCCTCTTGGAAAATCTCCGGTCCCCGATGCTCAAGTCACCCCGCAACCAAACCCAATCATCCGACGGACCCTCAACGGGAGTCGCCTTACCATAGTCGACCTTGAGGCGTTCCGCGGATTCCCAGGGAATCTTAAAGGCCACGCTCAGGTCATTCGTGATGTGATCACCGCCCACATCCAGCACACCCGTCATGAGCACATACCCATCTCCATAAAGCACAAAATCGGTGGTTCCCGCTCCAATATCCAAAACAAGCACACCCGACTGCCGCTGCTCCTCCGAAGTAAGAACCCGACCCACCACCAAGCTGCTAAGGAAGATATCATCGATCCGCGACACAAAGCTGTTTACGATCTGCATCTGCTCACGCAATACCCTGGCATCCGCGTGCACAGCCCAGAAACAAGCCTGAATCTCGTTTCCCCGCAGAGAATAGGGTTCATCCACCTTTTTCCCATCAAGTAGAAACGGGTTGCGGATATACTGGACAAATACCCGATCCGGACCCAAATCCCGGCGCTTGGCTTCTTCAACCGCACGTCCGACATCATAGTCCGTGACGATTCGTGCGCTATGGCTGACCTGAGCCTTGCCCACCTGCAACTCACCCTTCAGGTGACTGCCGGAAATCGACATGTACAAAGACTTAAGGTTCACCCCGGCCGATTTTTCGGCCTCCCGTATCGCACGATGGACACAAGTGGTGGCCTCTCTCACATTGAGCACACGCCCCTTCCGGATCCCCCGGCTCGGCACCATCGCGCGTCCAATGATCTTGAGCTTGGACGGCGGGGAAAGCTCGGCGACAAGGATGGAAACCTTTGCGGTTCCCATATCCAATGCTCCTATGTAATGAGATGCTGCCATCAACTTTAGAATCAAGCGGTATCAATCGCAGGATTCCAGAACAAAACTCAACGGGAGCGGAATTGATTCATTCTGCACTAGCGAAAGGCTCTCCATACCAAAGAATACAAGATCAGCGAATTACCACTTCGTCAGGAATTGAAAGGTCTACCACCCGGGCCTGTTTACCTTCTCTTTGCAACCAATCCACACTGCTGCGAAGCTGCCCGATCTGCGTTCCGGCTGAGCCCGGTCGAACCACTACGTCAGGAAACACCTTCCCACGGGTGATGAGAACAGATCCGAGTTCCTCCTCGCCGCCTGCGTAGCGCTCCAGCGACACGACCCGCAAGTCCGCGTAGTATTCGGGATAGAGCACGGCCGCACTGTTCAGCCAAACCGCGATGTCCGACGCTCCAGCGATCCGGGTGCCTCCATCCTCGATCGAGGGGATCTTCACCCCATCAATGAACGGAAGCTTGGCAATACCTGGCTCCGACCCATCGAGAGGCCGATACACCACCCCTTCGTCAGAAACGGCGAAAACCGCAACCGCCGACTGATTCCCGAGATCCACAGCCATTCTGAGAAGCGGTTTTCTTTCTTCGAGTTCGATAGACAAAATGTCAGGAAATACCCGTTTCACGACCGCACGTTTCACTTGACCATAGGATTGAAGCTTATGGCCAATTGCTTTGATGTCCACATCCATCAGGGTGATCCCGGGTTTCAGGCCATGCTGACGCGCCAGCCATGCATCGGGAAGCACTCCGTCCGTGGAAAAATGAATCTGCCGCATCGGCTCGGAAGTCTCCGGAACCAGTGACGCAACTCCATCGATTCCACCCTGCCGGGCGATCCATCCGCTCAATAGCCAGATTCCGACACCGGCAAACAGCAGTCCCAATGCCCATCCCCACACAGCCGCCGGCATGCGATGAATCGCCGCAGTCCCAGCGTCCGCCTTAGCTTGTAAATCCCTCCATCCTATGATTTGATCTCTGCTCTCGTTCATATGAGGCATCCTCCTTTCGTTATCATGTCTTGCGGGCACGGAAGCGGATCAGCGCCGGATTAACCATCCTGAACACCAGATCCCCGAACCCCAGTCCCATCCCGGAAGCGCTCTTGGGCAGCAGACTCTTGGGAGTCATGCCGGGAAGGGTATTGATCTCCAGAAACACCGGAGATCCCTTTTTTTCATCCAACATAAAATCGACTCTGGCAAAATCCCGGCAGCCACACGCAACGAACGCGCTAACCGCGGCCGTCCGCATGGTTTCCCGAATCTCCAACCCTACCTGAGCCGGAACCTCGTATCGGGTTACGTTTGCCTGATACTTTTTGGCATAGTCATAAGGGCTCTGATCGGGCAGCACGATCTCCACGACCTCCATCGCCTCGCCACCCAGCACCCCAACCGAAAACTCACGTCCGCGGACCCGCTGCTCGAGGATCCAACCACCCGATACGCTGGGATCACCCGTCTCCAGAAAACGCATCAATCCGGCATGGCCCGACAGCATGTGCAATCCCACACTGCTCCCCATCGATCGGGGCTTCGCGACAATCTCATTGCCCAACTGACCTATCACGTTGGCCGCATCGAGCTGCATACGCCCATCCCACTCCACAGAAGGAGCGCAACCAACCCCCACCTGCACCACCCGTTCCTTGGTCAGGACTTTATCCATGCAAAGTGCGCTGGACTGGCTATCGGATCCGACATACTCATATCCTTCGCTCTCAAGGAGACCCTGAATCCTTCCGTCCTCACCAAACTCGCCGTGCAATACCGGAAAAACGATGTCAGAAACCCGGTCGATTCCAGATGGGAGATCTGCGGCATCAATCCGGACCCCCTCAGCCCGAAATCCCTGCCCGAGTAATCCGTTCAGCACTGCGTCTCCGGAAACGAGGGAAACCTCCCTCTCGGCACCAACTCCTCCAAAAACCACCATAATGCGTGGGGCATCCACTTGCCTGTGATCCGTCATGTTGAACATCCTCCATCCCCCCACTCTGGTTCCCGATGATCTCCTGGTTGCTCCACTCCGAGACGACGAAGCTCGAGTTCAAGCTTCACGTTATGCACCTGTTCCACCCGCTCGCGCACCTTGCAGATCAACGATTCCACATCCGCTGAAGTCGCATCACCGGTGTTGACCAGAAAATTCCCATGGACCGGAGAAACCATTGCTCCCCCGATTCTCAAACCCTTCAAGCCTGCCTCGTCGATCAGCCTACCGGCCGACATGGCAGGAGGATTACGGAAAATGCACCCCGCGCTCGGCTCCCACGGTTGAGTCGATTTCCGTCTCTTGGAGTATCCATCCATCGTCTCGTGAATCACCTCCGGATCCTTCCCGGGGGTACCCTTCAATACAGCGCCCATCACCACGTACCCATCCAATCCAGGCGACGAACGGTATCCCAAAATCAAATCCGCGGCAGGCACCCTGACAACCCTCCCATCCTGACTGAGAAGTTCGACTTGTTCCAAAATGTCGCGCATTTCGCGGCCCATCGCCCCCGCATTCATCCTGAGCGCTCCGCCCACCGAACCGGGTATGCCCTCGAGGAACTCAAATCCGGACACCCCAAGGGACGCTGCCTTGCGCGCCAGTTCCTTCAGCGACAAACCAGCCCGTGCCCAAATCCGGCCTTCACCCAAGTCCGACATCCCGCGCCAAGCGGGCTGATTCAAACGTATGACCAACCCTTCGAAACCCGAGTCATCTGCGAGCAAATTCGAACCTCTCCCCATCACCACAGTCTGTAATCTGAGTAAGGCTGCGGTCTTCATCAGAATCTGGAGATCTCCCGCGTTGGCAGGCTCGGCATAGAATCTGGCGTTCCCGCCGACGTTCAGGGACATCTTATGCTTCAGCGATTCATTGACAGCCAAGCGGGTTTGAGGTGTCACCAATCCGGTGGCATACTTCAACCACTGATCTTCAAAAGATCCGTTGTCCCACGAGGCCAGGATCCACTTCGCCCATTTGTCGATATCTCCAGCTCCCGCAAACAGATACACTGAAGGAAAATCTGCGCGCTTTCGCATCCACTCCAACAACGCTGATGGCGATTCCATTATCTCCGCGAAACGGTTACTCAGGCGAGAAATCCGCTCCTGCAAACCCTTGGACGTGCCACTCGCATCAAAGTGCTCAAAAGCCGCATACTCCGGAATCAGCACGGCATCCGTCCTTGAAATCACCCGGGCGAACCCATCCATAAGGTGTCTGGTTCTCGAATAGCGATGGGGCTGAAACACCCAACAGATCCGGTGATCCGGATAACAATTCTCAGCCCAATGAAGCAGCGCACTCAGTTCGGTGGGGTGATGGGCATAATCCTGCACCATCCAATTGTGATTATCCAGAGAATAGACACACTGTCTACGCTCAACTCCAGGGAATGACTCCATGCCGGGTTGAACGTCCACACTGGCAGAGCCTTTGACGCTGGAGTCCAGCATCGCAGCCACTGCAAGACCCGACAATTCCCAGTTCCCGGGATTGAATCCCAACTGAGGACCCGCTCCCGCGGCAGGCAGCACAACCCACTCGGCAGGTTTGCCATCATCGCGGATTCCAAGCCTGTCCCGCGAATCACTACGGATGATCACCTTTGCGCGGGTACGGCCCACCAGACGTCTGAAGGAGTTCAACATCGATTCCTCGGACTGGTAACAATCCATGTGATCCCAGTCCAGGTTGGTGATCACCGTCACCTCGGGTGAGAACCCATCTATCGTGCCATCGCTTTCGTCGATTTCGGCAACAACCCAGTCCGATTCAGGTGACCATCGAGAGGGCGGATAGGCGGAGTGTTTGAACAGTCCACCCAGCACATAATCCGACGAAAGCCCCTCACCAAGAAGGCGATGAATGGTCATTGCCGTGGTTGTGGTCTTTCCGTGACTCCCGACCACCGCTAACAGGCGCTTGCCCTTTGCAACTTCAGCAAGGCATTCACCCCTGAAGCAGAATCGCGCATCCGGAAACAGCTTTCGCAAAGCATCCACACGGGTCCCCTCATGTTGTAACGCCCGGCTCATCACAACGACATCGGGACGGTCCGCCGCATATACACTGTCGTGGAATTCGATACCACCGACCTCCAACATCATTCTCACGCGAGCATCCGCGTAATCGTCCACACCGCTGATCCGATCTCCCCGGCTGCGCAAATACAAGGCTAGAGGAGCCATACCCATGCCACATACTCCCGCAAAAAGATAATGCTGTAACGAACCGCTCATCCTACCGGAAGCCTCCTCCCGCACTCCATGAGATCACCGCAACCTTTATCCCGCTTCGCAAGCTCACGAACCAGACCATCCACACCGTTTCCGGCATTCCATTGCCGCAGGTTCAAACGGCATGCTTGCATCCAGTCCGGATCAGCAAGAAAACGGGCGATCAAATCACCGGCACTCTCCAGTTCATGCTCCCGCAGTAACACACCGCACCCCGCGCAGGCAAACCGCCTCGCATTCTCAAGCTGATGATCCGCCGCCGCATAAGGATACGGCACAAGAACAGACGGCACTCGAAATGCCGCTAGCTCCGACAATGTGCCGGATCCTGATCGCGCGATAATCATATCTGAAGCGGAATACAAACCAGGCATATCGTCGCAGAAATCGATGATCCGGATATCATCCGGCACCGGTTCGAGAATTCCCGATGGACCGGAAACACAAATGATTTGGACTCCCAATGCCCTAAGGTGGGAGGTCCCGGTAGACGCCCAATTATTGAGCGACCGTGCTCCCTGGCTGCCGCCAAAAACCGTAACCACCGGACGAAGGGGATCAAGCCCAAGATCGGCTTTCGCCTCGCTCATATCCCGACACTTGAACTCAGCTCTCAGAGGAACCCCGGTTTCCACAACCCGGCGACTCTGCCGCCAACCCGACGAATCGCCAAATAACCGGGTAATCCAAGTCATCGCCGATGCTGGCCTGAACAGGGATGACAGCCGCCCCGGGACACTGTTGGACTCGTGAATCTGTAGTGGAACCCCGAGAAGGCATGCAGCTGTCGCTACCGGAGCACAACCAAATCCTCCTGTTGCAAAAACGAGATCGGTGCCCGTACGGTTCAAAAAGACCGCACTCCACCAAACCGCAGCAGCCATCTCGACCGCAAATTCTACTTTGGCGCGCACGCCTTCACCCTTCCTGGCTGGGCTCATGACTACAAACTCCAAGTCCGGATAGCGAACCTGCAGCCTTCGGTCAACTCCCTTGCGAGTAGTCGAAACGATGGTCCTCAATCCTTCAGAACGAAGGCGTTGAGCCAGTGCAATCGCGGGAGCCAGATGACCACCTGATCCACCGGAAGCAAGTAGCACCGTTTTCATAGTTCCCTAGGGTGAATAATCAATGAACGGTTTGAATGCCGCCAAGCGCACACCACAGAACCCAACATCATGAAGGCACTCACAAGATTCGAACCGCCGTAACTGATAAACGGTAAAGAAATGCCCTTGGTCGGAAGACAACCCGTGACAACGCCCATATTGAATAGAGCCTGCAAGGTTAGGAAGCTTCCGCACCCCACCGTCACCAGGAACCAGAATGAATCAAAGCTACGGGCCGCGATGATCACAATCCCCGAAAACACTCCTAGAAAAAGGATAACGATCGACAATGTCGCCATCATCCCGAGTTCCTCACCGAGCACGCTGAATATGAAATCAGTGTGTGCTTCGGGAAGGTACGCGAGCTGTTGACGCCCGTTCCCGATGCCGACCCCGGTTATTCCGCCGGTTCCGAAGGCATGCAACCCCTGCCAGAGTTGATAAGCTCCATCCGCCCGGTTTGCCTCCGTATCCAGAAAGGAAGTGATGCGTTTCCAACGGACCGGATCCTGATGAATCAATGCTCCGACAAGAATTACCCCGACCGTGACGATCGGTAGCAGATAACGCAAGCGACCGCCCCACAGGAAAATCATCGTCACGCCTACTCCACCGTACAAAACCGCGGTGCCGTAATCAGGCTCCAGGATAACCAACGCTGAGAAGAGCCCGGTTATGCCGATCGGGATAACCATGCCCTTCCAAAAACGCTGACGATCCCGCTGAGACCGGTTAAGGTAATGTGCCATCCCGATCACAAATCCGACCTTCACGAACTCGGATACCTGCAAGCGGACAAAGCCGAAATCCAGCCACCTCTGGGCTCCATTCACACGAACGCCCACTCCCGGTAACAGGACAATAACGAGCAGGAGAGCGGACCCGATGAGACCTGCATATGCCATCCTCCGGATCCAGCGCTCGGACGCGCAGGCGATCACCAGACCCAGCACAGCAGCCAGAGCCAGCAGAATCGCCTGCTTGCGAAAGAGGTTTACGGGGATCTCGAAAGATCCCCGTAAGGCGCTATATAAACACACCAACCCAAATCCGGTCAGTAGCGTGGCGCCCATCACACATAGTATGACCGGAAAATTCTTTGCTACGCGATGGTCCATCGACTCCCTTTGCGAAAGACGTAATGTTTGTCATGGCCATGGTCGGAATGACCTCAGGATCCAACGCGGATGATCGGGAAGTCCGCAAACTCCGCGGTCTTTTCTTCCACGGGTGCGGCGGGTGCTGCCACAGGCACTTCCTTCACTTCGGGTTCAGAAACGCGAACCGCTACTGCCTGCTCGCTGACCTTGGGCTCTTCCGATTTTGCAATCAGGGTGTTGCTGCTATCCTGAACGATGGCATCCGGGGTCTTGACCTTGAGTTCGGTGCCGACCTGAAGCGCCTTCGGGTTGCTGATGTTATTGAGCTTCAGCAAATCCGCAACGGACATCCCATACTTACGTGCAATCGATCCCGGAAACTCGCCGGCTTCCACCTTATGAACCAGCACGCCATTCTCAACCCGCGCAGCGCCCAAATCGGTATTCACCGGCGCTTCGGCGGGTGCGGATGCAACCAATCCGGATGAAGCGGTTGTTTCTCCTTTGCCGGGGATCTTCAGAACCTGACCGTCGCGGATCATGTCTTTCTTGAGACCGTTGGAATCCTTCAGAGCAGCAACGGTGGTGTTAAAACGGGATGCTATCAGGTAGAGCGAATCTCCCTTTTGAACCTCATAGGAATCTCCGTTCTTAAGCACCGGCTTTGCTGCGACATCGGCTTTCGCAACCTTGGCAGATTCAGCCTTTGCAGACTTAGTTGCAGGAGCCGCTTTTTCAGCCCCTTTCGCGTCAGCCACCATTCCACTGTTCTGGGGAATCGACACATCCACGGAGGGAATGATCAACACCTGTTCAGGGTGCAACTTGGAGTTTTCCTGAAGTCCATTTGCTTCCATCAGCTTGCGCATGGAAACATTGTGACGTTGAGCGATCGCCCAGAGGCTGTCACCCTTTTGGACCACATAGTCTCCCGACGATGCCATCACATCGAAACCAACCGATGGCTCAACGGTAACCGGTGCAAATCCAGTTCCCGAAATGTTCTCATTGAAAATGCTCTCGCGGTAGCTGGGCGCCTCAGGGCGATCGATAGCTCCTGATTTCGCGGCAACGACACTACGATTGGTAGCCGGTAGATTCGGTACCGAAGGAGCCGAAAAACGGGCAGCAGTATCATCGTTGAGAACCCACAATCCAGCATCCTGAGTATCTCCTATTGGAGTTGGCTCGGGAACTGCGGCGGTTTTCTGGTCCACGGTATTACATCCCGGGGTAAGAACCAGAGTTACGATCAACGCTACGTGGGCGACCGTTACCAGACTGACGACTTTGATGAGTTTCATATTGGTGTGTGTGTTTGGGTTAATGATTAGGTGTGTGAAAGTTGATAGGCAGGCTCGGATACGACAGATCCCGTAACCCACGATTCGAATTGATTTCCGCGATCCGCGTAGCCCGAAAACTGATCGAAGCTTGCAAAACCGGGGGAAAGGACCACGTCCACTCCATCGACAGCCATCCGCTCGGTTGCCTCGAGTGCGTCCCGCATTGTGGCGTAGCAAGAGCATGGCACGCTTTCAGCAGAAAGAAATCCCTTGAGAAGCTGCCCGGTCTGCCCAAAGACAAATGCTCTTGAAATCTTTGGAGCTATCCTTTTGCAGAAGCCCTGAAGGTCTCCCCCTTTTGAAAGACCGCCGCCCAGCCACCAGACCTTTTCACTGAACTGGGCCAGGCAAGCCACCACGGCATGGAAATTTGTTCCTTTGGAGTCGTTCCAGAACCTCATCCCTGAGCGCTCACCGACGAGGGCGAAACGATGCTTGGGGAAGGAATGATCGGTCATGGCAGAATCGACCCATGATGGGGTAAGTCCCGCCTGCTTTAGCCATGCCCGCGTAATCGAAAGATTACGGCGGTTTCCGAGGGTCAAGCCAGCGGATTCTTTGTCGGCCGCAGCATCCGGAAGAACCATCACGTGCTCGGGTATCCTCAGACCATAGCCTCTTGCAGCCTCAGCGACATCCTGACCAATCACAACCGGGGCGTTACCCGCCAGCTCAACCAGTCGCCATTTGGACATGAAATAGTCTTCAAGCGATTCGTGCCAGTCGAGATGATCCTCGTCAAAATTAGTCCATATAACCCCGTCCAGCCGGATCTTCGAGAGGTTCCATGCCTGGAACGAACTGACTTCAAGAACGGCCCAATCGCTTTCGGAATGGGAATCCATTACGCAGTCACTGAAAGGAACTCCCACATTGGCGCCTACGATCGCACCCAGACCACCGGAACGAAGCGCGTGGGCGAGGAGCCCGGTTACGGTAGTCTTGCCATTCGTGCCGGTCACGGCTACGATCTTGCCCTTCCAAAACGCTGCAGCGGCTTCGGTTTCCGAGCAAAGCTCAACGGAAGGCGACTGCACTGCGGCTCTTATCCATGGATGATCCTTGCGGAACCCCGGACTATTGACGACCAACCCGAAGCCGGACATAACCGACTCGCTGAACCCATCCGATGCGCCGTTTAAGGCGGCCTCGTCAAACACGACTCCAGTCCCTCCCAGAGCTGCCAGCAAGCGGTCAAACGCCAGTCCACTCACGCCGCGGCCGAGAATGGCAACCGGCTTGCGGATCAGATCCTTGACTGTGGATTGAAGCAGCATTCAGATTCAGAGGGTGAAGGTCCAGATCCCGAGGATTCCGAAGAGGATGGATACGATCCAGAAACGGATGACGACGCGACTCTCAGGCCATCCGGCGATCTCGAAATGATGATGCAAAGGCGACATGAGGAACACGCGTCTGCGGAAAAGTTGAAATGACGCCACCTGGATGATCACGGAGAGCCCTTCGAGCACAAATATCCCGCCAACCAGGAAGAGGATCAGGGGCTGATTCAACAGGAACGCGATGATCCCGATGACCCCACCGAGGCTCAGTGATCCGGTGTCGCCCATGAATACGCGGGCAGGGTGCCCATTAAACCAAAGGAATGCGAATCCCGCCCCCAACAAACTCGAGCATAATACACTGATCTCCTCCGCACTGGGAATCTTCGCGAGATTGAGTCCTTCGGCAACCAACGGAGCTCCGGCCATGTATGCGATCACTCCAAAGGCCAGGATCGCACTGATCGAACAACCAATCGCAAGTCCATCCGCCCCATCCGTCAGGTTTACAGTGTTGCTGGTGGCAGCCAACACAAGAAACAGCAGAGCAAAAGCCATCCAGTAGGGCATTTCCGGAATGAATGGTTCTTCTGAGAGTGGAATCCACAGATCCCTTACATGGGCTGAACTGACAGGATGATAAATCAGGACCGCGAACACCGCTCCAGCTACCACAAGTTGACCCAGCATCTTGAATTTGCCGTCCAATCCCTTCTTGTTGCGCTTGGTTACCTTCAGGTAATCATCCGCAAAACCGATGAGGCCAAATGAAAGGTATACAAAAAGCGCCGACAGAATATAGACATTCCAAGGAGCCCAAATGAGCGCCGAAATCGTGACGGCAACCAGCATCATCACACCGCCCATGGTGACCGTATCCTTTTTTCCGGCATGCAACGCATGTAGCTTTTCCACATCTTTTCCTTCACGGATCACCTCACCGTATTTCAGCCGCTGCATCATCCGATGGAACGGACGGAAAACCGCAAAAACGATCAGAAGGGAGCTGAGCCCGGCAAATCCCATGCGGGCGCTCCATCCAAGGTCGAGAATGCTGGCCTTCCAGGAAAGAACGGTTGTGAGGAGTTCAGTCATAGGATTCAGGGATAGGAAGGAATGGGGATTGAATTTTCAGGAATCAGTCTTTCGAGACGATTCGCCCGGCTACCTTTTAGAAATACGACACCTTCAAAGGCAGAAACCAGGAGCGCTATCTCATCAGCAGTTGACGCCAAAGCAACTTGCTCCGGGGCATTTCCCGCAGCGACCAATCCGTTGAAAAACGCCGATGCATCGCGCCCGACACAGATCGCGCGGTCGCATGACCGGAGCCTGAGTTTACTCCCGACTTCCTCGTGATAGATCGCACTGTCCGAGCCCAACTCATGCATCGATCCCAATACATACAACCGGCTATAGGCTGGCTCGAAGGTCGCTTCAAATGCACGGAGGCTATCGATCATCGAATCCGGGTTTGCATTGTAGCAATCCGAATAGACCCAGCCAGTAGCGGTCTGGAGCACTTCGCCACGATTGGCGGACGGATGCCACAGCATAAGTCTCCATTGAATGTCAGTGTCGCTCACTCCCAGTTCGGATGCCGTCAGGATCGCAAGCGCGGCATTCTGCCGCATCCCGGCACTGAGGTTCCCCACCACGAACTTGCGACGTGGTTTTCCGGATTCCTGCAAGAAGATACTCCACCTTCCGCGGGTTTCACTCACACTCCAGTATAGAACCGGCTGGATCCACGGATCCGAAGGGATCCACTCGCCCAAGGGGCAAAGCACCCGATTGGTGGTGTGGTCCAGATTCTTGAACGCTGAGTATCCGTGGCATGCCAAAGGATAAACCACCGCATGCATCTGGCGACGGCCGGTCAGGAGCGTGGCTTTCTCTTTGGCAACCGCATCGAGCGAACCCAGGCCTTCGAGGTGTGCACGTCCGATCATCGTCACCACCCCGATCTCTGGATCGATCATCCCGGCCAGCTCACCCATCTCATCGCGGGTGTTGATCCCGGCTTCAACCACCCCGAAGTCATGCTGCTCGCTGTCGAGTCTCAACAACGTGAGGGGCACACCGAGTGTGTTATTGAAGTTTCCTGCCGTCTTCAATACCCGCTTATCACCGAGAAGCAGGGAAATCAGATCCTTGGTGGATGTCTTGCCGCAGCTTCCGGTCACGCCGACAACCGAGCCCTTGAAACGGAGGCGGTGATTCAACGCAATATCCTGAAGAGCGCGGGACCCCTGCTTGACTTTCAGCTGGGGAATACCCGCATCCGGAATAAACTGCTCGGTGAGGGCAGCACTGGCGCCACGACGGGCGGCATCACCGACATAAGCGTGTCCATCCCGTTTTTCGGAACGAAGGGCAATGAACATCTCGTTGGAATCCACATTTCTGGAATCGATCGAGAATCCCCGTATCGGCGGGACGGAATGAGTATTCACCCACTCACCGCGACTCCATTTTTCCAAATCCGACTGTTCAAAATAGGCCATGGCAATTGAGGATTAAATTCTACTTGTTTCGAGGTCCGCACACGCATTGATCGCGTGTTTGAGTACGGTGCGATCGTCAAAGGGAACAATCGTGTTCGCGAAAATCTGGTAGGCTTCGTGTCCCTTCCCGGCGACCACAAGAGTGTCCCCTGGACGGGCTTCAGCCGCAGCTGCTGCAATCGCATCCTCGCGGTCTGCGATCGTGATCACCGGAACGGATGGAATCGCACCGGCAAGCATCTCTTCGAAGATGAAACTCTGGTCTTCGCTTCTCGGGTTATCGCTCGTTGCACAAACCCAATCCGCCAGACGACAGGCAATCTGCATCATGATCGGGCGTTTTTCCCGATCGCGGTCTCCCCCACATCCAAATACCACCAGCAGCCGGCCTTCCGTCACCCCGCGAAGGGTGGTAAGCACCTTTTCGAGAGCATCCGGTGTATGGGCATAATCGACGAGAGCCAAATAGGATTGACCTGCATCGACACGTTCGAGGCGTCCCGGAACACTCGAGAACCCCTGGATCTTCCGGAGCAATCCGGCCACCGGTTTTCCCGACAGGTGGACACATGCCACCGCGGCAAGAATATTCAGCACATTGTAGTCTCCCAACAATGGAGTGCGAATGCGCTTACGACCACCTGGATAGCAAAAATCAAATGCAGTACCATCGCGCCCGACTTCAATATTCTCGGCACGGAAATCAGCATCCTCGGAGATTCCGACCGATAGCTTGCGAACCGATGCATCCAACTCACCCCAGAGACGAACGCCGTAAGGATCGTCCACGTTGATGACTGCTGCCAATGGAAGCGGATTGGAAGCGCCCTTGAACAGCGAAGCCTTTGCGCGGTAGTAGGCCTCCATGTCACTGTGGTAATCCAAGTGTTCGGGGGTCAGGTTGAGAAACGCCAAGACCTTGTAGGAAAGTCCATATACACGGCGCTGGGATATCCCGTGTGAGCTCACCTCCATCACGGCATCGCGGCATCCATTTGTAACCATTTCGGAAAGCAGCGCGCAGATCTCATCCACCTCGGGGGTTGTGCGATGCGCGGGCAGCACGCGACCCCCGAGAGCGTATTCGATGGTTCCGATCAATCCGCACGGCGCACCTTTTTGTTCGACCATGTACTGTATCATCCGGGATACAGTGGTCTTGCCGTTTGTGCCGGTCACACCGAACAGATTCAGCTTCTGGTCCGGATGGTCGTAAAAACGAAGCGCCATCCTAGCCAGAGCCACCCGCGTGTTTTCAACGATAACTGTCGTGATATCATTGCGTTTCAGGGTTGAGTTCTCACTGACTACCGCGACCGCACCACGGGCGATCGCATCTGGAATAAAGCGGTGCCCATCGTGTTTCTCACCTTCAATGGCGAAGAACACACTTCCGGGAACCACTTGACGACTGTCCCACACAAGGGCGCGCACGACCTGGCGGGATGGATAATCCACCCGTTTGGTTTCCACCGATTCGAGCAAGGTCGAAAGGCGGATTCCATCGGATTGACTACCGAAATAGGGTTGTTTGCATGGGCTGGAACCCGATGCGGCATTGTCACCCATCGGTCTTCTCAGGAACTGGCTGATCTGGAAGTCGTGCGTTTGGGTCATGGCGATCATGGGTGCGAAGCAAACACTGCGTTGTTCGGGGTCGGGGTTCGGATGCCGTAGTAGGCAGCCACCTTTTGGGCCACATTGCGGAATGCAGGCGCGGCAACACGACCACCATAGGTCGAGGGTGTGTTCCGTGGATCATTGACCATTACGGTCACGACGAGTTCGGGGTTATCCCCCGGGAAAAATCCAGAAAATGACGCGAGGTGCCGACGGGTATCATATTCCCCATCGATTAGTTTGCGTGAAGTGCCCGTCTTTCCGCCTGCGCTTACACCCTCCAATATTGCACGGCGCCCGGTGCCTTCATCACTGACGACTTCGTTGAGGCACTCGCGGATCTCGCGTGCGGCGAATTCGGAGATGATCCTCTCGCGATGGTCTTTCCCGAACTCTATTACCGAGCGTCCATCCGCATCGGCGACTTTGCGAACGATCCACGGGCTCACACGGGTGCCTCCGTTTGCGATCACGCACATCGCGTTATGAATCTGCAGCGGGGTTACGCCGATCCCGTATCCGATGGAGACCCTGGACGCTGTGTAGGTATCCCAGTCTTTGAGTTCACGCAGAAGTCCGGGCTCCTCACCGCTCAGTTCGATACCCGTGCGACATCCAAATCCAAACGACCGGCAATAGTCAAATAGACGCCGCTCTCCCAAACTTAGCCCCGCGAGTGCTGCGCCCCGGTTACTCGACTTGATCAACACCTCACGCAGTTCCAATTCTTCCCAGCGCTTGTCATCGGTGGGCAGGGTGATCATGCGGTTGCGCCAAGGGAAGCGCGTAAGGGAACAGTCAAACCGGGTGTGGCGATCGCCCAGGCGCTCATTAACAAAAGCGGACGCCGCCAAAATCTTGAAAGTCGAACCCGGTTCATAGACATCACTGATCGCCCGGTTGCGCAGATCCTTATCAAGATCATACTTCCAGAATGCGTTCGGATCAAAGCCCGGACGGTTGGCCATTGCCAAAATGGCTCCCGTATGCGGATTGCTGACAATGACCGTGGCAGATTCCGGCTGATGGGAATCCCAGATCATATCCAGCTCTTCCTCGACGATGCGCTGGACATTGATGTCAATGGTCAGCTCTACGGTGAATCCATCCTGACCGGGATAGTCCCTGGAACGAAGTTGGCGGATCTCGCGCCGGGTTCCATTGATCTCACCGATGCGCCATCCGGAAGTATCACGCAGGTAGAAATCAAGCGTCCGCTCGACTCCCATCACCGGAGTGCCTTCCTTGTTAACAAATCCAATCACATGGGAAGCAAGGCCGCCCGCCGGATAGTAACGCTCGGACTGCTCATAGCCATAGACGCCCTTGATTCCGAGCGCCATCACAGCCTGATAGGTGGCATCATCCACATCGTCCTTGATCTTGCGCCATTTCACATCCTCGCGGATGCGGCCCGAATACATGGCACCCCAGTCAAAACGTGCATCAAGGGAATCCACTTGCATTCCCAATAAGGAGGCCATTTGCGGAACAAGTGACTTATCCCTGGCGTCGATTCGGAGCGGATCCAAACCCAATACCCAATGACTGCGACTGGAGGCAAGCACGTTGCCCTTCGCATCTACAATCTCTCCGCGCCGGCCCTTTTGCACCACAAAGCTCGTCCGGTGCTTCTCGATGGTCTGCAGGGCATTCTCGCGATTGACGACATGCAGGTAGAACAGGCGGGCCGAGATTCCGCCGAACAACAGGACCACAACCGCAACAAAAAGGTTGAAACGAGCCGGACTGACAAATGCTGGGGGCATTAGAACGTCCCTCCTTCCACCGTTGTGCGCATGCGCACAACCTGATTGCGGTCGGCCGGAGCCATGCGCCCTTCCACCCGGCTCATCAATTCAACGGGATGAGTCGCTTCCTTCGTCCGCAGTTCGATCTTTCTCAATTCATCCTCGCGTTTGATCGCTTCGCGCTCAAGACGGGCAACCCTGTCAGCGAGATTTTCTGAATTTCCCCGAACCAGGAGGAGGGCAAAACAAGACAACAACAACATGCTGCCTGCAGCCGCAAATGAAACCAATCCGGTGCGCCACTGCCTGGAGTCAATCATGCTGCTCCTTTCTGCTCAAGCGGCATACGCTCAAGAGCACGAAGCCGCGCCGAACGGCTGCGGGGATTCGCCTGGATTTCATCTTCAGCCGGAACGCAAGGCTTCCGCGTAATCAGTCTTGCCTGGACGACCCGGTCATGCTGCGAACGGCTATCGTTCGCATCAACGGGCTGCCCCGCCCATTCGCGAAACATGCGCTTCACAATGCGGTCTTCCAGCGAATGGAAGGAGATCACCAACAGGCGCCCGCCTTCATTCAACATGGTAAATGCCTTGGGAAGCGAAACCCTGAGGTGTTCCAACTCCTGATTCACCCACATCCGGATCCCCTGAAACGTCTTTGTGGCCGGGTGCATTCCACGGATCTGACGCTTCACTCTCTCGGGAATCGCCTCCTCAATGACTTGCGCCAGAGAGACGGTACGACTCAGGCGACCCGTCCCTCTGGCACTCATCAGAGCATGAACCACTCTCTTCCAGTTCTGCTCTTCTCCGTATTCTCTTACTGCTGCTACCAGATCATCATAAGGAGCACCTTCAAGAAATTCCGCCGCACTTTCCCCGCTTGTCGGGTCCATCCGCATGTCGACAGGTGCGTCCTGCCGGAAGGAAAACCCGCGGTCACCCTCATCCACGTGGAAGGAAGAAATCCCAAGATCATATAGAATACCGTCGAATCCTCCAACGGACAGACGATCAATCCCGGAATAGTTCATCGAATGAAATTCGAATCGATCACCATACTTGGCTTTGAGATCACCGGCTCTCACCCCCGCTTGCGGATCCCGGTCAACAGCCACTACACTTGCATCGGTGCGCTCCAGCAATGCACGGGTGTGACCACCTCCGCCAAAGCAGCAGTCCAGTATACGCTTGGGATGACATGATTCCATGAGATCCAGCACCTCGCGCAGCATCACCGGAACATGCGTCCCTGCGATACTCGAAAACGGATAAGCTTCTGATATGGCACTCATGGGCTTTTCCTCAGATGCCCCCAAGCTTGGACAAGAGTCCGGCCAACTTCTGGGACCGTTCGCTTACATCGCCGGAAAGGCGACCTTCGTAGCGATCTTTGCTCCAGATCGAGAATGAGGCAAAATTGCCCTGCAGCACCACTTCCTTGCCAACGATACCAGCGTGCTGCGCCAGCTTTTCCGATAGCTTGAAACGGCCAACGGAGTCACATCCAAAACTCTGGGCCAAAGCGGACAGCTCAAACAACGCTTCCTGCGCTTCCTCATCGCCAAGACCTATCTGCTCGATCCTTTCGTAGAACTTGGCCGCACGCTTCGGAGGATAGACCGTGATGAAACCTTTCGGGTTTGGAAGAGCCAAATAGACGTCATCTCCCTGCATCCTCCACTTGGAAGGAAGGGTCAGGCGGCCTTTGTCATCGATATTATGACGATGCTCACCTGTGTAAACGACTGTATCCGGGGTTCCCATCCAAAAGTCTGTAATCGCGATCTCTCAGTTAACTTATGCCCCACTTTGCCCCACTTCACCCCCCTTTGTCAACACCTTCTCCCATTTCATTTCCCCATTAGCCGTATTTTTTGGTTAATTTCTTGTAAATTTCATC